>JAWVFN010000288.1:0-2508 GCA_033855935.1 Solirubrobacterales bacterium | reverse complement strand
AGCCGGCCAGCGCATCGTCGGCATGCAACCCGACCAGCGCGGCAAAGGCCGGCATCGCCGCGGCGTCGCCGGCTTCGAGTTTCACAAAGGCTTCGGAATATTGCCTGGTCGCCGGTTTCTGGAACGTGGCCGCCAGCAGCGGCTCGTAGGCGCGGAGCGGCTCGCTGCGCCCGCGCAGCATCAGGTCGCCGACCGGCCGCCCCTGAAACTTCTCGGTGGCATCGGCGACCGCGGCGCTGACGCAGATGCGGGTGCCGAGAAACTTGTTGGCGGCCTCAAGTCGCGCCGCGATGTTGACGGTATCGCCATAGGCGGTGTAATCGAAGAAACGGCTGCCGCCGAAATTGCCGACCAGCGCCGGGCCGGCGTGAACGCCAATGCGGGTCGCGCCGAAACTGACAGCTTTGGACTTCCAGCGCTCGCGAAACGCCTCGGCCCAGACATCCAGATCGTGCGCGCAGGCAATCGCGCGCGTCGCATAATCCGGCTGCTCTCCGGGCGCGTTGAACAGAATCTGGATCGCGTCGCCGATGATCTTGGCGACAGTCCCTTCATGCGCGAAGACAACGTCAGTCATGCCGCCGACATATTCGTTGAGCAGCTCACCAAGCACTTCCGGCGCCGCGGTTTCCACCAGCGACGTGAAGCTGGTGATGTCGGTGAAGATAGTCGCGACCTCACGCCGATGCACCGTCATGCCGTCGGCTTCGCCCTCGCAGGCGAGGCGGCTTGCGATCTGCGGCGAAAAATACCGCGACAGCGAGGCGTGGGCGCGCTCGGCTTCGGCCTGGCGGCGGCGCGCCTCGCGCATCATCTCGACATGGCGGATGGTCTTGTCGATGGTCATTTCAAGGTCGCCGAAATCGATCGGCTTGGTCAGGAAATCGAACGCGCCGCGGTTCATCGCGGTGCGGATGTTGCTCATGTCGCCATAGGCGGAGACGATGATGGTCGATTTCTTGTCCTCGGTCTCCTGCAGTTTCTGCAACAATAACAGGCCGTCCATCCGCGGCATATTGATGTCGGACACCACCATGTCGACATGCGGATGATCCTCGATCGACTGCAGCGCCTCGATGCCGTCGTGCGCGAATACAAACGCCACCGCGCCGTCGCGAATTTGCCTGCGGAATTTCTGCAGGACCAGAGCCTCGAGATCAGGCTCGTCATCGACGACGAGGATGGTCGCGGTCATGCGGCTTGCCCGAGCCTTGTATCGATCTCGTTGCGCAGCAGCGTGAAATCGATCGGCTTGGTCAGGAGACCCACCGCGCCGCGCTCGATCGCCTTGCGCCGCGTTTCGGCGTCGCCATAGGCGGTGATCATGATGACGGGAACGTCGGGCCGCTCGGCGCGGACCCTCGGCAGCATTTCGAGCCCGCTCATGCCGGGCATGTTGATATCGGATAAAATCAGGATCAGCGACGGATCGGCGACGTCGGCGGCGCGCGTCAATGCCGCGGGCGCCGATGGAGCAAACTCCATCAGGAAGCGGCCGGACTTTATATCCCGCCGGAATTGCTGACGGAACAGGGCCTCAACGTCGGGCTCGTCATCAACGACGAGAATGTAAACGCTCAATTGGTGCCTCCAGCCTGTGCTTGTGCCGCCGCCGCGCGCGGCAGCGTAATAATGAATTCGGTAAATGATCCCGGCTCGGTAGCGACGTCGATCTTGCCGCCATGTTGTTTCACCACGATGTCGTGGCTCATCGACAGGCCAAGTCCGGTGCCCTCGCCGGCGGGTTTGGTGGTGAAAAACGGATTGAACATTTTCTCCTTTACTTCCAAAGGGATTCCGGTGCCGTTATCGCGGATCCGGATTTCGACCTTGTTGCCGAGGCTTTTCGTGGTCGCGCTCAGCGTCGGCTCAAAGCCTCCCTCGCCCGCTTCCTTGCGCTTGGTGGCGGCATAAAAGCCGTTTGAGATCAGATTGAGAAATACCCGGGTGATTTCCTGCGGGTAGAGGTCAATCATCCCGGCTTGCGGATCGAGGTCGCGCTGCAAGGTGATATTAAAGCCGGATTTCTCCGCGCGCGCGCCGTGATAGGCCAAATTGAGACTTTCCTCGACGATCGCATTGATATCCACCGGCCGGTGTTCGCCCGACCCTTCGCGCGAATGCAGCAGCATGTTCTTCACAATCGAATCGGCGCGCTTGCCGTGCTGCACCACCTTTTCGAGATTGCCCTTCAGCATAAGCGTGAGTTCGTCGACCTCCTCGCGAACCTTGCCGTCGAGCGCGGCGGTTTCGAGCACCTCGTTCAGTTCGTCGATCAATTCTGCCGACAGAGCCGAGAAATTGTTGACGAAATTGAGCGGATTCTTGATTTCGTGCGCGATACCGGCGGTGAGCTGGCCCAGCGAAGCGAGCTTCTCGGTCTGCACCAAGCGATCCTGCGCGGTACGCAATTCGTCGAGCGAATGCGACAATTCCCGGGTTCGCTCCTGAACCTGGCTGAACAGCCGGGCGTTCTCGATGGCGATGACGGCCTGGTCGGCGAAGGTC
>JAWVFN010000287.1:0-2950 GCA_033855935.1 Solirubrobacterales bacterium | reverse complement strand
CTGGCGATTTCGCCACCGCAACTGCCGTGGCCGCGGCGGTCGGGGTCGGTTTCGGCGGCGGTGAATTTTGCGCGACCATCGTCGGGGTTCGCGCCGGAGTTGGCGAAGGCGTCGGCGTGGCTTTCTGGTTCTTCTTGTTTCCTTTTGTCGGCTTCGTTGGCGACGGCGAGGCGGGCGGCGGTGTGACCACGGCAACCTTCGGCGGTTCGACTTGAGCGGCCGGTTCCACCCGGATCAATTCATTCGTGGCTGGGGGCGGTGGAGTCGGGGCGATACCCGCAACCGATTCGCTGGTCTTCGGGGCGGTGCGGTCGCGGTAACTGGCGTATTGCATTTCGGCGTTCTTGCGCGCGACGTCTTTAAACAGGGGCCAGCCCGCCGCCAAATTCAAATCGAGCGGCGGCTCGAGAGTGAACGTGCCGGGTCCGCGGGTGACGGTGTAGCTGCCGTAGAGGAGCGGCATGGCGGTGATCATGATGCGTCCATCGGCGAGCCGCTCCGCATGAATGACGGTCGAGAGATCGTGCGTCCGCTCCAGTTTGATTTCGAGGCCCATCACCAGCGTTTGCTTCATCAAGGGCAGCGCCTGTGGGTCGGCCGGGTAAACATGTTCCATCAACAGCTCGCCATGATCGACCGCGTTCGTGAGCGCGATCATGCCGGAAAGAAATACGTCGTCCGGCATCAGTTCGCGCGCTTCCATAATGTTGAACCGGCCGACGACATAAGGCACAAGGCCGCGGACCTGTTGAAAATTCCGGATGTAATTGCGGGCCAGCTCCGCGTTCACCGTCGCCAGCTCGGTCGGGCTCATCGCGATGTAACGATCGTAGAGCTGCTTCGCGGTCAGGAATTCGCCTGCGGGCGCGGCGGTCAATTCGAACCGTTTCGCGGGCTCGATTTTGTGGAGTTTCTTGAGGATGCGGTAGCTTTGCGGCCGCTCCGGTTGCCAGAAAATGTAAAAGCTGCCGAGCCAGGCCGCCAACGCGAAACCGGTCAGGAGCAGGATGGCAACCGACCAGGCAAAAAAGTTAGTTTTTTTCCGCCGCGAGCGCCCGTAGCTATGCGCCGGCTCGTAACGGAAGTAATCCCGATCCATCTAAACGCGCCTGCTTCGCGAACGCTTCGTTTTCAAGCAGGGCGGGCTGCTTCGAACGACGTGCCGCATCCGCAGGTCCGCGCTGCGTTTGGATTTTCGATGTGAAAGCCGGCGCCGGTCAGACCATCGCGATAGTCGAGGGTGGAGCCGCGGAGATAATCCGCGCTGTCGCTATCGACAAAAAACTGGACCCCGTCGCGGTCGACGATCGCGTCGCCGGGCTTTTGGGCGCCGAGCGACATTTCGTATTGGAGCCCGGAGCAGCCGCCCTTGGCGATGCCGACGCGCAGACCCCGGTGCTCGGTGTCGGTGCGGGATTCGAGGAGGCTCCGGAGTTGCCGGACGGCGTTATCGGTTACGGTGATCATCTGTCGAGCGAAATTATGAGTGCGGCTGGGTGTAGTCAACCGGCCGCGCCGGGCTCATCGCTTCTGTAGCCGTGGGCGATGGCCTGTTCCGTCATTGTAGGGCGTTTGATTCGCTTTCTCCCGAAAGCTCACCCTTGCGGGCCTCCCGTCGATGTCGCTCGCGTCCTCGCGGCTCCATTCTGTGAAACGTATCCTTCGTCACTGGCGTCTGACCCAGACGCCCTACAATCGGACAGCGATGCGTTTGTCGCTCCCGGTCCGCTTTTCCTTCGCAATCCAAAATCGGCAATCTAAAATTGAAATGAGATGAGCCGCATTCGCCTGTTGCCGGAAATCCTCGCCAGCCAGGTGGCGGCGGGCGAAGTGGTCGAGCGGCCGGCGTCCGTGGTCAAAGAGTTGGTCGAAAACAGCATCGACGCCGGGGCTCGCAAAATCGAAGTCAGCATCCGGCGCGGCGGCATTTCGCTGATCCGGGTGGTGGATGACGGATGCGGCATGGACCGCGATGACGCACTGCTTTCTTTGGAGCGCCACGCGACCAGTAAGATTCGAACGGCGGCCGATCTGGCGGCGATCGCAACGCTTGGATTTCGCGGCGAAGCGTTGCCGAGCATCGCCAGCGTCTCGCGTTTTCGGCTTACCACGCGAGAGCCGGGCGCGGTGGCGGGGACGGAAATTATCGTCTCCGGCGGGCGCATCGAAACAGTGCGTGACGGCGGCGAAGCCCCGGGAACGCAGATCGAAGTGCGCTCGATTTTCTACAATCTACCGGCGCGCCGCAAATTCTTGCGTTCAGAAAACACGGAGAGCCGCAATCTTGAGCACCAGCTTCACCTCCAGGCCACGGGGCATTCGGAAATCGCGTTCGTCTTTGTGCGGGATGAGCGGGTGGTCTTTCAGTTGCCAGCCGCGGCGAGTTTGATCGACCGCATCCGCGATCTCCATGGCAAGGATCTCGTCGATCGTCTTCTGGCCGTGGAAGAGCCGAACAACGATGGAGCGAGAATCCGGATCCGCGGCTTGATCGGCCAGGCGGGCGTAAGCCGGCAGACGCGGGCGCAGCAGCTTGTTTTTGTGAATGGCCGCGCCATCGAAAGCCCGCTGCTCTCTGCCGGGCTTCGAGAGGGCTATCACACTGCGCTGATGAAAGGTCAGTTCCCGGTCACGTTCTTATTCCTCGAGCTTGATCCTGCGGCGGTAGACGTAAATGTGCATCCGGCGAAACGCGAAGTCCGCTTTCGCGATCCCAACTCGGTCCGCGAAGCGGTGGTGGACGCGGTCCGGCGAACGCTGGAAAGCGGCCGGCGCGATTGGCAGCAGCAATTTCAACGGCCATCCGCGCCCGCCATCCCAATCCCGCAAGAACATTTTCCGCCTTCGCCGATCGAGCAGCGGCAGTTCGTTGAGCCTGCGATTAGTCGCGTCGGGCCGAGCCGTTCCGGAAGTGAAGAAGCCAGCAGGATGCCGGAGGCCGCCGGGGTCA
>JAWVFN010000286.1:0-3083 GCA_033855935.1 Solirubrobacterales bacterium | reverse complement strand
CCAGAAACTTCCAGACGTAGATCATACGCGCGCGCTCCTTAAGCTTTAACAATAAGCTTTCGCTTCAGCGCGAACCCGCTCACTCAGCCGATATGGACCGCTATTTGAGCAACCCCTTAAGCGGTGTGTTCGGGTCAGCAAGATCAGCATGGTCCAGCAACTTGCCCGCTGCCATCAGCCGCCGGCACACTGCGACGTCCCGGCCGCAATTTACCGTCACCGCGGCCTCGAGCCTGTTGTCGGCGCCCAGCCCCAGCATGCAGAACGCGTTCCCTTCCGGATCGCCCCGCGTAACTATCGACTGATGCGCCGCAAAAACGCCCAGCGTCTGCAGATTGCAGTCGTATTGATCAGACCAAAGCCACGGCATCTCGGCATAACGTTCCTCGCGGCCCAGCATGTTCGCGGCCGCTACGGCAGGCTGGTTCTCCGCGACTTGCCACGACTCCACGCGCACATGCCGGCCGAGTAGCGCATTGAAATGATTCGTCACTTCACCCGCTGCGAAGATCAGCGGATCGGTGGTATGGCAGTGTTCATCCACCACAATGCCGTTATCGACGATCAATCCCGCGGATGCGGCAAGCTCCACGTTAGGCAGTACGCCTATGCCGATCACCACCACGTCCGCGGCCACGTTGCCGCGATCGGTTTTGATCAGCGCGCCGCTTTCGGCCGTTTTGTTTATCGCTACCGGCGTGGTCTCGAGTTGCGTATCCACGCCGTGACGCCGATGCAAACCGAGCATGAACGAAGCGACCTCGGGCGGCATGGACCGCTGTAACAAGCGGCTTGCCGGTTCGATCACGGTAACCTTGCAGCCACGCGATACCGCCGACGCTGCCACCTCCAGCCCGATAAACCCACCGCCCAGCACCGCGACTCTAGCGCCCGGCACAAGCGCTTCGCGTAGCCCACGGGCATCGGCTACGGTACGAACGTAATGCAGCTTCACGCCCTCATCGACCGGTCCGCTAAAACGACGCACACGCGATCCGGTCGCAATCAGCAAACGGTGATAACCGATCCGCACGCCATCGCTGAGATGCACGCACTGCTCCGCACGATCGATCGCCGCCACTCGAACGCCGAGCCGCATCTCGATACGCTGCTCCGCGTACCAGCTTGCGTCGCGGATAAAAGCGCGTTGCTCACCTTCGGCCCCAAGCAACGCATCCTTCGATAACACCGGCCGGTCGTAAGGCAGTTCCGCCTCCTCGCCGATCATCAGGATGCGACCCTCCGGCGCCTTCTGCCGAAGCGTTTCGGCTGCACGTCGCGCGGCATGTCCCGCGCCAACGATCACATACGCGTCATTCAACATGGATCTCGACGCTGCCCTCGTTGATGCGAACCGGATAGGTGCGGACCGCTTCCACAATGGGCGCACACTGCGGCGCGCCCGTACGAATGTCCACGAGCCCCTGATGCAAAGGACATTCGACACAACCGTCCTCTACGAAACCCTCTGAAAGACGCGCGTGACCATGCGTGCAGAGATCGTGCAGCGCGAATACATCGTCGCCCAGACGGAAAACCGCTATGGGTTTATTGCCCGCAACGACAGCGACCGGCTCACCTTCTTCGAAGTCATCAAGCGCGCCTACTGTATGCCACGCGTTAACCAATTGGTTCATTGTGGCTTCCATCAGATCGGTGTGGCGAGCAGTGTCTGCACGCGCGAAGTGTCGTAGATCACGCGCTTCGACTGGTAACGCAAACCAGCGTCGGTACGCACCACCTTGTCGTAGTACTTACCCGCCTGATATACATTCGACTCACCGTTCGTGCGCGTCTGGATCACTACATAATTGCTTTCCGTCTCGATCACGCCGTCTTTCTCCGCCACCACGCAGAGCCCTGACGTCATGTGCCGGTAACTGTGTTCCTCGAAGATATTGGCGTTGCGCAACGACACCACACGGTCACGCAGCATCTTCTGGTTATTGCAGTAGATGATGCCGATAGGCAGGCCCATGTCGGCGTTTTCCTTCGGTACGATCTCGTAGAGACAATCCTCCGTGAAGAGCGTCGGCCATGCTTCCAGGCGATCGTTGTCCAGCGTGTTGATGTACTGGTCCTGCAGCACGTGCAGTTGGAACCACAGCGTCATATCGTCCATGATGTTCACCGTCTCCATCGTTCAATAACCCATCAGCTTCTGGTAGCCGACCCAGAATTTTCGAATCAGGCTTTCGGTGATGACCGTATCCTGCTGGTCTGGATTACCACGCGACATCTCGATCACCGACGTCGCGCCGGCATCGCGGATCGTGCCGCGCTGGACCAGCTCGGTTGCTTCCGTGTCTTCCATCGAGATGTAGCCGGCCGGCCCCACCAGATTCGCCTGCTTGATGCGCAACTCGCGCATCTCGGGGGTGTCGTCGGTATATCCGAAGAAGTGGAAAATCAGCTCGAAGCTGTTGGGTCCTTTAGGCAGCAACTGCCGCGCGACCAGCGTGTTGTGAATCTGCTGGATCACGAGTTGCGGGAAGATCGGCTGGATATGATTGGTCGTGTCTTCTTCGTATTCGGAAATCAGGCCGAGGATGGAATCGTCTTCCAGCGCGAAGCGTTCGTCGAAGGAACGAATGTTCTGCTGCTTGTACGCAGCCGATGTATCCTCGTCCGTCTTCGTCACCGTGATGATGCTGTGCAGTCCGTGCGTTGCGTCGGGTATTGAACGTGCCTTCATGCCCACCCGAAAGATGTTGAATGTCGTATGGAACAGATGCAGCATGCTCGCGTGATACGGATCCTTCACGTTCTCGAAATAAAGCTTCCAGTTCGACTTTGAAAATTGGCGCGTGCAGCCGAGATATTCAATCGGTTTATGAAAGATACGATCGATCCAGGGCCGCATTTGCGCACCCAGATAGTCCGGCAAGGGACCGACCGTTTCGCTGAAGGTCGCGAACACCAGGCCGCGATAACTCTCCACACGAAGCTTTCTCAAGCTGTGATTTTTTGGATCGAAATCGGCAGGCATGCCGGTCATGCCTTTTTGTCCCCGGCGAAACGGCACGCCCAAGAGGTTGCCGCTTTTGTCGAAACTCCACTGGTGATACACGCACGTATGCGAG
>JAWVFN010000285.1:0-5008 GCA_033855935.1 Solirubrobacterales bacterium | reverse complement strand
CCCAAGCCGACGTCTACACTAGTGCTGTCGACGCGATCCTTCAGCCTTCCACCCATGTAGATCCCACCTTGGCTTTGGTTTAGGAATAGCCAGATGACTCAGGCAAACTGCCTAATGTGTTCGGTCCGACGAACATGTCAAGATCGGCGCCTGTGCTCTTGCGGGCGGTGGAAGTCTCGCGTCAATTCAGAGGACTGCAGGCGCTGACAGGCTACAACCTGGACCTGCAGGCGGGCGAAATCCTGGGTGTGATCGGCCCCAACGGCGCGGGCAAGACGACGCTGTTCAACGTCATGACCGGCTTCGTGCGGCCCACGACGGGGAGCATCAAGCTTCGCGGTGAAGAGATCACCCAACTGCGTCCGGACCAGGTCGCCCGCCGAGGTATCGCCCGCACGTTTCAAACGATTCGCCTCTTCGGCAAGCTCTCGGTTCTGGACAACGTCAAGATCGGCCAGCAGCTGCACGGCAAGGTCGGCTTCTGGGAAACGCTGGTCTCAGCGCCAAGCTTCATCCGCAAGGAGCGCGAGCTGGAGAAGCAAGCGATGCAGCGCCTCGACGATCTTGGCCTCGCCGACCTGCACGCGCACCCGGCCATGGCGCTGTCGTACGGCGATCAACGCAAGGTCGAAATCGCGCGCGCCCTGGCCCTGGAGCCGCAGGTCGTTCTGCTGGACGAACCTGCCGCCGGCATGAACCCCTTCGAAACGACAGAGCTCCTGGCGTTCATCCGCGGGATCCACGAGCGGTACAAGCTGACGTTGATCGTGGTCGAACACGATATGAGCCTCATCATGCGCCTGTGTGACCGGATTCAAGTGCTCAATTACGGGCAGACCATCTGTGAGGGCAGCCCCGAACGCGTGCGCGCGGACCCAGCGGTGATCGAGGCCTATCTCGGCACTCGACACGCGGCGGCCAGCGCTTGAGCCAGCCTTCCAATCTGCTGCAAATCGAGGACGTTGCCGTGTACTACGGCGGCATCCAGGCGCTCAAGAATGTCTCGCTGCACGTACAACCTGGTGAATTGCTGGCCATCATCGGCGCCAACGGCGCAGGCAAGACCACCCTGCTGCGCACCGTCTCGGGCGTCCTGCGGGCACGCTCGGGCAGCATCCGTTTCGAGGATCGCGAGTTGACGCGCCTCTCGCCGTACCAGATCGTCCACCTCGGGATCGCGCACAGTCCGGAAGGTCGACAGCTGTTTGGCGGCCTGACGACGATCGAGAACCTGCGTCTCGGCGCGGTACAGCGCAAGGACCGGGCGGCCATCGATCAGGATGTGGAGTACATCTACGGGCTGTTTCCGGTGCTCAAAGAGCGCCGTCTGCAGCGTGCCGGGACGCTTTCGGGTGGCGAACAACAGATGCTCGCCATCGGCCGGGCGCTGATGGCTCGGCCGCGACTGCTGCTGCTGGACGAGCCTTCGCTCGGGCTGGCGCCCCTGCTGGTTGAACGAATTTTCGAGGTTATCGCGCGATTAAAGATGGAGCGGGTGACGTTGCTGCTGGTGGAGCAAAACGCGCGGATGGCGCTCGAAGTGGCGGACCGCGCCTATGTGATGGAAACGGGCCACGTCACCCTGGAGGGTCCGGCGAGCGAGCTCGCCGCCAATCCGGCGGTCGAGCGGGCGTACCTCGGAGGCTGAAGGGGACACAGATGGCGTTCGTTCTGCAACAGCTCATCAACGCTCTGGCGCTCGGCAGCATCTACGCGCTCATGGCCATCGGTCTGGCGATCATCTTTGGCATTCTGCGCTTGATCAACTTCGCGCACGGCGAACTGTTGATGATCGGTCCGTACCTGGTGCTGGTGCTGTCGTTGCTGGGGCTGCCGTTCGGATTGGCGGTGGTCGTGGCGCTGGTGCTCGCCGGCTTTGTCGGCGTCATCATGGAGCGCCTGGCCTACCGGCCGCTGCGGGGCGCGCCGGATGTTTCGCTGCTGTTGACCTCACTGGGGGTATCGATGTTCCTCCAGAACTCGGTCATCATGGCCTTTGGCGGCCAATCGAAGGCCTTCGCCGGCCCGGCGTTTCTCGATCAGCGGTTGCCAGTCATGCAGAACGTGGGCATCGCCACGATCGATGTCGTGATCTTCGGCACGGCGATCGTCCTGGTGGTGCTGTTTACGTTGTTCGTGACGCGCACGACGCTCGGCATCTCCATGCGGGCGTCGGCCGAGAATCTGCTCGCGGCGCAGCTGGTGGGCATCAACCTCGGGCGGGTGATCATGGTGGCCTTCATCATCGGGGCGGGCATGGCGGCGGTGGCTGGCATTCTGTACGGGGTCCGCATCGGCAAGATCGATCCACTGATGGGCTTCATCCCCTTGTTGAAGGCATTCGTCGCCACGGTGATCGGCGGTTTCGGCAGCATTCCGGGCGCGGTACTGGGCGCGTACGTGCTCGGGTTCCTCGAAATCCTGCTGTCCGGCTCGCTGCCATCCGGAGTGACGGCGTACCGCGACGCAATTATTTTCGTGCTGCTGATTGTGGTGCTCCTGGTCAGGCCGCAGGGCATTCTGGGCTCCGGCGAAGCGGAACGGGTGTAGCGCGCGATGACCATCGAGCGCGCACGGGCGTTGAACGGACTGGTGCTGTTGGGCGTGATGGTGCTGTTCGTGCTGGGCGCCAGCCAGCTCCAGAACGACTACCTCGTCAGGGTCATCATGCTCATCGGCATCAACATTCTGCTGGCGGTCAGTCTGGCCCTGGCGAGCGGTTTCACCGGGGTGTTTTCGCTTGGTCAGATTGGCTTCATGGCCATCGGTGCGTACGCATCAGCCCTGTTGACGATTCCGCCATCGGCCAAGACGCACACCCTGCTGCCTGGACTACCGCCCTGGCTGGCGAGTCTGGATCTGGTGCGGACGGTCGGTGGCGATCTGAGCAGCCTTGGTTTCAGCGCTGAGGCGGCCGATCTCGTGGCGACGCCGATCGCGCTGGTGATCGCGGCGAGTTCGGGCGCACTCTTCGCGGCATGCGTGGCACTGGTGGTCGGCATCCCGCTGATGCGTCTGAACGGCAACTACGTGTCGGTGGCGACGATGGGGTTTCTGGTGATCGTCAACGCCATCGCCATCAATCTTGACACCGTCACCCGCGGTTCGCGCGGACTCGGCAGTATTCCGTCTCTGTCGCGCATCTGGATCGTGTATCTGTTTGTCGCCATTGCGATCTACGTCGTGTGGCGGATCCGGGCCTCGCCATTTGGACGCGCGATGTTGGCGCAGCGCGAAAACGTGTCCGCGGCGCAGGCGATGGGCGTCGACATCTTGCGCACGCGCTTGCTCGCTTTCGTCATCGGCGCATTCTTCAGCGCGGTCGCGGGTGCGCTGTGGGCGCACATGATCACCGCCGTCGCTCCGGCCGCGTTCTATTTCACCTACACGGTCAACGTCATCGTGATGATCGTGGTCGGTGGGATGGGCAGCGTCACCGGAGCCACGCTCGGAGCGGTCCTGCTGACGCTGTTGCCGGAGCTGCTGCGCGGCCTCGAGGGCGGCGCGACGATCGGCCCATTCAAGCTGCCGCTGCTGTTCGGGCTGAGCAACATCATCCTGGCGGTGACCTTTGTTCTGGTCATGATCTACCGTCGCGGCGGTCTGCTCGGCGATCGAGAGCTCCCGCTGTTCTGGGCGCGCAAGGGCCCGGCTTCGAAAGGAGAAGCGCATGCACAGAGTCTCCCGTTTGAGCGCCACGCTAGCGCTCGCATTGATCGTTAGCGCCTGTAGCGCACCAGCGGCGGCGCCAACCGCGGTGCCAGCAGCAGCGGCAAAGCCGACCACCGCTCCGGTGGCCGCGGCCACCACCGCGCCCGCGGCGGCAGCGACCACTGCTCCGGCAGCAGTTGCGAAGCCGACCGTGGCTCCGGTGGCGGCGCCGACAACGGCTCCGGCAGCCGCGGCAACGCCGACCACTGCACCTGTAGCCGCCGCCGGCG
This sequence comes from Solirubrobacterales bacterium, assembly GCA_033855935.1. Lineage (GTDB taxonomy): Bacteria > Actinomycetota > Thermoleophilia > Solirubrobacterales > 70-9 > JAWVFN01. Next base: position 1,067 of record JAWVFN010000285.1, on the reverse strand, counting down.
GGAAAACCATCAAGATGGGCCAGCCGTACGGCATCACGGGTGACCTCTCGTCGATCGAAGGCGAAGCCGCGAAGGGCGGTCAGCTAGCGGTCAAGGAGATCAATGCCGCCGGCGGCGTTCTCGGCATGCAGATCGAGCCGTTCTACGCCGACACCAAGAGCGACATCACCACCGCCACGACGATTGTCTCGCAGATGGTGGAGTCCAACAAAGTGGACGTGCTTGTCGGCCAGACGGACACGTCGTTCATGCTCGCCACCGGACCGGTGGCCCAGAAGGCAGGGGTGCCCTACCTCGACGTCGGTGGCACCGCGCCCGTCATCACCGATGTCGGCGACTACATCTTCATGCTGCCCTTCGGCGACAACACCCAGGCCGCCGCGACCGCCGAATTCACGTACGGCAAGAAGGGCTGGAAGACCGCCAGCATGCTGATGGACACAGAGTGGGACTACACCAAGTTCTTGTCCAAGTATTTCATCGCCCGCTACACCGAGCAGGGCGGCAAGATGCTGCTCGAAGACACATACAAGTCGGGCGACAAGGACTTTTCGGCTCAGCAGACCAAGATCAAGAACCTAGATCCACAACCCGATTTCGTAATCGTCTCGGCAATTCCAGACGACATCGGGACGATCGTCAAGCAGGCTCGCGACCAGGGTGTCATGCTGCCGATCGTGGGTGGCGATGGCTACGATACGCCGCTGCTGACCGACGTGCCGGGTCCAGTGAAATCGGCGAACGTCTTCTTTTCGACGCACCTGGGGATCTATGGTGACGATCCGACCGCGGGGAAGTTCCGCGCTGCGTTTGTGAAGGAGTTCGGCGCGGAGCCGCAGAGCGTGTTCGCTGCGCTGGCCTACGATGGCGTGTACCTCATGGCGGATGCGATCAAGCGTGCTGGCGGCATCGACCACAAGGCAATTCGGGACGCGCTGGCGGCGACCAAGGGCTGGAAGGGCGCCAGCGGCGAAATCACCTATCCGCCTGGCGAGCGGATTCCATCCAAGTCAGTAGCGTTGATCGAGGTGAAGGACGGTAAGTTCAATCTGCTCGACATCGTCATA
>JAWVFN010000284.1:0-2678 GCA_033855935.1 Solirubrobacterales bacterium | reverse complement strand
AGATCGCGATGTATCTGGCGCGCGAATTGACCAAAGCTTCACTCAACGAAATCGGCGACGCCTTCGGTGGGCGCGATCACGGAACCGTTCTGCACGCATGCAAGCTGGTGAAGCGCCGCATGCAGGAGCAGGACAATATTCGGCAGACCATTTCCTTTATCGACAGTGCGCTGCAGCGTTGACGGCGACGGCGGTCCCATCGCGCGGCAGACGAGATTGCGGTTGCCGAATAAAATCGTAAGCCTTACATCTTAGTTTTCCGTTCCGACATGAAATTCAGCGCCACCAAAGAAAAGCTGCTCGAAGGTTTGCAACAGGTGCAAAACGTCGTCAGCACCCGCACGACCCTGCCGATTCTCTCCAACGTTCTCCTCCAGGCGAAAGGCAGCGAAGTCCATCTCACGACGACCGATCTCGACGTCGGGGTGCGGGGCGCTTTCGAAGCGAACGTGGAAAAAGAAGGCGCGACGACGTTGCCGGCCCGCCGCCTTTTCACGATCATCCGCGAGCTGCCCTCGAGCGAAGTTTCGATCGAAGTCGACGCCAAAAACGCCGCCTCGATCCGGAGCGGCCAGAGCTTTTTCAAGATCCTCGGGCTCCCCGAAGAAGAGTTTCCGCCGTTGCCGAAGTTTGACAGTGCGAAGGTCGTCACGATTCGGCAGAAAGATTTGCGCGACGGATTGCGCAAGACTTCCTATGCGATCTCCACCGACGAGACGCGCTACGTTCTCAACGGTCTTTTGTTCAGCCTGAAGGAAAACAAATTGACCCTGGTGGCGACGGATGGCCGGCGCCTGGCGATGGTGGACATCGAGCTCGAATTTCCCCGGAGCCACGAAGCGGACATCATCGTGCCGACGAAAGCGGTCACGGAGTTAAGCCGGCTCCTGACTGACGACGGCGAAGTAAAGGTGAGTGTGGGCAGCGGCCAGATCGCCTTCGAGTTGAACAACACGCTGCTGGTTTCGAAATTGATCGAGGGAAATTATCCGAACTACAAGCAGGTGATCCCGACCGAGACGAAGGAACGCGTCACGCTCGAGCGCGAGACGTTCCTCAACTCGCTCCGCCGCGTTTCATTGCTGGCCAGCGAGAAGTCGAACTCGATCAAACTCAATTTCACCAAGAACAATATAGACATCACGGCAAACACGCCGGAAGTCGGCGAAGCGAAGGAGTCGCTCGCGGTCGTTTACAAAGGCCGGGAATTTTCGATCGCGTTCAACCCGGAATTCTTCATGGCGCCGCTCCGCGCCCTGACCGAGGACGAGATCTTTCTCGATCTAATCGACGAGATGAGTCCCGGCGTGCTGAAGATCCAGACGCCGTTCCTCTACGTCCTGATGCCGATGCGGATCAGCTCGTAGCTGTCTGTCATCCCGAGGCCGGCGGAAGGACGCAACGCAACAAACACGTTCACACGTTGCCCCATGCCGCACGGCGCAACGCGTAAACAGAGTAGCGTATAAGGCATCGAACCTCGCCGAGCTTCAAGGAGCGGCGGTTTGAAACCGCCGTTGTTTTAGGTCGGCGGTTGCAAATCGCCGCTCCTTGAAGCGCATCCCGTAATTGAATGCTGAAAAGCCGGCGATAGCCGACTTGCAATTGTGAGGTCGCCCCGCGCGCAAGAGCCAGCCTCGGGATGACGCTCGTTAGTCAATTTGCAACAACACAGTTTCAATCTCCAGCAGCTCCATCCTGCCTGCCGGCGCGCGGAGCACCGTCACTTTTTCATTGGCCGGCGCCCAGATTGACGGGTCGGTCGGACCGAAAAGGAGAAGGCAGCGTGCGCCGGCGGCAGCTGCAATGTGCGAGATCCCGCTGTCGTGCCCGATAAAAAGACTGCCTTCGAGCAAGGCCGCGAGGTTTGGCAACGGCAGATTCTCCGCGAAGCGAACCGCGGTTCCGTTCCACTCCGCTTTGAGCTGCTCGGCCCGCGCTGCATCGGCTTCGCCGGCGACGATCATCAAGTTACCACCTTTCTCGCGGATAACGTTGCCTAGCTTGACCCAGTTCTCGATTGGCCAGTTCTTGGTCTCGCTGCCGCTGCCGGGATGGAAGGCGATGGTTTCGCCGGATCGATCGAGGAGAGGACGAATCAGTTGTCGATCGGAGTCGGTCGGGAAAAGGTGCGCGGCCGGATCCGTGAGGGAAAGGCCGAGGGTGGCGAGCGGACGCGCTAACTGGAAGGCCGCGTGTTCGCTGTTATCAAGCCTGGACGGCCCGGCGAGAAATGTTCGAGCGCCGGATTTCTTCACATTTGTTTCGAAAATTTCGTCCGGGTCGTAAAGATAACTCAGAATCCAATCGAAGCTGGCGAAGTAATCGGCCAGCTCCGCCGGCAGCTCCGAATTCTTCGCGAAAAAATTTGCGAGCGAGGCTGATTCGATCGAACGAACTGCGTCCGCATAGAAACGCCTTTCCGCGAGTGCGGCGATGTGTTTGGAGCCGAGGATTTCCAGGTGCGCGTTCGGGAAACCATCGCGCAGGAGTTTTATCGCCGGCAGGGTGAGAACGAAGTCGCCGATCGCGCCGCCGCGGATAACCAGAATGCGGTTCAACAGAGCGGACTGCGACGCGGCTACCGGATCAGTAACGGGTCACGGCGCAGGCAACGAGGGCGGCGCCGTAAAGGAAGGCGAGGCCATGGGTGAAGCGCCACCGGCCGTTCGTCTGCG
>JAWVFN010000283.1:0-2786 GCA_033855935.1 Solirubrobacterales bacterium | reverse complement strand
TTTGCGCCCGTTGCGGTGCCCCGACGGCCTGGTCCGTCCAGCGTTGTGGAGAATGCGCCGGGCGGCGGCTCGCGTTCGCGCATGCTCGAGCCGTCCTGGCATACGACGACCGGTTACGCCCGGTCGTGGTCGCCTGGAAGGAGCGTGGCCTGCGCCGGCTCGCCGGCTGGGCCGCAGCAGTAGTCCGGGAGTCGCTGGCGCGACCGGACGCAGCGTGTGTCGTCTTCGTCCCGGGTGATCCGGACCGCAGGCTGAAGCGGGGACACCACGCGGCCGAGCGGCTGGCGAGTGAGCTCGCCGCCGAGTGGGAGCTCCCTCTGCGGCCACTCCTGACCAGAGCAAGAGGGTCTCCGCGCCAGCGAGGGCTGACACAACACGAGCGGCGCCGGAACGTCGCGGGAGCCTTCCTCGCGCATGGCCACGTACCGGCTCGTGTTGCGCTCGTCGACGACGTCTATACGACCGGTGCGACCGCCAATGCGGCCGCGTCCGCGCTCCGGAAAGGAGGTGCCCGCAACGTCGAGGTTGTGACGTTGGCCCGCACGATTCGCATTCGCTAGGGTGAGATCTCCGGCTCACGAGGAGGCGCATGCGACTTCAGGTGAAGGGCAAGAACCACGAGGTCAGCGACACGATCCGCCGGTACGCCGAGGAAAAGATGCAGAAGCTCGACCGCCAATTGCACGAGCTGGCGGAGGTCGAGCTCGAGCTCCGTGTCGAGAAGAATCCTTCGATCGCCGACAATCAGGTGGCGGAAGCAACGGTTCGGACAAAAGGGCCGACGCTGCGCGTCACCGAGGCATCGACCGACATGAAGGCCTCGATCGACCAGCTGACCGAGAAGCTGACCCGGCAGATCGACCATGCCCGCGGCAAGCAACGCAAAGATTGGCATCCACGCGACAACGGCAGCCCGAGCGGAGGTCCGATGAGCATCCCCGACGAAGAAGAGGCCGGCGAGCAGATCGTCAAGGTGAAGCAGTTCTCGGTGAAGCCGATGAGCCCGGAGGAGGCGGTGCTGCAGCTCGAGCTCATCGGGCACGACTTCTTCGTCTTTCGCAGCGACGACTCCGGAGAGATCAACGTCATCTACCGTCGCAAGGACGGCGGCTACGGTCTGATTGAGCCGTCGGGGTAGTGGGCTTCTTCCGGCGTAAGCCGCTGCACCAGCGGCTTGCCGAGGAAGGTGGTCTCGTGGAGCGGTCCACCGTGCCGTTGTTCACCGGAGTGATTCCGGAGGCCGGCATCCATGGCATTCCGCGCGAGCGGCAATACGACGCAGTCGCCTCGACTGAGGCGCCGGATGCGGTCGGAGACTCGGCGCGTTTCGTCGGGCTCGAGGACGGTTCGCTCCTGATCGAGGAAGGCGACGGTGACCTGACGGCGTTTGCAGACGCGATCGAGCACGAGATCGCGCGCCCGTACCGCGCGACCGCTGTGCGGCGCGGCGAGACGACGTGGGCGATTGCGGCCCACCGGCTCCGCGTCATCGAGCTGCCCGAACCGGGCGGCGACGAGATCGAGCTGGTGCTGAACGGGGAGGAGAAGACTCTCGTTGTGGACCGGAACCGTTCGTTTGGAACGATGCCGGAGCTGGAGCAGCTGGCCGACGGCAACGCGGTCATACGCGCAGCCCGCCTGGACGGCACCCTCTGGGAGGTTCGTGTCGATCCGCTCTAGGTAGGGCAAGCTACCCTGGGTTCCATGTCCTCCCAGCTCGGATCCTTCGAGAAGGTCCTTCGCCTAGGCGAGGGCCGCCGCATGAAGCGGCTGGCCGAGCAGGCTGCCTACATCACCTCGATCGAGCCCGAGTTCACTGCGCTTTCAGACGACGAGCTCCGGGAGAAGACGGTCGAGTTCAGGCAGCGGCTCGAGAACGGCGAGACGCTCGAGGAGCTGCTTTTTGAGGCCTTCGCGGCCGTCCGGGAGGCCCGTCTGCGGGAGTCGGACCAGCGGATGTTCGACGTCCAGCTGATGGGCGGCATCGTGCTCCACGAAGGCGACGTGTCGGAGATGAAGACCGGTGAGGGTAAGACGTTCGTCGCGAGCCTCGCGCTCTACCTCAATGCGCTGGCCGGCCAGGGAGTTCACCTCGTCACGACCAACGACTACCTCGCCCAGCGCGACGCCGAGTGGAACCGCGGCGTCTTCGAGCGTCTCGGCATGACCGTCGGTGCGATCGAGAACATGATGCCGTTCGCGGAGCGCAAGGTCGCCTACGAGTGCGACATCACGTACGGGACGAACTCCGAGTTCGGCTTCGACTATCTGCGCGACAACATGGCGGTCAGTCTCGACGGCGTCGTGCAACGCAGCCATTCGTACGCGATCGTGGACGAGGTCGACTCGATCCTGATCGACGAGGCGCGCACGCCGCTGATCATCTCCGGCGAGCCGGAAGCGGCCGCGCAGATCTACAACGACTTTGCGCGCATCGCTCGCTCGCTGAAGGGAGTTGCGCACGATCCGCTTCTCAAGGGCGGGAACCCCGATGCGGACTACGAGTACGACGAGAAGCACAAGACAGTCGCACCGGGACAGGCTTCGATCGCGGCAGCAGAGCGTGCGCTACGGCTCGAAAACCTCTACGACCCGCGGCACTCGCAGCTCGTCAACCATCTGAACCAGGCACTGAAGGCCGAGTCGCTGTACAAGCGCGACGTCGACTACGTCATCCAGGACGGCGAGGTGAAGATCGTCGACGAATTCACGGGCCGGATCATGGAAGGACGGCGCTGGTCGGAAGGCCTGCACCAGGCGATCGAGGCCAAGGAGGGCGTGAAGAT
>JAWVFN010000282.1:0-3630 GCA_033855935.1 Solirubrobacterales bacterium | reverse complement strand
CATTTGTTGCCATCCTTGCGTTTATGGGGTTCTGGGGGCGGCTTGGCGAATCGTGGCGTGCGTTCGCCCAGGCATTCAAAAGCCGTGAGCTCCGCCACCTCCAGCTCGCCGGAGCGGGCTCGACGCTCGCCATCTGGGCGTATTCGATTGCGATCGCGGTCTACGCCTACCGGGCCGACGGCCCCAAGGCAGTCGGCATCGTCCTGTTCGTCCGGTGGTCGCTCGCCGCCGTTGCGGCGCCGTGGCTCGCGCTGCTGGCGGACCGTGTCTCACGCCGGCGGGTGATGCTCACCGTGGACGCTTCGCGCGCCGCACTCGTCGTGGGGATGACGCTCATCGCCGCGACCGGCGGCCCTTCGCTGGTGGCGTACGTGCTCGCGGTGCTCGTGTCCGTCATCTCGACGGCGTTCGGGCCTGCGGAGGCGGCGCTCTTGCCGTCGCTCGCAACGACGCCCGAAGAGCTAACGGCATCGAACCTCGCGCTGAACACCATCTCCGGGGTCGGGATGTTCGCCGGACCCGCAATCGCCGGCGTCGTGCTCGCGTTCAGCGGCCCCACACTCGTGTTCGCGCTCACGGCGGCGGCGTACGTGTGGTCCGGGTACTTCGTGTTCGGACTCAGCCCGGACAAACCGCCCGAGGCCACTGGTGACAGCGCCATCCTCCCCCAGTTGCTGGCCGGCTTCCGGGCGATCGGGGCCGACCGACGACTTCAGGTGGTCATCGGTCTCGTCGGCGCGCAGATGTTCGTCCTCGGCGCGGTCGAGGTGGTGATCGTCGTCGATGCGATCCGCGTCCTCCATGCGGGCAACGCCGGCGTGGGCTGGCTGAACACGGGGCTCGGGATCGGCGGCTTGCTCGCCGGACTCCTGGGCGTCGCACTTGCTGCGCGCAAGCGTCTGGCCGGCGACTTCCGCCTCGGCCTCGTCGTTTTCGGTGCGGCGCTCGCGGTCCTTGCCGCGACGACGAACTTCACGGTCGCGCTGGTGCTCTTCGGCGTGATGGGCGCCGGCAGCACCCTCGTCGACGTTACGGGGATGACCTTGCTGCAGCGCGCGGCTCCGGCGGAGGTGGTCGGGCGCGTCTTCGGCGTGCTGCAGAGCACGATGCTCGCGATGGTCGCGCTCGGCTCGCTCGTCGCGCCGCTCGTGATTGCCGCGGTCGGCGCCCGCGCCACATTCGTCGCGATGGGAGTGCTCCTCCCGATTGCAGTCGTGCCGACGTGGCGCCGGCTGACCGAGATCGACGCGACGGCTCGGGTCGCGACAGAGCCACTCGAGTTGCTGCGTGCAATCCCGATCTTCGCCCCGCTGCCGGCGCCCGTGCTCGAGCGACTCGCGTCGGTCGCCGCCGAGGTCCGCGCGCTCGCGGGGTCAGCCGTCCTCGAGCAAGGTCAGGCCGGCGACCGGTTCTACGTGATCGCCGAGGGAACCGCTGCCATTGAGATCGACGGCGCACAAACCTCGACGGTCGGCCCCGGCGGATTCTTCGGCGAGATCGCGCTCCTCCGGGACATTCCGCGGACCGCCACGGTCCGCGCGCTCGAAGACCTCAGGCTCTACGCGGTCGAGCGCGACGACTTCATCGCGGCGGTGACGGGGCACGCCCCGAGCCGCGAAGCGGCGGACAGCCTCGTCGCATCACGGCTACTCGTCGGTGCGACCGCGTAACGCTCATGGCAGCAAGCCAAGCTTGCGCGCATTGGCGACAGCTCCGAGTCGCGAGTGTGCGCCAAGCTTGCGCAACACGGCTCGGATGTGGTTCCGCACCGTTTCGATGCTCAAGCCGAGGTGCTCTGCGATCTGCACCGTGGAGCAGCCCGCGGCGAGGTGTCGCAACACCTCAGCCTGCCGAGGTGTCAGGCGCGATTGGCGCGGTTGCGGCTGGCCGCGAACGTCTTCGGGATAGCCAAGACCGAAGATCCCAATCGGGATCTCGCCGTCGGCAGACGGAATCGGGACGCTGCTGATCTCAACGGGTATGCGCGACCCGTCACCTCCGAGCAGCTCCAGCTCGTAATCGGTGACCTGTTGTCCGAGCAGCTTGCGGGCGAACTGCTCCTGAGCGAGTGGGATGTACGCCGGTGTCGTGAGCGACGTGTACAGCTTGCCGCGGACATCGCCGAAGAGCCGCATCGCCGCCTCGTTCTCCCACACGACCCGTCCTTCACGATCGAGCATCCAGCTCGGGAAGCGGACGTACCGCATCATCTCCCTGAGATCGAGGGAGGCCGATCCCTCAGACATCAGCCCAGAGTGTCCGCCTCCCCGCAGGCGAGGTCAATGTTGGAGCAAGTCGGAGACGGCTCCCTCCAGCTGTTCGAGCTCGAAGGGCTTCCCCAGGAAAAGCGTCCGGCGACCAGGAAGATTCGGCGGGGGGTCGCCATCGCCCGAGACATAGAGCACCGGCAGGTCGAGGCCGAGCTCGACCAGGCCGGCGACGAGGGCTCGCACATTGCCGCGGCGCAACCAGACATCAGTCACGAGCAGGTCGATCGGCCGGCCGATCAGAGCCGCGATCTCGAGCGCCTCGGCCGGTTCCCCTGCTTCGACAACGGCGTGTCCCTGCAACTCGAGCGCGACTCGAACGAGCTGGCGGACTGCCGGCTCGTCCTCGACGACGAGGATCGTTTTGATTGCGTTTTCCACCAGGCCATGGTCGGCGCCGCCATGCGCCCGTCGCCTGACACGGTTGGGTCAGTTCGGGCGGGTATATTGCTCGGTGCCCGGCATCCGTTACGGAGCTGGAGCGACCGAAGTGCTCAACCGCATCCACATCATCGGCTCGGGCCGCGTCGGCTCGGCTGTGTCCGCTCGCCTCTCCGAGCGCGGCTTGGCCGTGGGCGCGGCGGAACCGGAGCTCGTCGTGCTGTGCGTCCCCGATGGCGCGATCGCGGAGGTCGCAGCGTCTGTCGACCCCGGGCCATGGGTCGCGCATGTGAGCGGCGCCACAGCACTCGCCGCCCTCGCGCCGCATACGCGTCGCTTCAGCGTGCACCCGCTCCAGACCTTCACGCGGGAGCGCGGACCGGAGCAGCTCGACGGTGCGTGGGCTGCAGTCACCGCCGAGACCGAGACTGCGCTCGATACAGGCCGCTGGCTCGCAGAGACGCTCGGGTTGCAGCCGTTCGAGCTCGCCGATTCGGCGCGCACGCTCTACCACGCGGGCGCCGTGTTCGCGTCGAACTATCTCGTCACGCTGCAGCGCGCCGCATCGCTCCTGTTCGAGTCCGCGGACGCGCCGCCCGAGGCACTCGAGCCGTTGATGCGGCGCACGATCGAGAACGGCTTCGAGCTGACCGGCCCGATCGCGCGAGGCGACTGGGACACGATTGCCGCCCACCGCGCCGCGATCCACGAGCACCGCGCAGAGCTCGATCAGCTCTATGAAACGCTCGCCGGCGCGACGCGGGCCCTCGCGACATGAAGATTGCGCGGTCGATCGCCGAGCTCGAGCTCACCGGCATCGCCGGACTCGTCCCCACGATGGGTGCGCTGCACGACGGCCACCGCTCGCTCTTCCGCGCTGCCCGAGCCGAGAACGACGTCCTCGTGGCGTCGCTCTTCGTGAACCCGGCTCAGTTCGATCAGCCCGCCGACCTCGCCGGATATCCGCGCGACGAGCAGCGCG
>JAWVFN010000281.1:0-2827 GCA_033855935.1 Solirubrobacterales bacterium | reverse complement strand
CACGTCTCGGGTTGTCGTGTGGCCCTCCGCGAGCGGGTCCGGGGAGGCGGCCAGGTAGTCGCGAAATCCGGTCTGCTCGACCAGCCAGCCCTCTCCGATTCCGGCCGCGACGGCATCCTCGCCTAGGACCAGGCGCTTGTAGACGTCCTCCAGGCGCCCTCGATCGAAGGCGTCACGCACGGCCCGTCCCTCCGAATTTCGCCCGAGCTGACCGTTCTCGTGGGCGATCTCGACCCGGCGCCGGTACTGCTCGAAGGATCGAACCGGGAAGTGCAGGACGCCCACCGGAAATTCCGGCGCGATCAGCAGCTCGAGCGGATCGTCCTCACGGTGCTCGGCGGAGGTGCGCAGCACCGGCTTTCCGACGAGTCCGCGGTACGGCGAGTCGCCGACCCAGATCTCGATCGGATGCGGTCCCCGCAGATGGACGCCCCGGTGGGCGCGGTGAGCCGACTTGGGCGGCCGCAGGAAACGGGCTTCGCGGGCGGTCATCCGGTCGGCGAACGGCGCCTCGCCGGGGCGCGCGACGAACTCGGTTCGCGGCGCGAAGATCATCCCGTACGGGTCGTGCACGGACGCCACGGTCTCCTTGAGGTTCCCGGCCACCGGCCACCAGAACTCGTCGGCGTCGTTGTGGATCACCCAGTCGGCGCCCATCTCGGATGCGATCCGCGTGATCTCCTCCTCGCCGCCGCCCTCGCCCTTCATGTCGTGAATTCCTCCGGGGATGCGCTCGAGCCTCACGAGCCCGGCGGACTCGTAGCGCTCGAGGATCTCGAGGGTCCCGTCGGTCGACCCGGTGTCGGCGATCACGAAGAAGTCGACCCCCTGCGCAAGGTGGTAGCGCAGGTTGTCCTCGATGATGTCCGCCTCGTCGCGGACCTTGTAAACCATCCCGAGCCGCACGAGCCGGCGAGGCTAACAGGGCTGGCGCGTCGCATCCCGTATGGACCGGTGCGGTAGCTTCGAAGCGTGGGCTGGGGCACGCGAACCAGGGCCAGGCTGTCAGGCATCCTCGTGGTCGCCGCCGCGCTCGCCGGCGGGCTGTGGGCGCACATGGCCACCGGTGGCGATGCGGCTGCCGCCGCGGCGTCGCAGGCGCCCAACTTCCTGATCGTGCTCGCCGACGATCAGGCGCAGAACAGCTTCAGGCCCACCTACATGCCGCGGACGTTCGACGACATCGTGGATCGCGGCACGCTCTTTCGCAACGGCATCGCCGCGCCACCGCTGTGCTGCCCGGACCGCGCGGGGATCCTGACGGGACAGTATCCGCACAACCACGGGGTCTTCTCGAACGATCCGGGATATCCGACACTTCGCCATCCCCATGACACGCTCCCGGTGTGGCTCCACCGGGCCGGGTATCGCACGGGGTTCGTCGGCAAGTTCCTGAACGGCTATAGCGAGGAGGCCGGCACTGCGCCGGCCCCGGGCTTCGACAGCTGGTTCGGTTTTCTGGGCTTCCCGGGCTACTACGACTACGACATGAGCAGGAACGGCAGCCGGCGCCACTTCGGCAGCCGGCGCAGCGACTACTCGACCGACGTCCTGACCCGACACGCCAAGCAATTCCTGGCCTCCAGCGCGAGCTCGAGCGCGCCGTTTTTCCTGTGGCTGGCCTACGAGGCCCCACACGGATGGCGCTCGACCATTCCCCCGTGCCTGCACGCCACCTCGCCTGGCCCGCCCACCAAGGCGGCCTACCGGGCCGTCAAGGACGTCCCGTTGCCCCGACCGCCGTCGTTCAACGAGCGCAACGTCTCCGACAAGCCGGCCGCGATTCGGGCTCTCCCTCGCCTGGACTCCAAGGCCATCGATCAAATCAAGGTCGACTGGCACTGCACGCTCGCGGCGGTAGCCGCGCTCGACAAGGGCGTGGGCTCGGTGATCAGCGAGCTCAAGCGGGCCGGCGAGTTGCAGAACACCATCGTCTTCTACGTCTCCGACAACGGGACGTACTTCGGCGAGCACCGCAGGCCGACCGGGAAGTCCGACATCTACGAGCCGTCACTCAACGTGCCATACGCGGTCAAGATGCCACGCGCGTACCGGAGCGGACCGCGGGTCGACCACCGCGACGCGGTGGTCTCGAACCAGGACATCGCGGCGACGATCGTCGACTACGCGAAACGCTACGCGGGCGGCGTTCAAACATGTGCGGCGCCGGGCAACTGCCGGCGCATGGACGGTCGCAGTCTCGCCCCACTCGTGGGCGGCCGCGGGAGTTGGCCGACCGACCGTGGCGTGCTGGCCGAGATCAACTCCGGACCCCACGACTACCACGCCGTTCGAACCCCTCGCTACGCCTACTCCGAGCTGGTGACCGGGGAGCGCGAGCTCTACGACCTGAAGAAGGATCCGTACGAGCTGCACAACCGAGCGGGCCGGCCTGCCTACGCGGCCGTCCAGAACCGCCTCGCCGCGCGCCTCGCCCTGCTGCGCCGCTGCTCGGGCGTCCAGGGCAGGGACCCCCCGTCCGCACGCCCGTTCTGCGAGTAAGCCTAGTCGCAGTAGTGGCGGGTGCCCTTCGGGCTCGGGTCCCGACCGGCGATGCCCGAGCAATCGGCAATCCGTGGGACGAGCTTGGTCAGGCGAGCCTCGCCCGGTCCCTGCGGGCAGCTCGACCCACGACCGCCGAAGCACAGGTTGTGCAGCTCGAAGGGATCGCTCGTCAGGTCGTAGCGCTCCCACTCCCTGTCCGGCACGCACTTGTTGGAGTTCGGGGCGTTCGCCACGGTGAGGTACCGGATGAGCACCTGCCCGTTCGCCCGCACACCCCGGTAGGTGCACACGGAGTGACGCGCCTTGGCGTGGGTGCGGTCGA
>JAWVFN010000280.1:0-3644 GCA_033855935.1 Solirubrobacterales bacterium | reverse complement strand
GTCTTTGATACGTCGATCGATGGCGCGCCGCTCACGCTCCTCGAGCTCGGCCGCCAGCAGCGCCTCGAGGTAGCCAAGGTACGGTTGGCGCTCGCGTTCGGCTTGCTCGGCGAGCGGTCCGCTCTGGCTGGCCAGGGTCGGCAAACGCAACAGCAGGCACTGCTGCCGGATGACGCTCTGTTGCAAGCTCAGCTCGGCGTCCGCCGTCCGCGCGCTCATCGTGCGGCTCCCGCCAGCAGGTCGTCATAGACGTGCATTTGGGGCAACGGCCGCTCGTACTGACTGAGCAGGCTGCCGACCTCGATGAGCAGGCTGGGCCGCTGGTGAACGAGCCCATCGGTGGCCATCAGATGCTGGACAGCCGCCGCATCGGCGCAGCCCAACTCCAGCGCCGACTCGATCCCACGCCGCAGGCGCGCATACCCGAGCCGCCGACCGAGCTGCAGCAGCTCGATCATCGCCCTGGTTCCGTCCTGGCGCCCATGCCGCTTCATCAGCCCGGTCCAGAACTGGTCGTAGCTCACTGGCCAGCGTCCGGCTCGACGCCACTGCTCCAGGGGTTTGCTGCCAGCCAATGCGCCCGGCTTGTGCTCGAGTACGTCCAGGTAGTGTTCGAGGTCGAGGATTTGCTGGTGACGACCGTAGCAGCGCTCGTGACGCGCGACGCAGCGGCCCTCGTACCAGACCTCGACCGTCGCCGCGGAGAGTTTGATCTGCGCCTGCGTGCCTGGCAGGAGCGGCGCCGAATAGGCGTTGGTCCGCACCTTGACACAGCCCAGCCCATTCACCGGCCCGAAGCTGACCTCCACCAGATCGAAGCCCTCGCGAGCCAGCGGCAACAGATGCTGGCGCTCGATCGCCGACGCCTCACCCACCGTCTGCTCGCGTCCGTCGATGATGCGCGCCTCGTCCTCGCGACACCCGGCCAGCAGCATGGCGTTCAGGTCCTCCAGGTCGCGCGCCGCCGGCACCGGGACGAAGTGATTTCGACGGAAGTAGCCGACTTCGCCTTCGACGCCCCCCTTTTCATGCCCCTCGCCTGGCGTACAGAAGCTGGCCTCAAAACTCCAATGCGAACGGAACGCCACGAAGCGCGCCGTCTCCTCACGGCGAAAGCCACGCAGGATCTTCTTCACCGCTGAGCCAAGGTTGTCGTAGCGCAGACGGCGGAACGCACCTCCCAGGAACTGAAACCCAAGTTCGTGCGCTTCCAGAAATGCTTGCTGCGTCGCCCGTCGGTACGCCCGATGAAACGCCGCCCCACTGGCCATGCTGCGCATCGCAAACACCTGCAGCGTGACCCGCTCGCCGTCCAGGTCGACGTCCGCCTCGTACCAATCCACCTGCGCCTCGTCGCCCCAGTCGTACTGCTGGGGCACAAACGCCTCGGGCGCGACGCGCAGCCCCAGCGTCCGCTTGCGCTGCCGCACGTACTGACGCACCGTCGACTCGGCGATCGGATGGCTCGACCGCTCTCGGGTAATCCGCACCCAGATGCGATGCGCCGTATGCCGCTGTTTGCGCGGGGCTCGCCGATCGTCTTCCAGAATCTCGTCGATGAACTCGGCCAGCGGCCCGATCGTTGGCCGCGGCCGCTCTTTGGCGGGCAGCCGCATCGGGATTGAGCTCTCGATGGCCTCGCGCACCATCCTTCGGTGCACGCCAAACTTGCGCGCGACACCAGAAATACTGGCCAGGCCGAACTCGTACTCGCGGCGTATCTCTTCGAACAAATCCACCGTCGCTCTTCTCCTGCGCACCCCACCTCCAACCGACCATCACTGGTCGGCAGGGTAGGTCGTGCGCGAACAACAGGTGGGCCATTCCCGAATATCAATCTGGGCCATTCCACGGTATCGAACTCACACGGGACCCTGCTGCCGGTTCTGGATGTCCCGCGCATCACTTACGGTTCGGACTCCGCATGTCGGAACGGCCGCCACCAGCCGGGAACAATCTGAGGAACAATGTCGAGCGGAAACTACTGTGCAGGGGCGGAAAACGACCAGCAGTTGCAGGTCGTTGTGAACTTGGCCAACCGACACGAATGGACATGGACGGACTCCCGCCTAGAATTCCCAAAGTTGAGGTCGCGGGTTCGAATCCCGTCCCCCGCTCCTTTTGGGGTGTCCCAATCTGAGTGTTCCCCTCGCGGGTGGGCCTTCGAGGGCACATCCGCGAAGGGTATTTATCCCCCGAAGACAACATTTGTTAATTATCCAGGGCGTCCGGAGCGGTTTTCGTCTGCCTGTGTCAGAGCCTTGACAACCTTGGAGACCGCATCATGGCAACAGCACGACGCCGGCCCTGGAACGAGATGAATCACGACTACGAGCTACTCAACGAGGAGATTGTCCTGGCCAGCCGCGTCGAGCTACGCGGCCCGATTCCTGAGTTCCTGGCCAAAAAGCGAGCCGAGCGGGCCGCCGGTACCGTGTTGGCCTACGAGGTGGTTTTCGGTGTGTTCCTGCGCTTCTGTGACGAACGCGGCATCCGCAGCGTGGGCCAGGTCGAAGAAACGGTAGCGGATGATTTCATCACTGCCGAACGAAACCGCGGGATAGCGCCCGGCACGATTCAGGATCGGGTGCGCCGGCTGAAGACCTGGACGCGCTGGATGCGCAAGCGCGGCTGGACCGAACGCGATCGCTGGGAAGACGTCCAGGCGCCGCGGGCCGATCCGCCCGAGTTCGACCTGATCGAACCCGAGATGCGCCGGGCGGCGTTTGCCATATTCGACCCCCGTACGTTCCTTGGGGCGCGCAATCGGGCCATCCTGGCGCTGCTGTCTGACTGTGGCGTCCGACGCGACGAGCTCTGTCTGATTAAGGACGCCGATGTCAATCTTGTTGACCTGCAGGTGCGGGTCTACGCGCCGAAGACGCGCCAGACCCGCTGGCGCCTGGTGCCGTTCTCAGAGGAAACCGCGGCCGTACTTGCTACCTACCGCCGAGTACGCGAACGGTATCTGGCCCGACCGTGCCGCAGGCGGGCCGAAGTCGGTGATGACGGTCGCCGAACCAAGGCCGAACGCCGACTCGAGACAGACTGCTTCCTGATCAACCAGGCAGGTGGCCAGCTCCAGGGCGACTCTGTGGCGTCCATCCTCGATCGCCTGTGCGCGCGCCTTCGGCAGGAAGGGTTCGAGGATGCCCACCTGCACGCGCATTTATTTCGGCACGACTACATCACGCATAAGGCGTTGGACGGCGAGAACCCGTCAGTCCTTAAGCGTTGGGTCGGTCACCGAACGTTTGCGATGACAGACCGCTATTTCGGCATTGCCGAGTCGAAGCTGGCCGCGGTCCGTCCGAAGCACAGCGTGCTCGAGGGCATCGTGGCGCTGCCCGACCGAAAGCGCGGCCCGGCCATCCGGCAAGCCGCGGTCCCAAGTGATGTCCGGGAGCGGTTCGGTCGACCTACAGCCCCAGACGGCGGCTCGATCAGCAAAAGCCAAACGAGATTCGGGGATCATGGCACGCGCGTGAAAACTAATGGGTGGATGTTCTTCCAGGGTGTGGAGTCAAGCCGCTCTGTCGATTGGCGGGATGTGCAACAAATGGCGATCCGCCACCGAGTTCGAGCAGCGGCGCCTTACGCCGATCATCCGCGTAATCCGCGTCAGTTATCCGCGGTTGAAGAAT
>JAWVFN010000279.1:0-2902 GCA_033855935.1 Solirubrobacterales bacterium | reverse complement strand
TCGGGCTGCCAGATCGGGACTTCATCGCGGTTCGGCCACGCGCGCGTGATCTGATTTTTCCAAAACGAAATCCAGTTTTTCAGCGGCTGAGGCGGAAACGTGTTTGGCGCGCAGAACAAGGTGAACGTGGTCGGGCAAGATCACATAACGACCGACGCTCCAGAAGCTGGCAGCGATCCAGGCCGCGATAAGGAGATTCACGGCTTCATCGGTGGCAAGCAATGGGCGGCGTCGCTTTGTGCAGACGGTTAGAAAAATGATGGTCGAGCGATTGCCGGATTCGACAGTGGCGAAATGTGCTGGCTTTTTCCTGCGTGGCAGGCCCGTCGACGGATCTGCGCAATCCTGCAAACGTTTCGGCGTCGCAGAGCTCCGCCCTCCAGTGTAATCTTCGATCACTCTTCCGCCTTCGGCGTCCCCGCTTCCAACATCCGGACGCGTTTATCCAGATAAGGCAAACGAATCGTCAACGTGAGGCCTTTGCCTTCATTGCTTTCGATGGCCATTTCGCCGCCGTGTTCGCGGACAATCCGGCGCACGATCAGCAGGCCGAGACCCGAGCCGGAGCTCTTGGTGGTGAAGTATGGTTCGAAGACGCGGCTCAAACTTTCCGCGGACATTCCGCCGCCGGTATCGGTGAAGCTGATGTTCACGTGGGTCGCGTCCATCTCCGTGCGGATGCGGAGGATGCCGCGGCGCTTCATCGCTTCGAAGCTGTTCTTGATGACGTTGTAGAAGGCTTGCTTCATCTGGTCGCGATCGAGCTCGAGGAGCGGAAGATCGGGACGCAGCTCGGCCTCGACCACGATGTCGCGGTCCGCAATTTCCGGCGCGAAGAAGCGGAGCGCTTCCTCGACGATGGCGTTCACGTTTTCGGGATGGAGAATTGGTTTCGATGGCCGGATCGCCTGGAGAAATTGCGTGACGATCGAATCGAGTCGCGTGATTTCGGCGCGGGAAATCGCGATCGCTTCCTGGAGCTCTTCCTTCACCCTGCCGTCGAGCTTGCGGACTTTGCGCTCCATCAACTGAAGGTGGATGTGGAGCGAATTGAGCGGGTTGCCGATCTCGTGGGCGACGCCGGCGGCGAGGAGCGTGAGCGCATTGAACCGCTCGGACTCGATCGTCTTCTCGGTTGAGCGACGGCTCTCCGTGATGTCGCGCAGAATGATCGCATGGCCGACCGGCTCCGCCTTGTGGCCGGGATCGTCGATCCCGGCCACAGATTCACGTCGCTCAATCAATAACGGCACGATGTAAAAATTCAGGAACCGATTGGCCGGATAGAAAATCTCCATGTCGCGGCTGACGGCGCCTTGCGATTGAGAGAGGAATTTCCAATCGAGGCCGCGCACCCGTTCATCGAGCCGTTTCCCGATGGAGTTGTCCGCTTCGAGGCCGAACAGCTCGCACGCGGCGTCGTTCACGTAAGTGATCCGGCCGCTCGCATCCGTGACGATGATCCCTTCCTGGATCGCGTTGAAGACGGTCTCGATGAGCCCCTTCTCCTGCGCGAGCTGGAGCAAATAATTCTGGACATCCTCCGGCCCAATTCGCCCGAGGCGTTCGATCAGTTTATCGAGAAAACCGGACTT
Source organism: Solirubrobacterales bacterium (assembly GCA_033855935.1). Lineage (GTDB taxonomy): Bacteria > Actinomycetota > Thermoleophilia > Solirubrobacterales > 70-9 > JAWVFN01. Next base: position 1,307 of record JAWVFN010000279.1, on the reverse strand, counting down.
CATTTAATGACAAAGCACGAATGTCGAATGTCGAAAAAATGACGAAGCACGAATGTCGAAAAAAAGCACCGAAGCCGGCTTTCGGGTTTCGTCATTCGGCATTCCTTCGTCATTGGTCATCCGGCATTTGTCATTTCTGACGCCTATCCCTCATTGCTCCCAGAGAAAGTGCTCCAGACGGAGCCGACTCAATCGCGACTTGGCTTCGTCGCTGCGGGCACCGCCCGCCGAGGCGAGTTTTTGGTAAACGATGGCCGCTGGTTGCCATTTCGAATCGTCCTCGAGCAAGCGCGCCGCGTTGAACCCGGCCTTGTAATACCAGAAGAATTCCCGCTGCGGCCGGTCCGGCCGATTTTCCTCCTCGATAATTCTGTAGAAAGTGGCGAGCGCATTTTCGCGATCGCCTAGTTTCTCGAGGCAGATTCCTTTTTTGAACAGAGCCTGGTTGCGCCAATGGACCGGCACGTCCTTTTGCGCGGCCAGCTGGTCGTAGATTTCGATCGCGCGCTGGTAATTCTCGCGGTTCGATTCGCCCGATTCATAAAAAATATCGCCCTTGCCGCAGAGCGCTTCGCGTTTTTCCTCCGGCTTCGCGTTGCCCGCGAGGACTTCGTCGTAAAGCGTCGTGGCGTCCTGGCCCTTGCCGAGTTTGCGCTCGATCGCGGCCTGCTCGTTGCGCGCCGCCCACTTCAGCTCGCCATTCTTCTTCACGACTTCGTCGAGCAACACCAGCGCGTGATCGAGCGATTGCGCGGCCATGCTTTGGGTGGCCGATTTTGCCGCGAAGAACAGCGCCCGCTCCGTGAAGGGACCGCGCGGATTTTCCTGGGCCAGGATTTGAAAATGGGTCTGGGCGTTGGCGAAATCCTGGCGCCGGTAATAAGTCTCCGCCAGTTTCATCCGCGCATCGGCGACGAAAGGTGAGCCGGGATATTTCCGAAGAAACTCCGCGGCAACGGCTATGATTTTCGCCGGATCGGAATCCGGCACGGCGTCTTCGATCCAGATGGTGAGGTAATCGGCCCGCTCCGTGGCGGCCGCGTTCGGTTCGCTGACCCGGGCTTTCTCGAGGTTTTTCCGGGCCTCGTCGAAGCGCGGCGGGGCGGCGTGAAAAGCGAGCTCAGCGAGGGCGACCCACGCTTCCGCCGCGCGCCTGTGGCGCGGGAACTGGCGCACGAAATTTTCTATCGTCTGGGCCGCCTTGCTGTTGCCCTGCGCCGCCTGCGTCAGCCCTTCCTCGAGCACGAGATCGCCGCGCGTGTCATCGGTGGCTCCGGTGCTGGTCAGGTCCTTCGTGTCGGCGAGGA
>JAWVFN010000278.1:0-2903 GCA_033855935.1 Solirubrobacterales bacterium | reverse complement strand
AGTCGGTCGCACGCGCGCTGGAGCGCAAGTTCACGCGCATCTCGGTGGGCGGCGTGCGCGACGAGGCGGAGATCCGCGGGCACCGGCGCACGTACATCGGGGCCATGCCCGGAACGATCATCCGCGCGCTGCGCGACGCCGAGTCGCTGAATCCCGTGTTCCTCATCGACGAGATCGACAAGATGGGCTCCGACTTCCGCGGGGATCCGTCCTCGGCGATGCTCGAGGTGCTCGACCCGGCCCAGAACGGGACGTTCCGCGACCACTATCTCGATCTCCCGTTCGACCTCTCCAAGGTGCTGTTCATCTGCACGGCGAACCAGCTGGAGACGATCCCGGGGCCGCTGCTCGACCGGATGGACATCATCGAGCTGTCGGGCTACACGGAGGAGGAGAAGCTCCGGATCGCCCGCAAGTACCTGGTGCCGCGCCAGATCGAGGCGCACGGGCTCGCGGCGACGCAGGCGGTGTTCACGGAGAGCGCGCTCCGCGTCGTGATCGGCGGCTACACGCGCGAGGCGGGGGTGCGCGGGCTCGACCGGCGGCTCGCCGACCTCTGCCGCAAGGCGGCGCGCCAGATCGCGGAGGGCAAGGCGAAGCGCGTCCGCATCGACGACGCGAAGGTGCGCGCCTGGCTGGGGCCGCGCCGCGGGGGGCTGGAGCCGCGCAAGCGCACGTCGGAGGCCGGGGTGGCGACAGGCCTCGCCGTGACGTCCGTCGGCGGTGACGTGCTCTTCGTCGAGGCGGCCGGGTACGTCGGGAGCGGGACGCTGACGGTGACGGGGCAGCTGGGCGAGGTCATGCAGGAGTCGGCGCGGGCCGCGCTCTCCTGGGTGCGCTCGCATGCGGGGACGCTCGGTCTCGATCCGACGTGGTTCGAGACGCACGACGTCCATGTCCACGTCCCGGCAGGCGCTGTCCCGAAGGACGGGCCGTCGGCCGGGATCACCATCGCCACGGCGATCGTGTCGCTCGTCTCGGGCCGAACGGTGTCCGAGGAGGTGGCGATGACCGGGGAGATCACGCTCACCGGGCAGGTGCTCCCGATCGGCGGCGTGCGGGAGAAGGTGCTCGCCGCCAAGCGGGCCGGCCTGACGACGGTCGTCGTCCCGCGCGAGAACGAGCCCGACCTCGAGGAGCTGCCCCGCGAGGCGCAGGAGCAGATGCATTTCGTCCTCGCCGACCGCATCGAGCAGGTGCTGGACGCGGCGCTCGACGGCGTCGCAAGCGCCCCGCTCGCCGCGGCGGGCACCGAGCGCCGCGCGGCTGCGCCGCGCTGACGGACACGTCTGGTCGGGACGGGCGTTTTCGCGGGCGGTACGGTGGGGAGACGACGCTCAGGCTTTGGATTTCGACCGAAGGGATGCATTCATGAAGACGACGGAGAAGGTCACGGACAAAGCGGGGAACGTGCGGCCCTACGTCGAGCGCGCACTCACCGACGAGGATCTGCGCGACAACGTGAAGCACGCCTACAAGGCGGCGCGCGAGATCTACGACGAGCTGATCGGCGGGCGCAACGTCACGACGGTCGCCGCAAAGGTCGCAACCGACAAGGACGTCCAGGACAATCTGCGCACCGCGATCGAGGAGCTGCGCAGCGCGGCGAAGCGCGTCCAGGGCAAGGAGCCCCACAAGAGCCGCGGCTCCCTGCTGCTCTTCGTCGGCATCGTGCTCGGCGTGCTCTTCAACCCGGCAACCGGCCCGGCGACGCGCGAGTGGCTCAAGGAGAACCTGCTGGGCAGCGACGACAGCAGCGACTTCAGCGGGTCAAACGGGGGGCCGACGGCCGCCTAGCCACGGTTGAGCGGCGTGCCGCCGCTCAACGTGAGCGTCCCTTCGAACGGGGCGGGCTCGAACACCCGGCGCAGCGACGCGGGGTCGAGTCCGTCCGCGCTCGAGATGTCGCTCTCCTGCAGGAGCACCGCTCCCGGGAGCGGCCCCGACGGGAGCGTGACGTCCTGCGGCCCCTGCGGTCCGCCGGCGACGTGCTGCGGGATCGCCACGTCCTGCGCGTGCACGAGCCCCTGAAGCCAGGCGAACGGGTTGATGACGCCGTCGTAGCCGAGCTTGAGCAGCTTCTTCGGGTGCACCTCGAAATGCAGGTGGTACGGCGTCCCCTGCGCGTCGCCCGTGTTCCCCATGAAGCCGATCACGGTGCCGGCCTTCACCTCGGCGCCGTCGATCGCGAGCGTCGAGAACGCCGAAAGATGCGCGTAGTAGAACTCGTTGCCCCGCTTGTCCTTGAGCCAGACGCGATTGCCGCCAATCTGGTTCCAGCCCACCTGGAACAGCGTGCCGTCCGCCACGGCCAGGAGCGGCGCGCCGAGCGGCGCGAAGATGTCCTCGCCGTGGTGCCAGCCCACGTCCGCGCGGCCGGCGCCGAAGGTGTCGATGAACGAGGACGGGCCGTACACCGGGAACACGTAGCCCTTCGGGCTGAGCTTGATATGGACGTTCTTCGGCGGCGCGCGGTGCTTCGAGGCCGGGTGCCGGACGTCGGGCTCGGCCGCCTTCAGACGCTTCGTCTTGGGCTTCTTCGCGGGCGCGACGGGCGCCTGTCCCGGGCCCGTGTCCGTCCTTGCCGGCGGCGGGCTCGCCTGTGCGGCGGCGTCCGCGTAGCCGATCTGGATGTCCGTCCCGGCCGGGAAGCCTCCGTGCGCAGCGGAGAGGTGCACGGTGAGGGCGGTGATCGTCCCGTGGTAGCCCTTCGTGCCGGGATCACCGCCGGTCTCGCTGCGGACGAGCGTGAGCGCGTAGCCCCAGTCCCCGAGGGTGACACGGCCACTCTGCGCGACGTCGAGCGGCTGGCCGTCGAGGACGAGCCCCGTGATCGAGGACTGGTCCACCGAGCCCGAGGCGGTGCGCGCCGTCGCCGTCGCCTGCGCCGTGACGATGATCCG
>JAWVFN010000277.1:0-3873 GCA_033855935.1 Solirubrobacterales bacterium | reverse complement strand
GCGCGATCCTATTGTCTGCCCATCGCCCTGCAGGACACAGTCCGCGACGGAGTCGACAAGTTCGTCCCGGTGGTCGAGGCGATCGGGGCGCTGGTGATCTCGGTCGGGGTCGTCGTCGCCTTCATGGTCTGGCTGATGTCCGAGCTGCGGGTACGCCCGGTCGCCTACGAGCACGTTCGCCTGCTCCTCGGCCGCTATCTGGCGCTCGGCCTCGAGTTCCAGCTCGCCGCCGACATCTTGAAGACGGCGGTCTCCCCGAGCTGGACCGACATCGAGCAGCTCGCGGCGATCGCCGGGATCCGGACGGTGCTCAACTACTTCCTCGCCCGGGAGGTCGAGAAGGCGGCCGAGATGGAGAAACACGGGATGCTCGCCGGCCCGGGCGATATGCCCGAGCCGATGAAGGGCCGATCTCCGTGACCCACCCGCGGCTGCCGGTCGACGTCACCCACACCCTCGCGGCCGTGCCATTTGCGATCGGCGCCGCGATCATCGTCATCGGCGCCATACTGGCGCTGTTCTCCGGCCGTCACGCGGGCGTGGCGTTTGCCGGCCACCTCGGCCTCGGGCTCGAGTTCCTGCTCGCGGCGGGGCTGCTTCGCCTGGCGAGCACCGACCAGCTCGAGATGCTCGGCCTGGTCGCCGCCGTGATCCTGACGCGGCGGATCATCATCATCGGTCTGCGCTACAGCGTGCGGGCGATCGGCTAGCTCTCTACCCTGCGCGCGTGAGCGAAGCGGGGAACGGGCTCGAGGGGCTCTCGGAGGAGATCACGAATTGCCGGCGCTGCGAGCGCCTCGTCGCCTGGCGCGAGGAAGCCGCCGCCCACCCGCCCAAGCGCTACCGCGGCGAGGACTACTGGGCGCGCCCGGTGCCCGGGTTCGGCGACCCCGAGGCGGCGATCGTCCTCGTCGGCCTGGCGCCCGCCGCCCACGGCGCCAACCGCACCGGGCGCATGTTCACCGGTGACCGCTCGGGGGAGTGGCTCTTCGCGGCGCTCCACCGAGCCGGCCTCGCGAACAAGCCGCACTCGGTCAGCCGCGACGACGGCCTGCGACTCCGCGGCGCCTACATAACCGCGGCCGTTCGCTGCGCGCCGCCGGCCAACAAGCCGAACATCGTCGAGCGCGACACCTGCCAGAGCTTCCTCGAGCGCGAGCTGCCGCTGCTCGAGAACGCCAAGGTGCTCCTCGCGCTCGGCAAATTCGGCTGGGACGCGGCGCTGCGCACGGCTCGGGCGCTCGGCTACGCCCCGCCGCGCCCGAAGCCGCGCTTCGGCCACGGCGCCGAGGCCGAGCTCGGCCCCTACACGCTGCTCGGCAGCTTCCACCCGAGCCAGCAGAACACCTTTACGGGCAAGCTGACAGAGCCGATGCTCGACGCGGTCATCGCGCGGGCGAAGGAGCTTTCGGGCCTAACCTAGTCGCCGTGTTCCCGCTCAACCTCCCCAATGCGCTGACGATGCTGCGGATCCTGGCGGTGCCGGTGGTGGTCGTCGCCCTGCTCGACGGGACCAACAACGGGGACACGCTGGCGGCGATCGTCTTCGCCCTAGCCGCCGTCACCGACGGGCTCGACGGCTATCTGGCGCGCTCGCGCGACTCGGTCACCAACTTCGGCAAGCTCGTCGACCCGCTCGCCGACAAGCTGCTGATCACGGCGGCGCTGATCTCGCTCGTCTCGCTCAATCGCTGTCCCGCCTGGGTCGCGATGGTGATCATCGCCCGCGAGTTCGCCGTCACGACTCTCCGCGCGGTCGCCGCCGAGCGCGGCGTCGTGATCCAGGCGAGCTGGCTCGGCAAGGTCAAGACGGCGCTGCAGATCGCCGCGGTCTTCGGGCTGATCGCCGCCGACCCGTCGCCGCTCGGGGTCGACCTACTTGTCTATGCCGCGGTCGTGATGACCGTGGTCAGCGGCGCCGACTACTTCTTTGGCTTCCGCCGGCACAGCGCCTCCTCCTCCGCTTCGCGTCCGGGGACGACGAGCTAGCTGGCGGTGGGCTGCTCCAGCCACTCGCGCATGGTCGTGTGGTGGCGGGAGTGGTCGCCGGAGGCGAGCTCGCCCCGGATCTCCGAGAGCAGTCCGTAGCGCTCGGCGACCACGTTATGGCGGTGGATCGTCTCGAGGTTCTCCTGGCGGGACATGACGAAGCACTCGTCACCGAGGTCACCGAACTCCTCGGTGACCTGGCGGATCATTTCCCGCACCACGTCTTCGACGAAGCGGGGCTGGCGGTGCGCCTTCTCGACCACGGCCTGCTCGTCGGAGCGCTTCATCAGCTCGTAGATCTCGCTCGACATCGAGGATTCGACGATTCGCAGCAGCGCCCGTGCGTCGATGTCGGGACCGCCCTCCTCGCAGCGCCCTATATACAGGCGCCCGATTCCGCGCTGGTTGTGGGTGGCGACGGGGACGGCCTCGAGGATCTCGTCGATCTGGGTCGAGTCGTATCCGTGCGCGGTGAGCCGCTCGCGGGCGGCCTCGCCGACGAGGCCCTGGGCGCAGGGGCAGGCGGTCATGCCCTGGGCCTCGACCCCGGTCAGCGTGCGGGTGCCCTTCTCGGACGAGACCGCGGTGCCGAACAGCGTGTAGATCTCTTGGGTCGGGGTGCCCGAGACCGGCGCCGGCACCGTCTCGGGATAGCGCGCCTTGATCTGAACCTCGGCGCGCAGGCCTCCCTGCCGCTCGCGCACGCGCTCGGCGATGTGGGCGGCGAGCCCCTCGGCGCGCAGCGCCGCCTCACCGAGGACGACACCGTCGATCGCCTCGTTGACGACCTCCTCGAATCGCGACATGTGGACGCCGGCCTGCTCGGGCGGCAGGTCGACCAGCGACTCGAGCTCGGCGTAGTAGAGCTGCTCGTCGCCGTTGACCGAGACCCGGATCACTTTCTCGACCCCGGTGACGCCGACCCTCGAGAGGCTGATTGCGGTCGCGGGCGCGGCCGCCTGAGCGTCGGGAAGGCTGGGGGTGACGGTCGTTTCTCGGGCCATGGACAAAGGGTACGGAGTCGCCGCCGCGAGACCGCTTTGTCTCTGCGACCCGAGCGTATACTCGCGCCGATACCGAGTACTCGCACCGCTGGACTTGGGTGCGGCAGGAAGGGGAGAAGTTGGAGCAGGCGTCTGTTGTCGAGGAGATGAGCATCCAGTACGAGCCTCCGAAGTCGGAGCAGCCCGATCTGGTCGCTGAGCAGACCGTCGACGCGCTGCGCCTCTATCTACAGGCGATCGGCAAGGTCAATCTGCTCACCGCCGGACAGGAGACCGACCTCGCCAAGCGCATCGAGCGCGGCGACGTCGAGGCCAAGAGGGTGATGGTCGAGTCCAACCTGCGCCTCGTCGTCTCGATCGCCAAGGCCTACCAGTCGCGCGGGCTGAGCCTGCTCGACCTGATCCAGGAGGGCTCGCTCGGCCTGATCCGCGCGGTGGAGAAGTTCGACTATCGCCGGGGCTACAAGTTCTCGACCTACGCGACCTGGTGGATCCGCCAGGCGATCTCGCGGGCGCTCGCCGACAAGGCGCGGACGATCCGCATCCCGGTGCATATGGTCGAGAAGCTCAACCGCGTCACCCGCGCCGAGCGCGAGATGGTCCAGAGCCTCGGCCGCCAGCCCGATCCCCAAGAGCTCGCCGAGGAGCTCGGTTGGCCGCCCGCCGACGTGCGCGAGGCGATCCGCTACGCCCAGACGCCGGTCTCGCTCGAGAAGCCGATCGGCGACGGCGAGGACTCCGAGCTCGCCGACCTGGTTCCCGACGAGACGATCTCCTCGCCCTTCGACACCGCCTCGGAGACGATGCGCTGCGCCGACCTCGGCAAAGCGCTGGCGACGCTGCCGCCGCGCGACCGCGACGTGATCGTCCTGCGCTTCGG
>JAWVFN010000276.1:0-5189 GCA_033855935.1 Solirubrobacterales bacterium | reverse complement strand
CCGGCAGCGGCATCGCCGTCGGCGTCACCGCCGGGCTGCAGTTCCTGCCGATGCTCCTCTTCGGGGCCTGGGGCGGGGCGATCGCCGACCGCCACAACAAGCGCCGCCTGCTGCTCCTGACCCAGACGCTGCAGACGATCGGTCCCCTGACGCTTCTCGGGCTCGCGATCACGGGAACCGTGCCACCGGTCGCCGTCTTCGCCGTCGTCCTCTTCAGGGGCGCGGTCAACGCCGTCGACTACCCGACGCGGCAGGCGTTCGTCTCCGAGATCGTCGGTCGCGACCGCGTCGTCAATGCCGTCAGCCTCAACAGCGTCCTCGTCCACTCTTCGCGCATCGCCGGACCGGCGATCGCCGGGATCCTGATCGCCACCGTCGGCACCGCGCCGTGCTTCGCTCTCAACGCGGCGAGCTTCGTGGTCATGATCGTCGCCCTCGCCGGCATGGACACGGCGGCGCTGCGCCCACCGAAGCCGGTTGCGCGCCGGCCCGGCGCGATCCGCGAGGGGCTCGCCTATGTCCGCCGTTCGCCGTCACTCTGGGTACCGCTGGCGCTGATGGCGATCGTCGGCACCTTCGGCTTCAACTTCCAGGCGCTGCTGCCACTGCTCGCGGACAAGTCCTTCGGTGCCGGCGCTTCGGGCTACGCGCTGCTGGTCAGCGCGATGGGCGCCGGGGCGATCGTCGGCGCCCTCACCACCGGCGCCCGCAACCACGTCAGCTCGTCGCTGCTGGTCGCCGCAGCGGCGGCATTCGGCGTCCTCGCTTTCGTTGCCTCGGCCGCGCCCACCCTTGCCCTGATGGCGATCGCGGTCGTGCCGCTCGGCGCTTCAACCGTGACCCTCGCCGCGAGCATCAACTCGGGGCTCCAGCTCGCCGCCGAGCCCTCGATGCGCGGGCGTGTGATGGCGCTCTACTCGGTCGTCTTCCTCGGCTCGACCCCGATCGGTGCGCCGCTGACCGGCTGGCTCTGCGACGCGGTCGATCCCCGGGCGGCGCTGGTCATGGCCGGCGCCTCGGGGCTTATCGGCGCCGGCCTGGCGAGGGTCGCGTTCGATCGCGCCAACTCGGTGACGCTCAGCCACCTCTCGATGCCGCAAGTCGAGACCTGATGATCGATTCGGGATCGGTCATCTCTAGTCCTCGAACAGCGCGTAGCCGTAGGAGCCGCGCTTGTAGGTCAGCTTCGCGATCGACTCCATCCGCTCGTCGTCGTTTTGCTCGAGCTGGTCGAAGCGCGAGTTGACGCGGCGGGCGGCGCGCTCGCAGAAAGTGTCGGAGATGAACAGCTCCTGGCCCGAGGCCTCGACTCCCTGCTCTTCGAAGAGGTGGCCGACGCGGGACATCAGCGCGAACTGTGCGTAGATGTCGCAGGCGTTGTCGGCGATCCGCTTGTGGGCGAACTCGGCCTCCACGATTCCCTTCTTGTGCTGGCGCAGCAGCTTCTCGGATGAGTCGCGCAGGCGTTTGACCTGGTCCGAGACCGAGTCGGCGTGCTTGGAGAGGTCCTCGTGCGCGCGCGTCACCCGGTCGGGCCGCACCTCGCGCTTGGCCTTCTCGGCGGCGAAGTCGATCAGCACGCCGATCGAGCGGATCGGATCCGATAGCCCGATGTCTCCCAGCTCGGAGAGCCGCTCACCGAGCGGTTTGAAACCGCCGAGGGCGATGAACGATCGCATCACGTCGTTGGCGCCCTCGAAGATCGGGAAGATGCGGATGTCGCGGAGGATCTTCTCGTAGGGCTCATCCTTCATGTAGCCGCCCCCCCCGCGCAGCTGCAGCACCCTGTTGGCCGCGTACCAGATGAACTCGGTCCCCGAGACCTTGCACATCGCCGATTCGAGCGAGTAATCCTCGATCCCCGAATCGACGAGGCCGCAGGTCAGGTAACACATCGACTCGAGCCCGAACAGATACGAGACGAGCCAGCCGATCTTGTCCTGGACCAGTTCGAAGTCGGCGAGCGGGCGGCCGAACTGCTTGCGCTCCTTGAGGTAGGGGATGACGAGGTCGAGCAGCTCCTTGGCGGCGCCGACCGAGCCGGTGCCGAGCCCGATCCGGCCGTTGTTGAGGATCTGCATCGCGATCCGGAACCCGTCGCCGGGCTCGCCGAGGACGTTCTCGGGCGGCACGCGGATGTCCTTGAAATAGAGACGGCGGAGGTCGTTGCCGCGCAGGCCCATCGTGTCGAAGCGCTCGCCGACCTCGAAGCCCTCCATGCCCTTTTCGAGGATCAAGGCGATGTGGCGATCCTTGCCGTCGACCTCGGCCCGGGCGAAAGCGGTGAACACCGAGCCCTTGGAACCGTTGCCGATGTAGCGTTTTTCGCCATTGAGAAGCCACGATCCGTCGCTCTGGCGGACCGCGCGAGATTCGATGTTGTAGGCGTCGGAGCCGGCGTTGGGCTCGGTCAGCGCGAAGCCGGCGAGCTTGCGGCCCGAAGCGAGATCGGGGAGGAACCTCTCCTTCTGCTCGTCGGTGCCGAACATGTGAATGCCCTTGAAGCCGATCGACTGGTGGACGCCGAGGACGATCGCCAGCGTCCCGTCGATCTGGCCGATCGCCTCGAAGACCCGCGAGTAGCCCGTCTGCGAGAGGCCCTGGCCGCCGTATTTCTCGTCGACGTAGAGCCCGAGGATGCCGCGCTCGCCGAGCGCCGCGATCGTCTCGTCGCCGACCCAGCGCTGTTCCTCGACCGCGCGCGGGTCGTAGTGGTCGCCGCAGTACTCGCGCAGCGAGTTGATCAGGCCGCGGATCTTCTCCTGCTCGGCGTCGTCGGGGCGGGGGAAGGGGAAGACGAGGTCGTCGTGGATCTCGCCGAGGAAGAGCGACTTCGTGAAGGAGGAGACGGCGTCGCCGCCCGGCTCCGGCTTCTCGATGGTTGCGGCGGCTTCGATGCCGTCAGCCTACCTCCACCCGATCGGCGATCAGGCGCGCAAGCGCCAGCGCCGACGTGGCCGCCGGTGAAGGGGTGTTGCGGACGTGCAGAGCGCGCTCGGTCTCGTGGATGACGAAGTCGTCGACGAGGGTGCCGTCGCGGTTCATTGCCTGGGCGCGGACGCCACTCGGACCGGGCTCGAAGTCTTCCGGACGCAATCCGGGCACGAGGCGCGCCGCTTCGGCGACATAGGAGCCGCGGCTGAGCGCGTGGTGGAGTTCGCGCACCGCAGCTCGCCGATGCTTCAGCGCCAGCCGCCAGGCGCCCGGCCAAGCGAAGCCGCCGGTCATCAACGCGGTGGGGCCGAGCAACACTCGACCGTCGAAGGTGCGGGTCAAATGTGCGCCGAGGAACGGGAGGGCCGGATCGGGCACCGGATAGACGCTGGCCCGGACCAGGTCGGCCTTCTCATCCCGGAGCCGAAGGTAGGCGCCCCGGAAGGGGACGATCCGGGGCTCGGCCGGCGCTCCCGCGGCGATCGCGAGCTTGTCCGACCCCGCTCCGGCGCAGCCGACCACGACTCGGGCCCGGGTCAGGCCGAGGTCGTGGACAAGCTCCAGCCGCTTGCCGCGGGGGATCAGCGCCTTGACCTCGCCGGCGGTGAAGATGCCGCCGCCGGCCCGGCGAACGTCGCCGGCGAGAGCGGCGGCGACGGCGCGGAAATCGACGACGCCGGTCTCGGGCGAGTGCAGCGCCGCGAGGCCGCGCGCGTGTGGCTCGATCTCGGCGATCTCATCCGGCCCGAGGCGGCGCAGGCCCGGCACGCCATTGGCGCTGCCGCGTCGCTCGAGCTCGTCGAGTCGCGGCAGCTCCTCGGGCGCCGCGGCGACGATCAGCTTGCCCTCGCGACGAGCATCGATGCCGTGCACTTCGCAGTACTCGTAGAGGCGCCGGGCTCCGTCGATGCAGAGCTTGGCCTTGAGTGACCCCGGCTCGTAGTAGATGCCGGCGTGTATGACGCCGCTGGTCTGGCCGGTCTGCTCCGTCGCGAGCGCAGGTCGCCGCTCGAACAAGGCCAGCTTCAGCTGCGGGTCGCGGCGCAGCAGCTCGCGGGCGGTGGCCAGGCCGACGATGCCACCGCCGACCACGGCGATGTCGCAATCATGTGGTGCCATGCGCGGATACTAGGATCGCTCTCTCGTGGCGCTGCCGCTCAAGCCCCCGGTCGAACCGCAGCTCGCGAAGTCGGCGAAGCCCGGCGCGGGCCTGCCCGAAGGGCCCGAGTGGGTCTACGAGCCCAAATACGACGGCTTTCGCGCGATCGCCTTCATCGACGGCGGCGAGGTCTTCCTGCAATCGCGGACCGGCAAGCCGCTGCTCCGGTACTTCCCCGAGCTGAGGTTCCCGAAGGGGAAGATGGTCCTCGACGGCGAGCTCGTGATCCTTGGCAAGGGCGGGGTCGAGGAGTTCAACTCGCTGCAGATGCGGCTGCACCCCGCCGAGTCGCGGATCAACCTGCTCTCGAAGGCGATCCCGGCGCGCTTCCGCGCTTTCGACCTGCTCGCCCTCGACTCCAAGAAGTGGACGGGGGAGCCATTCGCCAAGCGGCGCGAGCGTCTCGAGAAGCTCGGCAAGTCGAAGTTCAAGGGGACCACGTTTGAGGTGACGCCGATGGCGAAGACGCCGAAGGGCGCCGAGAAGTGGCTGGCCTCGGGCGAAGGTGTGATCGCCAAGGAGAAGGATGCGGTCTACGAGCCTGGCAAGCGCCGCGGGATGATCAAGGTCAAGCGCCTGCGCACGCTTGACGTCGTGGTCGTGGGCTGGCGTCCCGGCAAGGAGAAGGGGACGGTGGGCTCGCTGATCCTCGGCCTCTACGAGGGCAAGACGCTGCGGCCGATCGGCCACACCTCGGGCCTCAAGGCCAAGGAGAAGCGCGACCTGGTGAAAAAGCTCGCCCCGTATGAGACCGGCGAGACCGGCTCGGCCGACCCGAGCCGCTGGGACACCGACCGCGATCTCGAGTGGCATTCGCTTCGCCCCGAGCTGGTGATCGAGATCAACTTCGACCACGTCTCCGACGGCCGCATCCGCCACGGCTCGAAGATCCTCCGCTGGCGCGACGACAAAGACCCCAAGGACTGCACCTTCGACCAGCTCAGCTAGCGGCCACGAAAAGGGCCGGCTTTGCGCCGGCCCTTCCGTACCTCAGCTACCGTCGATCTAGGAGACCGGAGGCGTGCTGGCCTTGGCCTTGCCGCTGACGCACTTACCGAATGCGTTCTTCTTGTTCTTGTTGGTGCCGTAGAAGTCC
>JAWVFN010000275.1:0-22574 GCA_033855935.1 Solirubrobacterales bacterium | reverse complement strand
TCCTCCTCGAAGCGGCGGATCAGCGCCATCTTCGCGAGCAGCTCGCGGCACTCCTTCTTCGCCGGCAGCTTGGTCTCGCGCGCGACCTCAGCGCCCTTCGAGTTGCCCGCCCCGTCGGCGGCCGAGGCCCGCCCGGCGCTCTTGCCGGCGCCCTTGCCCTTCGCCACGGCCGTCTGCTTTGGGCTCACTCCCCTAAAGCTACTCGCGCCGCAATCCCGGCGGCTGCCCGGCCCCGTATTACCTCAAGCATGCGGTCTAGGAGGCGGCTAAGCGGAGGATTTTTCGTGGAGGCGTTCGCGCTCGTCGCTCTGGCACCTGACGCACATGCGGCGAACAAGGACGACAACGCCGCCGGCAACCCCTTCCTCGGCGGCCTTGCCTTTGCCCCGGCGACCACCGACGTCACGGTCGGCGACACGGTGACCTGGACCAACACCGACTTCCTCGTTCCCCATACCGCCACCGAGGATCACGGCTTGTTCCGCCTCGGCGGCACCTTCGGACCGCCGGTCACAGCCGTCGGCGGCTTCGCGCCCGGCGAGAAGGTCTCTCGGGCCTTCGACGCCGGCACCTTCCACTACTTCTGCGAGATCCACCCGGTCCAGATGCGCGGCGTAGTCGCGGCGGCGATGCGGCTCTCGTCCAAGCCGGTGACGCGGACCCGCGTCGTCAAGAAGAAGCCCCGGGGCCGCAAGGGCAAGCGCAAGCGCAGGATCTCAAAGCGCGGCAGCGAGATCACCGCCGTCTGGGGCACCGTCCCCCTGCCCGCCGATCAGGTCTTCGACGTCCAGATGAAGCAGGGCGGCGATTGGAAGACGGTGCGTGACGGCGTCTCCCAGCTCTCCGGAGCCTTCGACGGCGGCAAGCCCGGCACCACCTCGAGCTTCCGCGCCCGCGTCCGCCGTGACACCGATCCGAGCTCGTCCTCGGACTGGTCGCCCGTCGCGGCGATTACCGCCGGCTAGCGGCGGCCGCGGCTTCGAACATCACGAGGAGGCCGCCTCCGCGGCCTCCTCGACCCGATCGTCGCCCCAGAAAAGCTCGTCGCCGACCACGATCGTCGGCACCCCGACCGCGCCGAGCGCGATCGCCTCGTCGGTCGCCTCCTTGACGGCATCCTTTACCGGGCGAGTCTCGACCGCCTTGGCGACAGCCTTCGGGTGGAGCTCGCTGGCCGCCGCCGCGATCAGGACGTTGTCGAGATCGTCGAGCCGGCGTCCGGCGGCGAAGTGCTGGCGAAAGGCGGCGAGGGAGAAGGAGACCACTCGGCCGGTCTGCTTGGCGTAGTGGGCGGCGCGGAGCGGCAGCAGGCTGTAGCTCTCGGCGGGCCAGCCCTCGGCGTACTTGACCTCGGGCAGGCCGCGCTCGGCGGCGCGGCGGGCGATCTCCTCGAGGTCGGCGGGGATGGGCCCCCCGGGCTGCAGCGACCACGGCACCTTGCCGGCGGCATCGAAGACGAACGCGGTCGAGATCGGCTTCCACTCCGGCTGCTCGGCGCCCGCCTCGGCGAAGACGCCGCTGATCCGCTCGGCGGCGAGGTAGGCGTAGGGCGAGGAGAAGTCGTAGTAGAAGACGCTCATGGGGCCGCCACGGGCGCCCTCGAGTCAGGCGTGGGTCGCCCAGCCGTCGACGGCGCGGGCGGCGTCGAGGATCGCCTCCGACATTGTCGGGTGCGGGTGGATGATGCGCTGAAGCTCCGGGTAGCCGCCCTCGAGCTCGCGGACCGCCACCAGCTCGGCGATCATGTCGCAGGCCCGGTTGCCGACGATGTGGGCGCCGAGGATCTCGCCGTACTTGGCGTCGCCGACGATCTTGACGATGCCCAGGGTGTCCTTGTAGATCGGCGCCGCGCCGACCGCGCCGAGCTTGAACTTGGCGGCCTTGACCTCGTGTCCGGCGGCGACTGCCTGAGCTTCGGTCATACCGACGCTCGCGACCTGGGGGTGGCAGAAGGTCGCGCCCGGAACCCCGTCGGGGTCGACCGCATGGGTCGGGGCGCCGGCGGCGGTCTCGACCGCGACCACGCCCTCCTCCATCGCCTTGTGGGCGAGCGCCGGGCCGCGGACGAGGTCGCCGATCGCGTAGATGCCGTCCTTCGAAGTGCGCTGGAACTCGTCGATCTTGATCCGCCCGGCCTCTTCGAGCTCGACTCCCGCGGCCTCGAGGTTGAGCGCGTCGGTGTCGGGGCGGCGGCCGCCGGCGATCACGAGGTAGTCGGCTGCGAGCGTCTCCGAGCCGGCCTTTGCCTTGACCGCGGTCTTGGTCGCGCTGACGTCCTCGATCGCGGTACCAAGCATCGTCGTGATGTTCTGCTTCTTGAAGGCTCGCTCGACGACCTTGGCGATATCGACGTCCTCGGCCGGCAGCAGCTGGTCGAGCATCTCGACCAGGGTGACCTCGACGCCGAAGCGCCCGTAGCCCGAGGCGATCTCGGCGCCCGAGGCGCCGGCGCCGACGACGATCATCTTCTTCGGCATCTCCTTCAGCGACCAGGCGCCCCAGGTGTCGAGTACTCGGTCGCCGAACTCGACACCGGGAATCGGCATCGCGACCGAGCCGGTGGCGAGGACGATCGCCTGCGCCTCGTGCTCGTCGCCGCCGACCTTGACCTTGCCCTCGGCGGTCAGCGATGCCTCCCCCTCGATCTGGTCGATCTTGTTCTTGTCCCAGAGCATCTTCACCCCGCCCGAGAGCTGGGCCGAGATCTTCTCGCGGCGGTCCTGGACGACCTTCCAGTCGACGGTGACCTTCGAGGCCTTGATCCCGATGTCCTCGGAGTTGCCCGCGTCTTCGAAGACCTCGGCGCTGTGGAGGATCGTCTTCGCGGGAATGCACGCGTAGTTGAGGCAGCGCCCGCCGGGCTTGTCCTTCTCGACCACCAGCGTGTTCTGTCCGAGCTGGGCCGCGCGGATCGCCGCGACATAGCCACCTGGGCCGCCACCGACCACGATTACGTCATATGAAGCCATCTCCAACGACTCTATACAAGTCGTAGTGTCGCCCCCGGCAGCCGCTGACGGATGCCGGTTGGTGTCATCCGCCCGGTCGCGCGGGCATCTGGATGCGAGCCATGGCGCGGATCATCTTGAAGAAGAGCCATGCCGCTCCGCCGAGTAGAAGCAGCGAGACGGCCGCCTGGAGGAGGGAGTTGACTTGGACGATGCCAAGAGCGGCGCTGAGCATGAACAGCAACAGGAGCATCTGGAAGCCGAGGACGGCCCAATAGCGCGCCTTCCATAGACCCCAGGTCATGTACCAGAGCACGCCGGCGATGATCGCCAGCGGAATCGGGCTGGGCTGTTTGCCCCGGACCTCGACTCCTGCTGCCGCGACCACCGTCGATACGGTGAATACCGTCGACAGCACGGCCGAGGCGACCGCGGCGATCGTCACCGCGGTCGGCCGCTCGCCCTCGGCCAGTGGCTCGAGCGTCTCGCGGACGGCCTCGTTCTTCGCCTCGCTGCGGGCGGACATCGCAGCCTGGCGCTCGGCCGCGCGCATCCGGCGCTGGCGGCGCTCGGCGCGCTTGCGTTCGCGGTTGCCGCTCATCGGCCGGAGTCGAGCAGGTCGTGGAGCGCCGAGGCGGCGAGCATCGGATCATCGGCGTCGCGGATCGCGCGGACGACGACCATCCGCGTCGCGCCGGCCTCGACCACCTGGGCGGCATTGCCGGCGTCGATGCCGCCGATCGCAAAGAAGGGAATCGCGCTGCTGGCCGCCGCGTAGCGGACCAACTCCAGGCCGACGGCGGGCCTGCCCGGCTTCGTCGGCGTCTCCCAGACCGGCCCGACGCTGATGTAGTCGACCCCGGCGCCCCGGGCGGCGTCGATCTGGGCCTCGGAGTGGGTCGAGAGGCCGATGATCGCGTCCGGGCCGAGGACGCGGCGCGCCTCGCCTGGATCGGCATCGTCCTGGCCGATGTGGACGCCGTCTGCGCCCAGCTCACGGGCGAAGCCCGGATCGTCGTTGACGGTGAAGAGTGCGCCGTAGGTGTCGGCGAGACGGCGAAAGGTGAAGGCGGCGTGGCGCGAGACCTCGCGCCGGCCCTCCTTGTCCCGGAGCTGGATCAGCCTGGCGCCGCCATTGAGAGCCGCCCGCAACAGGGGTTCGAGTTCGGCGCCGCCAGGATCGGGCTCGCAGACGAAGTAGAGCCGGGCGGAGTCGAGGCGTTGCCTGCGCAGCGGTCCGATGCCCTCCGGCGGGGCGAGATCTGCGGGTCGCGCGCTCATCGGCCAAGACTAGCCCCCGGCGCCAGGTGCGGAGTACGATGGCTCGAGAGAACGGGAGCCCTGATGAACGGGGCTGAGAGGGCGGCTGGCGCGCCGCCGACCGTATGAACCTGATCCGGGTAATGCCGGCGCAGGGATGGTTGGAGCGCACCCCGCCGGAAAGGATCGAGAAGGTTCCGGCTCAAGAGAAGAAGACCTACGACGCGATCGTCATCGGCGCCGGCGTGATTGGCCTCGCCTGCGCCTGGCGCACCGCCGAGCGCGGCCTGAGCGTCTGCGTGGTCGAGCGTGACCGGGTCGGCGCCGGAGCGACCGGCGTCGCCGCCGGCATGCTGGCGCCGGTCGGCGAGGCCACCTGGGGAGAGGAGGCGCTGCTCGGCCTCGCCCTGGCTTCGGCGCGCGACTGGCCTGATTTCGCGGCCGACCTCGAGCGCGACTCCGGCGCCGAATCGAGCTACGCGGCAATCGGCGCCCTCCATGTCGCCCTCGACCGCGACGAGGCGGCCGAGCTGCGCCGCCGCCACGAGCTCCATCTCTCGCTCGGCCTCGGCTCGGAATGGCTCCAGGCCTCGAAATGCCGCGAGCTCGAGCCCGGCCTGGCCCCCTCGTGCGCCGGCGGCCTGCTCGCCTCCGAGGAGGCGGCGGTCGATCCGCGGGTTCTGCTCCGGGCGCTGACGGTCGCCCTGCGCGAGCGCGGCGGCGAGCTGATCGAAGGCCGCGAGGTGACCGGGCTCGAGTCGACCGGCGGCGCGGTCAGCGGCGTGCGCCTCGCCGGCGGCGAGAGCCTCGACGCGGCCGCGGTCGTGGTCGCAGCCGGCGCCTGGTCGCGAGCCGAGTGGCTGCCGGAGGAGATGCGCCCGCAGGTGCGCCCGGTCAAGGGCGAGATCGTCGCCCTGCGCGGATCCGGGGCGCCGGTCTGCGAGCGGATCGTCGCCGGCGAGCGCTTCTACGCGGTTCCCCGCGCCGACGGCCGGCTCGTCGTCGGCGCCACGGTCGAGGAGCGCGGCTTCGACACCACCGTCACCGCCGGCGGCGTCCACGAGCTCCTGCGCGAGTCCTACCGCGCGTTGCCCGACGTCGCCGAGCTCGAGTTGATCGAGACCAGCGCCGGCCTGCGGCCGGGCAGCCCCGATAACGCGCCGCTGATCGGTGCCGCCGGCGACGGCCTGCTGCTCGCCACCGGCCATTACCGCAACGGGGTGCTGCTGGCGCCGGCCACGGCCGAGGCGATCGCCGCGCTTGTCGCCGGCGGCGAGCCCGCCGTCGATCTCGCGCCCTTCGCTCCGAGCCGTTTCGCCGAGCCGGCCAAAACACCAAGCCGCCCGCGGACGCGGAGCGGAGCAGGCGGCGTCTGATGAGGGTCGAGCTCAACGGCGAGCAGGTCGAGCTGGCCGAGGCAGCCACCGTCGCCGACGCCGTTGCGGCCTCCGGTGCCGATCCGGGTGGCGCCGGGCTCGCGGTGGCTCTCGACGGCGAGGTTGTCCCGCGCGGCGAGTGGGACTCGGCCCGGATACGCGAGGGCCACAAGGTCGAGGTTGTCGCCGCGGTTCAGGGCGGCGCAGACGACGGATTCGAGCTTGGCGGGCGCAACTGGGGCTCGCGCCTGATCCTCGGCACCGGCGGCTTCCGCTCGCTCGAGTCCATGGAGCAGTCGCTCCAGGCCTCGGGCACCGAGATCGTCACCGTCGCCCTGCGCCGGGTCGATCCCGCGGCTGAGGGCTCGGTCACCGAGGTGGTCGACCGCCTCGGGCTCTTTGCCCTGCCCAACACAGCCGGTTGCTACACGGCGCGCGACGCCGTGCGCACCGCCAAGCTCGCCCGCGAGGCGTTCGAGACCGAGTGGATCAAGCTCGAGGTGATCGGCGACGACCGTACGCTGCTCCCCGACGCGGTCGAGCTCCTCGCCGCGGCCGAGCAGCTCTGCGACGACGGCTTCACGGTTCTGCCCTACACCAACGACGACCCGATCCTCGCCCGGCGCCTCGAGGAGGCCGGCTGCGCGGCGGTGATGCCCGCCGGGTCGCCGATCGGCTCCGGGATGGGAATCGCCAACCCGTACAACGTGCAGCTCATCGTCGACCGCGCGACCGTGCCGGTCATCCTCGACGCCGGCATCGGCACCGCCTCCGACGCGGCGATGGCGATGGAGCTCGGCTGCGACGGCGTCCTGCTCGCCAGCGCGGTCTCGCGCGCCGAAGACCCGGTGGCGATGGCCGTGGCGATGCGGAGGGCCGTCGAGGCGGGCCGAGCCGCGCATCTCGCCGGCCGCATCCCGCGCAAGCTCCACGCCGAGCCGTCGACCCCGGTCGAAGGCCGGCCCGAGCTCAGCTAGTCCTGCGCTGCTTCGTCTCTTCTTCGGGTGTCCCCGCCGCGCGGCGGTCGAACCATTCGCCCAGCGTGCCGATGGCCCAGCCGGCGCGGTGTGCGACCTGGCCGAAGGTCGAGGAGTCGAGCGGGCGCGCGACCCGGTCAGGATCGCGGCCGAGGTCAACGGCGGCCTTGCGGACCGCCTTGACCCGGGGCCGCAGCCGCCTTTGCCAGTCGGCGTCGAACTTGGCGAGGTCCCAGTCGTCGCGCGCCTCGGCGAGTGCCGACAGGTGGGCGAGCAGAGTGGCGATGTGCTCGATGTCGAGCACCGCGAAGCGAACCGCTACGCCGGTGTCGAGCGAACGGTCGATCACCGCGCCGCGGACATCGCCGACGGTGGTGCCGAGACTCTGGGCGGCGCGGCCGGAATGCAGGTCGTAGGCGGCGATCCGCGGCTCGACTTCGGCGAGCAGCTCGCGAACCTGCTCCGCCGCCTGGTCGAGGGCGTCGGCTACGCCGGTGTCGGCGACCGCCTCGGTCAGCCTCGACCAGCGTGCGAGCAACTGGCGCGCGGCGACCGTGAGCTCGCGATAAGCGCGGTGCTCGGCCGGGTGAAGCTTCGGTCCCTCTCCGTTCTCGTCGGTCATCGCCATCAGAGTACAGCCATGGCGTGTGCGAACATACGTTCGATCACCTAATGAGATGGGACGAGCTCAAAACCGACCACGATGAGCAGCTCGCCCTGCCCGGGCTCGACGCTGCCGGCCGCGTCATCCGCACCTTCGATGCCCCCGAAGCGCTCGGCATCCGCTTCCACGAGGTCCACGCCAAGTCAGCCCTCAACCGCGTTCCGGAGAAATCCCGGATGCCGTTCCGCTACACGGTCAACGCCTTCCGGGGTTGCTCCCATGCCTGCACTTATTGCTTCGCTCGCCCGACCCACGAGTACCTCGACATGAACGCCGGCCGCGACTTCGACCACGAGATCATCGTCAAGGTCAACGTCCCCGAGCTGCTCGCCGCCGAGCTCAAGCGGCCGACCTGGGAGCGAGAGCTGGTCGCCTTCGGCACCAACACCGATCCCTACCAGTGGGCCGAGGGCCGCTACCGGCTGATGCCGCCGATGATCGAGGCGCTGGCCGAGTCGCGGACTCCGTTCTCGATCCTGACCAAGTCCTCGCTGGTCATGCGCGACCTGACTGCTCTCAAGGCCGCGTCGAAGCTGGTCGACGTCAGCGTCAACTTCTCGGTGCCCACCTTGGAGGAGAAGGCGTGGCGCGAGACCGAGCCGCACACCCCACACCCGCGCAAGAGGCTCGAGGCCGTGGCCGAGCTCAACCGCGCCGGGATCCCGTCGGGGATCCTGATCGCTCCCCTGATGCCCGGCATCAACGACGACCCGAAGCAGGTCGAGGAGATCATCGAGATCGCCGAGCGCGCCGGCGCGACCTTCGTCGGCGGCATCTCGCTGCACCTGCGGCCCGGGGTCAAGGAGGTCTTCATGGACTGGCTGCGGACATCGCGCCCGGACCTGGTCGAGCACTACGAGCGGCTCTATGAGGGCCGCGCCTATCTGCGGGCCGGCGACAAGCGCGCGGTCGAAGCACCGCTGCGCGACCGCGGTTTGACCAAGCGCAGCCGCTAGACCGCCCGGCTGTTTGCCCGCCTCGGCGCCGGGTAATAAAAGTTGGCGATGGGGGCCAGAGCTGCGATCGGGCTGGTGCTTCTCTCCCTCTGTCTCGGCCTCGGCGGCTGCGACCCGTTCAACCGCGACGAGTTCAAGCACGAGCTCGACACGCTGCACTCGGTCTCGGCCGAGGGTGGCCTGCTCGCCGGCCAGGTCGTAAAGCAAGACACGCGCACTGCATTCGTCCGCGTCCAGGCCGGTCACCTCGCCTCGACCGCCGACGCGCGGGCCGAGAAGCTCACGGACGCCGACGTCCCAGCCGACCTGCGACCCCAGGTCGAGAGGACGATCTCGCTCGCCGAGGAGATCTCGAGCCAGCTTCAAGACCTCGAGTTCTCACCCGGCGATGCCTCCAAAGCCAGCCAGGTCCAGAACAAGTTGCGAGGCCTGACCGGCGCCATCGACCGGGTGGAGGCGAGCCTGTGAAGTTCCTCCAGATCGCCCTCGGGATCCTCGCCGCGATCGGCGGTTTCGTCGACATCGGCGACCTCGTCTTCGCGACCCAGGCCGGCTCGGCTTTCGGCTATCAGCTGATCTGGGCGATCATCCTCGGCGTCATCGGCATTGCCACCTACGCCGAGATGTCGGGCCGCGTCGCGACCGTCACCGGACGCCCCGTCTTCAGCGTCGTACGGCAGCGGATGGGCTTCAGCCTCGCGCTCCTGACCCTCGTCGCCTCGCTGTTCGTCAACCTGCTGACGCTCGCCGCCGAGACGGGCGGCATCGCGATCGTCCTCAATCTCTTCTTCGACGTCTCCTACCAGGCGCTCGTGCCGGTCGCCTTCGTCGTCCTCGCCGTCGTCATCTGGACGCTGCCGTTCGAGCGGATCGAGCGCATATTCGGATACCTCGGCCTCGCCCTCGTGGTCTTCCTCGTGGCGGCGGTGAAGTTGCACCCCAACTGGCATTCGGTCGCCAGCGGGGCGATCCCCCACGGGCACAGCTCGGCGCTCTACTACTACTTCGCGGTCGGCCTTATGGCTTCCGCGCTGATGCCCTACGAGGTCTACTTCTATTCCTCGGGTGCAATCGAGGAGCGCTGGAAGCCGAGCAAGGACCTCGGCCTCAATCGCGTCAACGCGGTGCTCGGGTTCGGCCTGGGCGGGATCCTCGCGATCGCGCTGGTGATGACGGCGGCCCAGGTCTTTCACCCCCTCCAGATTCAGCCCGACTCGCTCGGCACCGCCGCGCTCGGTCCCAATGTCGCGCTCGGCCAGACCGGCTTGTTGCTGGCGATGGTGGGCATGCTGTTCGCCGTCGGTGGTGCGGCGATCGATACCTGCTTCGCCGGCGCCTACACGGTCGCTCAGTTCTGCGGCTGGGAGTGGGGCAAGTATCGCGAGGCACGCGGCGCACCGCGGTTCACGCTCGCCTGGATCGCGATGCTGGCCGCGGGATTCGTGATCGTCGCCACCGGAATCGACCCGGTGATGATCACCGAGTACGCCGTCGTCTTCTCGGTCGTGGCGCTCCCCTTCACCTATGTCCCCGTCCTGCTGATCGCGCGCGACAAGACATTCATGGGGCAATACGCAAACGGGCGCCTCTCGAGCGTCCTGGGCTGGGCCTATCTGATCGTGATCGCCGTAGTCGCGATCGCCGCCGTACCGCTGCTGATCGTCACCAACGCGGGATCGGGGCTGTGAAGGAGGATCAGTTCGACATCGTCTACCGGCTTCTCGACGACGACTTGATCGACGGGGAGGGTCGGCGCTGCGGACGCGTCGACGACATCGAGATCGACGGGGAGCCCGGGGGCCAGGCTCAGATCGCGGCGATCCTCACCGGCTCGGGGGCCTGGGCGCGGCGCCTGCCGAGGCCGCTGCGCCGCGCCGGGGCGCGGATCTTCAGCGATTCGTCGGAGCGCATACCGTGGAACCGCGTCAGCGACATCGCCGAGACCGTCGAGCTCAAGGATCCGGGCAGCGAGCTCGGCATCGGCGACGCCGGCGGTTGCGCCTCGCGGGTCGTGGGAAGGATTCCCGGCTCGTGATCCTGCTCACCGACCTTCTCAACCAGCCGCTGGTGACCGAGTCGGGCGAGAAGCTCGGACACGTATTCGATGTGCGCGTCCGCCGGCGATCGGGAAGCTCCCGGGACACCGCCGACCAGCAATGGCGAATCGAGGGCCTGCTGATCGGTCAGCGTGGTCTGCGCGACCGGCTCGGAGTCCGCGGCTCGAAGAGCGGCACCCCGACCCGAGAGCATGGGGTGGTGCCCTGGAGCGCCGTGCTCGAGATCGGCGAGTCGGAGATCCGCGTGCGCGACGGTGCCGCGGCTGAATCCGCCTAGGCCCGCCCGCCTTCGCGGACCCGCTGCGCCCCGGCGCCGCTCTTCTCCACCTTCCTGACTATCTCTATATCTCCGATCAGGATTGTGTTATGGTGCCGCCCTTCAGCCATTCCCTACTAAGCCAGTAAACAAGCTCTACTATTGTCCACCAATCTGGTGGAGAAACCTAAGAAGGGACGACATGAACACCAGTGAGTTTGGGACCCAGACGCGGTCTCGCAAGATTGGCGCCCGTTTGGGCATCGCAGGCGTTGCACTCGCCGCGACGCTCGGCGTCGCCGCCTGCGGCGGCTCGAGCGGCAACACGATCGCCCTCGTCGCATACTCGACTCCGCAGACGGCCTACGAGAAGGGCATCGAGCCCGCCTTCAAGGCGACTCCCGATGGCAAGGACGCCAGCTTCTCCAACTCGTTCGGCTCCTCGGGCGACCAGAGTCGCGCGGTCGAGTCGGGTCAACCGGCCGACGTCGTCGCGTTCTCGCTCGAGCCCGACGTCACCCGGCTGGTCGACGCGGGCAAGGTTCCAGCGAACTGGAACCAGGACCAGTACAAGGGCATCGTCACCGATTCGGTCGTGGTGCTCATGGTCCGTCCGGGCAACCCGAAGAACATCAAGTCGTTCAACGACCTGACCCGCAGCGACGTCGACGTCATCGATCCGAACCCGGCCACCTCGGGCGGCGCCCGCTGGAACATCATGGCCATCTACGGATCGCAGATCAACGCGGGCAAGACGCCCGCCCAGGCGCTCGATTTCGTCAAGCAGGTGATCGGCAACACGTCCGTGCAGGACAACAGCGCGCGTGATTCGCTGACCACATTCCAGGGCGGCAAGGGCGATGTGCTCGTCGGCTACGAGAACGAGGCGATCGCCGCGAAGGCAAACGGCGTCAACCTCGACTACGTGATCCCGGACTCGACGATCAAGATCGAGAACCCGATCGCGGCCACGACCAGCGCCTCGGATGCGGCGAAGAAGTTCGTCACCTACACGCGCTCGGACGCGGCGCAGCAGATCTACGCCGACAACGGCTATCGCCCGGTGGTGCCGTCGGTGTTCGCCAAGAACAAGGCCAAATTCCCGATCCCCTCGGGTCTGTTCACGATCGATCAGTTCGGCGGATGGTCGAAGGTCTCCGATCAGTTCTTCGGCGACCCCAACGGCTCCGTGATCAAGATCGAGTCAGAGCTGGGCAACCCGACCAGCAGCTAGCGCTGGTTAGAGCACCTGTTGGCAAGCCAAGACACAGTTGTCGCAACTCCGCCGAGGGGCGGCCTTCGGGCCCCCTTCGGCGGAGAGGTGCTCACCCGCGGCGTGGCGATGATGTGGTTGAGCGTCATCGTCCTGATCCCGGTCGCCGCCGTCGTCCTGCGCTCGCTGGATGGTGGCCTCTCGGCCTTTTGGGACGCGATCAGCGCCCCCGAGGCTCAGTCCGCGATCAAGCTCACCTTCATCTCGTCGCTGATCGTGGTGGCGATCAACATCGTCATGGGGACGATGATCGCTTGGGTGCTCGTCCGCGACGAGTTTCCCGGCAAGCGCTACGTCAACGCGATCATCGACCTTCCGTTTGCGCTGCCGACGATCGTCGCCGGCCTCACCCTGCTCGCGCTCTACGGCGCCGACAGCCCGATCGGCGTCCACATCGCCTACACGAAGGCCGCCGTGGTGCTGGCGCTCCTGTTCGTGACCCTTCCTTTCGTCGTCCGCGCGGTGCAGCCGGTGCTGCTCGAGCTGGACCGCGACATGGAGGAGGCCGCAGCCTCGCTTGGCGCTTCGAACGTCCGCATCTTCCGCAGCATCGTGCTGCCCAACTTGACGCCGGCGATCCTCGCCGGCGCGGCCCTCGCCTTCGCGCGCGCGATCGGCGAGTTCGGCTCCCTCGTCCTGCTCACCGGGAACATCCCGTTCAAGACCCAGGTGGCGTCGGTCTACATCTTCGGCCGTATCGAGAGCAACAACACAACCGCCGCCGCCGCCGTCTCGGTGCTGCTGTTGGTCCTTTCGGTGGCGATGCTCTTCGCCTTCCAGCTGTTCAGCTACTGGAGGACCCGCCATGACCGAGGCTAGCCGGCTCTCGCGCTACAGCCTGCGGTTTGTCGCGCTC
Organism: Solirubrobacterales bacterium; assembly: GCA_033855935.1. Taxonomy (GTDB): domain Bacteria; phylum Actinomycetota; class Thermoleophilia; order Solirubrobacterales; family 70-9; genus JAWVFN01. The sequence goes on along the minus strand of JAWVFN010000275.1, from coordinate 9,951 downwards.
TTCTACCTCGCGGCGCTGTTGATGATCCCGGTGGCGATCATCTTCTACCGGACCTTCCAGCACGGCCTCTCGGAACCGATCGACGCGTTGACCAGCCCGGAGGGAATGCACGCGTTCTGGCTGACGATGCTGTGCGTCGGCATCGCCGTACCGCTCAATACCGTCTTCGGCGTCACCACGGCGCTGGTCCTCGTCCGCCAGAAGTTCATCGGGCGCGGCTTCTTCAACTCGCTGATCGACCTGCCGTTCGCGATCTCGCCCGTCGTCATCGGCTTGTCGCTGATCCTTATCTATGGCCCCAACGAAGCCGTCGGCGGCTGGTTCATGGACAACGGGATCCAGATCATCTTCTCGGTGCCGGGAATGGTCCTGGCGACGGTCTTCGTCTCGCTGCCGTTCGTCGTTCGCGAGGTGATGCCCGTCCTCCAGGAGATCGGCACCGAACAGGAGCAGGCCGCCGAGACCCTCGGGGCTTCCCCATGGCAGACCTTCTGGCGCATCACCCTGCCCTCGATCCGCTGGGGGGTGACCTACGGCGTCGTGCTGGCGACCGCGCGGGCACTCGGCGAGTTCGGCGCGGTCAGCGTCGTCTCCGGCAAGATCACCGGCCAGACCGAGACGCTGCCGCTCTTCGTCCAAAGCGAGTTCCAGAACTTCAAAGTCGAAGGCGCCTACGCGGCCGCGCTGGTGCTCGCGATCCTCGCCCTTGTCGTCCTCTTCGGCATGAGCCGTATCCAGCGCCGCTCGGATGTCTCGGTCGCCGGCCAGGTCCCGGCCGCGGCGACGATGGCCGAGGACGTTCCACTCGACCCTGACAAAAAGGAGAACAACTGATGGGTATCGCCGTCCAGAACGTGAGCAAGAACTTCGGCGACTTCGCGGCTCTCGACGACGTCTCGATCGACGTGCCGAGCGGCGGCCTCACCGCGCTACTCGGCCCCAGCGGTAGCGGCAAGTCGACGCTGTTGCGGGTCATCGCCGGCCTCGAGAAGCCCGACACGGGCCAAGTCCTGATCGACGGAGAGGACGCGACCAAGCGCCGCGTCCAGGAGCGCAACGTCGGCTTCGTCTTCCAGCATTACGCCGCCTTCAAGCACATGACCGTCTTCGACAACGTCGCTTTCGGGCTCAAGATCCGCGGCAAGGGCAAGCCGGCGATCTCCGAGCGCGTCGACTCGCTGCTCTCCCTCGTTCACCTCGACGGCTACTCGCACCGCTTCCCCTCGCAGCTCTCTGGCGGGCAGCGCCAGCGCATGGCGCTCGCTCGCGCGCTCGCGGTCGAGCCCAAGGTCCTGCTCCTCGACGAGCCCTTTGGCGCCCTCGACGCCCAGGTCAGGCTCGAGTTGCGCGCCTGGCTGCGCCGCCTCCACGACGAGGTCCACGTGACGACGATCTTCGTCACCCACGACCAGGAGGAGGCGATGGACGTCGCCGAGCAGATCGTGGTGATGAACAAGGGCAAGATCGAGCAGGCTGGCTCGCCGCGCGATCTCTACGAGAACCCGGTCTCCGATTTCGTCATGGGATTCGTCGGCGAGGTCAACGAGCTCGGCGGCGAGAAGGTCCGGCCCCACGACATCGAGGTTCTCCATTCGCCGGCCGACCGGACGAAGGAGGGGATGATCGACCGCATCGTCCACCTCGGCTTCGAGTGCCGGATCGAGCTGACCCTCTCCGACGACAGCCATGTCTCGGTGCAGATGACGCGTACCGACGCCGACCACCTCGAGCTCGCCGAGGGCCAGATCGTCTACGTGCGCCCGACCGCGATGCGCGTGATCAACGGCGCCGCGGCCTGACTGGTCAGCCGGAGGGCTCCCAGGCCTGGGCGGACTTGGTCAGCTTCGCGATGTCCGGCGGCAGCTCGCCCGCGACGAGGTCGGCGAGCGTCACCCGGTCGAGAACCCCGCGCAGGTTGGCGCGCACGGCGATCCAGACTTCCTTCAGCGGCGCGGCCGCGGCTTCGTAGCTGAGCGCCTCGGGAGCCTCGCCGCGGACCGTTGCCAGCGGTCCCTCGACGGCGCGGATGATCTCGGCCAGCGTCACGTCACCCGGCGCTTTCGCCAGCCAGTAGCCGCCGTCGGCGCCGCGGCGACTGGCGACGATGCCGTGGTGCTTCATCTCGCCGAGGATGTTCTCGAGGAACTTGACCGGGATGCCCTGGGCGTCGGCGAGCGATTCGCCCTTTAGCGCCTTCCCCTCCTCGGACCCAGCGAGCACGATCGCGGCTCGCACCGCGTAGTCGACTTTGGCCGAAATCCGCATTCCGCACCTATTCTCTCCGAATTCGGGGGAATGATGCGCAGCGTTGCCTGCATCGCGCCTGGACCCATGCGGAGCGCCGTGGCAGACTTGCGCGGCGCCCATAACTCAACTGGCTAGAGTTCCGGCCTTTTAAGCCGGCGGTCCGGGTTCGAGTCCCGGTGGGCGCATCTCAAGCCGCGGCCTAGAGCGGGTGCCAGCCCGCCGCGATCGCAATCGCCAGGCCCCCTGAGAGGAATCCAGCGAGGAGGGCCACGGCGAATGCGATCGGGCGGCCAACCTCGACGGACAGCTCGGTTTCCTGCACCGAGGAGCTGTCGGCCGGCACTGTCGTGGTTGGCTCCATCGAGCCCATCCGACCACTCAGGCGCCCCGGCGTCTGTGCCGGCGGTCACCAAGTGATGTGGCTCACTCCGTCAGCTAATGCCGAAAATGCCGCTGCCGGGTGAAGACCATCGCGACGCCGGCGGCGTCGCAGGCTTCGATCACGTCGGCGTCGCGCTTCGAGCCGCCGGGCTGGATCACCGCTGTGACTCCCGCGTCGATCGCCGTCTGGGGGCCGTCGGCGAAGGGGAAGAAGGCGTCGGAGGCCATCACCGAGCCCTTCAGCACCTCGGCGGCGTCGTCGCCGCGCGCGTCGCGGCACTTCTCGACCGCGAGCCGGACCGAGTCGACGCGGCTCATCTGGCCGGCTCCGATGCCGATCGTCGCCCCGCCCGTCGCCAGCACGATCGCGTTCGAGCGCACGATGCGGACGACGTTCCAGGCGAACAGCAGGTCGGTCCACTGCTCCTCGGTCGGCTCTGCCTTGGTAACGACCTCCATCAGCTCGCGAGGCTCCGGGGCGCCGTCAGGGTCCTGGACCAGGATCCCGCCCCGCACGCGCTTGATGTCGCGGTCGTTCTCGGGGACCCGGCGCTCGGAGTCCTCGAGGATTCGGATCGCCTCCTTCTGCTGGAGGACGTCGAGCGCCCCCTCCTCGAACTCGGGCGCGAGCAGCACCTCGATGAAGTTCTCGTGGAGCCGTTCGGCGAGCGCTTTCGAGACCGGGCGGTTGAGGGCGATGACGCCGCCGAAGGCGGACATCGGGTCGCAGGCGAGCGCCTTCTCGTAGGCCTCGGCGAGGTCGGCGCCGATCGCGGCGCCGCAGGGATTGTTGTGCTTGACGATCACCGCGGCGGGCTCGTCGAGGTCGCCGATGAGCCGGCGGGCGGCGTCGAGATCGAGGACGTTGTTGAAGGAAAGCGGCTTCCCATGCAGCTTTGCGGTGCGCGAGAGGACATGCGAGCGGCCGCCGGAGTCGACGTAGAGCGCCGCGCGCTGGTGCGGGTTCTCGCCGTATGAGAGGTCCATGATCTTCTCCCAGGCCGAGACCCAGTGCGTCGGGAAGGCCTCGTAGCGGCCGGCGAACCAGTTGCTGATCGCGGCGTCGTAACGCGCCGTCAGGGCGAAGGCCTCGTTGGCGAGCCAGTGCCGGGTCGTCACCGAGACCTCGCCGCCGGACTCCTCCATCTCGGCGAGCACGGCGTCGTAGCTCTCGGGGCGAACGACGACGGCGACGCTCTCGTAGTTCTTCGCCGCCGCGCGGATCATCGTCGGCCCGCCGACGTCGATGTTCTCGATCACCTCGCCATCGGACACGCCCTGTCTCGACACCGTGCGCTCGAACGGGTAGAGGTTGACGCAGACGAGGTCGATCGGCTCGATGCCGCGTTCGGCGAGCGTCTCGACGTGGGCGGGGTCGTCGCGCTTGGCGAGCAGCGCCGCGTGCAGATGCGGGTGAAGCGTCTTCACCCTCCCGTCGAGGATCTCGGGGAAGCCCGTCATCTCCTCGACGCCCTCGACCTCGACGCCGGCCTCTCGCAAGGCCTCCTCGGTGCCGCCGGTCGAGACGATCGCGACGCCGAGTCGCCGCAGCCCCGCGGCGAAGTCGGCGACGCCGGTCTTGTCGGAGACCGAGATCAGCGCCCGGCGCACGCGAACGGCGCCGGGCTCGCCGGCGCTGTCGGTGGGAGTGCTGGACGCCTCTGTGCTCATTCGGAGATCTTCACGACTCGGGGGTTCTCGGGGTCGAGGCTAACGCGACCGGTGGCAATCAGGCGGATTGCCTCGGGCAGCAGCTCGTGTTCGACGGCGTGGATCTGCTCCTCCGCGTGATCCCAGACCCGGCTCTCGGGAATCTCGATCGCCCGCTGGAGGATGATCGGGCCCGAGTCGACGCCTTCATCGACGAAGTGGACCGTGACCCCGGTGACCCTGGCGCCGTGGTCGAGCGCCTGCTGGACAGCGTCGAGGCCGGGGAACGAGGGCAGCAGCGCCGGGTGCACGTTGACGATCCGCTGCTCGAAGGTCTCGACGAAGGCGGGCGAGAGGAGCTGCATGTAGCCCGCGAGGACGACCAGGTCGGGCTTGCGCGCGGCGAGCCAGGCCGCCATCACCGCGTCGCGGGCCTCGCGATCCTCGCCCTCGGCGCGAGCGAAGACCTCCGTCTCGACCCCGGCTTTGCGGGCCCGCTCGAGCGCCTGGGCCTTAGGCTTGTCGGAGGCGACCGCCACGACCTCGAACCCGTCGCTCCCGTGCAGCTTGTCGAGGATCGCCTGCAGGTTGGTGCCGCCGCCCGAGGCGAGCACGGCGATGCGAAAAGCGCCCAACTAGGTTGAGGCCCCGCCGGCCGGGATCACGGCGATTTCCTCGAACTTGCCCTTGCCGGCTCCGTCCTCAGGGTCGCCGAGCGGATAGTCGCCGGTGAAGCAGGCATCGCAGTGCTGGTCGGCGTCGACGCCGATCGCCTCGTAAACCCCCTCCATCGAGAGGTAGGCGAGCGAGTCGGCGCCGAGCTCGGCGGCGATCTCGTCCACCTCGCGGTTGTGGGCGATCATTTCGTCGGGGGTCGACATGTCGATCCCGTAGTGGCATGGGTGGCGGATCGGCGGAGATGAGATCCGCAGATGCACCTCCTTGGCCCCGGCCTCGCGCAGCATGGCCACGATCTGCCGGGTCGTGTTGCCGCGGACGATCGAATCGTCGACGACGACGACGCGCTGGCCGGCGACGATCTCGGGCAGCGGGTTGAACTTCATCCGCAGCCCGCGCTTTCGCAGCTCCTGGCCGGGCTGGATGAAGGTGCGGGCGACATAGCGGTTCTTGATCAGCCCGTCGTCCTGGGGCAGGCCGCTCTCGCGGGCAAAGCCGTTCGCGGCGGGGTTGCCCGAATCGGGGACGGAGATCACCAGATCGGCTTCGACCGGGGCCTCGCGGGCGAGGATCTCGCCCATGCGGCCGCGCGACTGCTGGACGACCTTGTTCTCGAGCCGCGAGTCGGGCCGGGCGAAGTAGATGTGCTCGAAGACGCAGGTGGCCGGAGTGCCGTCGTCGATGACCTGGCGCATCTCGAGGCCGCGCTCGGTCAGCGAGACCATCTCGCCGGGGCGCACCTCGCGGACCATCTTCGCGCCGATGATGTCGAAGGCGCAGCTCTCCGAGGCGACGACGAAGCGGTCGTCGAGCTTGCCGAGCGCCAGTGGTCGCACGCCATGCGGGTCGCGGAAGGCGACGATCGCGTGCTTGGTCATGACCACGGTCGAGAAGGCGCCCTCGAGCCGCGGCATCACGTTGGCCACGGCGTCCTCGATGTAGGACCCGTCATCACCACCACCTGGGGAGGCGTAGCTCGACAGAAGCGCGGCGATGATCTCCGAGTCGGAGGTGCCGCGGAGCTCGAGGCCCTGTTCGCGGAGCTCGTTGTGGAGCGCTACGGCGTTGGTCAGGTTGCCGTTGTGGGCCAGGGCGAGCTCGCGCCCGTCGTCGCGCCAGACCGGCTGCGCGTTCTCCCAGGCCCCGCCGCCCGTGGTCGAGTAGCGCACGTGGCCGATCGCCATGTCGCCCTGCAGCGCCCGCAGGTTCTGCTCGTCGAAGACCTGGGAGACGAGGCCGAGCTCGCGCAGAGTGGTGATGTGGCCGCCCTCGCAGGTGGCGATGCCCGCCGATTCCTGGCCACGGTGCTGAAGCGCGTAGAGGCCGAAGTAGGCGAAGCGAGCGACGTCACTGCCGGGTGCGAATACGCCAAAAACCCCGCATTCATCGCGCGGGCCATCGCGATCGGGAATTGGCCTCTCGCTCAAGTTGGAGTGGGCCTCTGGCGTCGTCAGAAGGAGGACAAGAACAGGCGGAGCCGCCTGCCCCCGCAGGTTAGCAACGGGGACAGGCGTGCTCGCGGGCTTGCCTAGGAGTCCCCGGAACGTCCGGCGAACGCCGGTTCCGGAGAGTGGCGCCGCCGAAGCAGCGGCGTCACGGTGATCGCGATGCCGAGCGCGGCTATCGCCAGCGACACGTAGAGCGCCGGGTGAAAGCCGTCGAGCAGTGCTGTGGCGCTGCCCGCCGGTGCGCTCGACCCGGAGGTGCCGGCCTCGATCACCGCTGTGGATACGGCGAGGCCGATCGCGCCGCCGAGCTGGAACGAGGTCTGCACCAATCCCGACGCGAGACCCTGCTCATGATCGGCGACGTCGTTGGTCGCCGCCACATTGAGCGGGCCGAACGTGAGCGCGAATCCGAGGCCGGCCAACAGGAAGGTCGGCAGCATCTGCGTCAGATAGCTGGAATCGGCGCCGATGTTGAGGAACAGGATGTAGGCCGCCGAGAGGCTGGTCAGCCCGGCCGTGATCGGCAGCGTAGTCCCGAACCGGTTGACGACCGCACCCATCCGGGTCGAACCGAAGGCGACGATCAGCCCCGCCGGCAGGAACGCCAGTGCCATCTCGAGCGCCGACCAGCCGCGCAGGTCCTGCATGTAGAGCGTGCCGATGAACTGGAACCCGAACCAGCTTCCGATCAGCGCCATGGCGCCGAAGTTGGCGCGCCTCAGGGCGCCGGAGCGGAGGATCCCCAGCCGTACGAGCGGGCGCTCCTTGCGCTGTTCGATCAACACGAAGGCGCTGAGCAGGGCCGCGACGCCGACAAAGGAAGCCAGCGTCCGCGTCGATCCCCAGCCCGCGCTCGGAGCCTCGACCACCGTGTAGACGAGTCCGAGCATCGCGGCGGCGAGCGTGGCGGTGCCGCCGAAATCGAAATGGCTGCGGATCCCCGCGGCGATCGGCTCGTCGCGAGCCAGAATTCGCGGCGCGAAGAAGAGGATCACGGCGGCGACCGGCACCGGCAGGAAGAACGTGTAGCGCCACCCGAGCGAGGTCAGCAGGCCTCCAAACACGAGGCCCAGCGACCAGCCGCTGGCGCCGACTGCCGTGTAATAGCTCAGCGCCTTGTTGCGCGCCGGGCCTTCCTTGAACGTGGTCGTCAGGATCGAGAGGCTCGCCGGCGCCGTGAATGCCGCCGCGGCGCCCTTGATGAAGCGGGTCGCAATCAGAGTGGTCGGATCGCTGGCGAGGCCGCCGATGAACGAGGCAACGAGAAAGACCCCGAGGCCGACGAGCAGAACCCGCCTGCGGCCGAGAAGGTCGGCCGCACGGCCGCCGAGTAGCAGCAGGCCTCCGTAGCCGAGTACATACCCGCTGACGATCCACTGCAGCTGGCTCGGAGCCATGTTGAGCTCGCTGCCGATGCTCGGCAGCGCTACCGCCACCATCGAGACGTCGAGCCCGTCGAGGAAGAGGACGCCGCAGACCAGTGCCAGAAGGGCCCAAAGCCGAGCGTCGAAGTTGACGGATCCTTCTGCTTGCGTTGCGTCCTGCATGCGATCTCCTTGCGAGGGGGATGGGACGAAATAGCAGTATATGCACAATCATAGATTCCGTCAACAATTAATTCGCATGCAACTTTTGCTATAATCGGCGCGATTAACAAGGAGGTCTGAAATGAGCAAGAACACCCACGACAGCCTCCTCCAGCAGTGGAGAGAGCTCGAATCGGCCCACGCCAGCGTGCGCGAGTCGCTCGAACGCGCTCTCGAACGCGAACACCGCCTCTCGCTCTCCGAGTACGAGGTTCTGCAGCGTCTCGCAGAGCAGAGCGACGGCCAATGCCGGATGCAGGACCTCTCCTCCGAGAGCGAGCTCAGCCAGAGCGCCCTCTCGCGGCTAGTCGGCCGCCTCGAAGGCGCCGGCTATGTCGAGCGCGGCGTCTGTGACCACGACCGTCGCGGCGTCTACGCGACGCTGACCAAAGCCGGTCGCGAGGCCCAGGTCACCGCTGCGCCGACTTACATCGAAGTCCTCGGCACCACCCTCGGCTCGCCCGGCGTCGCCGCCTAGCTGAGCCGCTCGCCCAGCGAGCGCCAGGCCGTCTCCGCGTCGTCGACGCCGACCGCGACTGAGAGCTCGCCGGCGCCGATCTCGATCTGCGACCCGCCGGCCTCGCCGATGATCGCGGCGTCGAGCGCCTCGAGGGCGGCCTCGTCGCCCGCGAGCAGGAAGCCGCCGGGCCCCTCGCCGAAGAGGGCATCTTCGGCACTCGCCTCGGCGTCGATCAGAGGGGCGAGGTCGACCCGGGCGCCGACGCCACCCGCGATCGCCATCTCGGCGAGGGCGCAGGCGAGGCCTCCGTCGCTGATGTCATGGGCTGCCGCCAGCGAGCCGGCGCGCACCGCTTTGCGCACGACGGCCTGCGCGGCGGCGGCCGCGACGATGTCGGGCTCGGGCAGGCCCTTGTCCAGCTCGCCGCGCTGCTTTGCCAGCTCCGAGCCCGCGAGGCTCGGCTTGAAGGGGCCGAGCAGGCCGATCGCGTCGCCCTCGCGCAGGGCTGTTCCCGGGATCGGCTCGGCGTAGGGCAACTCGCCGACCATGCCGACGACCGGGGTCGGGTAGATCGGTCCCTCGGCCGTCTCGTTGTAGAGCGAGACGTTGCCGCCCACGACCGGGACGCCGAGGGCTTCGCAGGCGTCGGCGAGGCCCTCGACGGCCCGCGTCAGCTGCCAGGCGACGCCGGGCTTCTCCGGGTTGCCGAAGTTGAGGCAGTTGGTGAGACCGAGCGGCTCGGCGCCCGTGCAGGCGAGGTTCGCGGCGCATTCGAGCACGGCTTCGATCGCACCGGCGTAGGGGTCACAGGCGACGCGGCGGCCGTTGCCGTCGATCGAGACCGCGATCGCGCGCTCGGATTCGGGCACGAGCAGCACCGCGGCGTCGGCCTGCTCGGGGCGCCGCACGGTGCGCGAGCCGACCACCGAGTCGTACTGCTCGAACGCCCAGCGCTTGGAGGCGACATTCGGCGAAGAGATCAGCGCGAGCAGCGTGTCGCCGGCGTCGCCGGCGGGATCGAGGGTGGCGTGGTTGCCGTAGATCCACTCCGCGGGCTCGGCGGGGTCGAGGTCATACAGGGGGCAGCCGTCGACGAGGACGTCAACCGGCAGCGTGCCGACCTCGTCGCCGCCGGCCAGGATCCGCAGCACGCCATCGCTCGTCACCTCGCCGATCACAGCGGAGTTGGTCTGCCAGCGCTCGCAGGCCGCCGCCACGGATTCGAGATCACCGGGCTCGACTATCGCCAGCATTCGTTCCTGGGACTCGGAGATCATCACCTCGAACGGCTCGATGTCGGGCTCGCGCAGCGGCACCTTCTGCACGTCGATTTCGAGCCCGACTCCGCCCGCCGAGGCCATCTCGCCGGCTGAGGAGGTCAGCCCCGCGGCGCCGAGGTCCTGGAGCGAGACGAGCAGCCCGCGCTCGAGCAGCTCGAGGCAGACCTCGAGCAGCTTCGATTCCTCGAACGGGTCGCCGATCTGGACGGTCGGCCGCTTCG
>JAWVFN010000274.1:0-11415 GCA_033855935.1 Solirubrobacterales bacterium | reverse complement strand
GGCGTCCACGTTTCCCCCGACCCCGACCTCGTCACCTACTGGCTCACCGGCGAGATCGACGAGGAGCGGGGCTGGGGCATCGCCGGCGACGGCTTCAACACCTTCGAGCGCATGGCTCTGGTCGGCGCCCCCGATTGGTTCTCGCTCTCGGATCGCGATCTCGGCGCCTGCCTCTACCGGCGCATCTTCCTCGACGAGGGCGGCCGTCAAACCGACGCTCAGGCCCAGATCGCGCGTCAGCTCGGCGCCAGGGCCAAGGTGTTGCCGATGTGCGACGAGCCGGTGCGGACGCGGGTCAAGACCGCCGCCGGCTGGCGCGGGCTCCAGGAGTTCCTGATCGTCGACCGCGCCGAGGGAGCGATCGAGGGCGTCGAGGTCGGGGGGCTCGACCAGGCCAAACCGACGACCGAGGTACTCGAGGCGCTGCAGAGCGCCGAGGCGATCGTCATCGGCCCGTCGAACCCGGTGATCTCGATCGGCCCGATCCTCTCCGTCCCCGGGATGCGAGAGGCGATCGCCTCCTCCCCCGCCCCGGTCCTCGCCGTCAGCCCATTCGTCGGCGGTCACTCGCTCAAGGGGCCAACCGAGGCATGCATGGCCGCCGTCGGCAGGCCGCCGACCGCGGCCGGCGTCGCCTCGCTCTACGAAGGGCTGCTCGACGGAATCGTCCACGACTCCGAGGAGCCCGAGCCGCCCCCCGCGCTGCCCGCGCTCGCCTGCCCGACGCTGATGGAAGGGTCTGAGGGGCGAAGGGCCTTGGCCGAGCGCACACTGAAGTTCGCCGCTACTCTGGACAAATACGGTTGAAGGCTCAAGCTTCGGGGTAAGCCACCCGAATCTTTCGACCAGGGGCAGTCAAATTGAAGACACACGCGATCATTCCGGTCAAGCGCTTCGAGTACGCCAAGCAGCGTCTCGGCGAAGCCGTGCCGGCGGGGTCGCGAGTCGCGCTCGCCGAGGCAATGTTCCTCGACGTGCTCAGCCATCTCAATCGCAGCAAGCGGATCGACACCATCGTCGTCGTCACCTCCGACGTCAAGGTCGCGCGCACGGCGCGCTGGCTCGGCGTCGAGGTGCTCGAACAGGAAGCCGACGAGGGCCACTCGGAGGCAGCATCGGCCGGCGTCAAGCTGGCGCTCGAGCGGGGCGTCGACCGCGTCGCCATGCTCCCAGGCGACTGCCCGATGCTCGACCCTGTCGAGCTCGACCGCCATCTCGGCACCGCCCCGCGCTCGGCCCTGATCGTCCCCGATCGCCACGGCACCGGGACCAACGCGCTGCTGCTCTCCCCTCCCGACGCCTTCGAGCCCGCCTTCGGCCCCGATAGCTGCGCCCGGCACGTGAGCCGGGCCCGCGCCGCCGGGGTCTCGTTCGCGGTCGACCGCATCGACTCGCTCAGCCTCGACCTCGACACCCCCGAGGACCTGATGCAACTTCGCGACGCGCTGATTCTCAGGCCCGAGCTGGCGCCGCGGACCGCCCAGCTGATCTGGGAGCTCGGCCCCGAGCAGGAACCGCACGCGCCGGCAGCTGCCTAGTGGGCTTGCGGGAGATGCGGGTCCGGCCGCTCGACGGGCTGCCGGAGATCGCCGCCGGCGACCCGCTCGGCGAGTTGATTGCCGCCGCCGCGTCGCCCCAAGACGACGAGATCGTCGTCGTCTCGCAGAAGGTCGCCTCCAAGGCCGAGGGCCGCGTTCGCAGCCTCTCCGAGGTCGAGCCCGGCGAGGAGGCCCAGCGCCTGGCGGCGCAAACCGGCAAAGACCCGCGGATGGTCGAGCTGGCGCTGGCCGAGAGCCGCGCGGTCATCCGCGCCGCCCCCGGGGTGCTGATCTGCGAGACCAACGACGGCTGGATCTGCGCCAACGCCGGCATCGACGCCTCGAACACGAGCGGCGAGGACGAGGTCACGCTGCTGCCCGAGGACGCCGACGCCTCGGCCCGCCGGCTGCGGGCCGAGATCAAGGCCCAGGGTGGAACGAGCCCCGCGATCGTCATCGCCGATAGCTTCGGGCGCCCCTGGCGCCTGGGCCAAGCGGACATCGCGATCGGCTGCGCCGGGTTGGCTGCTCTCGACGATTGGCGCGGCCGCCCCGATGCCGGCGGTCGCCCGCTCGCGGCGACCGAGATCGCGCTCGCCGATCAGATCTCCGGCGCCGCCGACCTCGCCCGTGACAAGGACTCCTCGGCCCCAGTGGCCGTGATTTCAGGTCTCGGCGACCTCGTCACCGCCGACGATGGTCCCGGCGCGAAAGTGATGCAGCGGTCCCCGGGCGAGGACCTGTTCAGGTAGCGAGCTCGGGGTCTTTCTTGCTGGGCATGTCGCCGGCGCCCTCTTCGGTGAACTCGGGCGGCTCGTAGACGCCCCCCGGAGTTCCGCCGACCGCGAGGATCCGGCTGCCCTTCTCCCCGGTCACCAGCTTGCGCCTCTGGCCGGGCCCGACCCGGGCGAAGTCACCGCGCTCGAGCTCGTGCTCGACGCCCTCGACGATCAGGGTCACGGCGCCGCTGAGGGGCGTGTAGACCTCTTCCTGCTCATCGTGGTTGTGGTCGTGCTCGGGATAGCCGCTGAAATTCGGCGGCAGCTCGATTACCTGCATCCCGAACGACGTTACGCCGAGGCCGGCGCGCACGCGCCGCATACCGCCCCCGAATGCGGTGTCGAACTCATCCAGCTTCTTGACGGTTACGTCAGCCAACCTCTTCCTCTCTCTCATCCTGCTCGACTACCAGTACGGCAGCGCCACGAAGCCTACCGCCGCGGAGGTCGTCGAGTGCCCGATTTGCCTGCAACAGCGGATAAGTGGTCACTTCCGTGCGCACCGGCACGCGCGGCGCGATCTCGAGCATCTCCTCGCCGTCGCGGCGGGTCAGGTTGGCGACCGAGGTCAGAGTGCGCTCCTCCCAGAGCATCGAATAGGGAAATGACGGGATATCGCTCATGTGGATCCCGGCGCTGACCACGCGGCCGCCGCGATCGACGACGCGCAGCGCCTCGACCATCAGCGCCCCGACCGGCGCGAAGACGATCGCCGCGTCGAGCGGCTCCAGCGGCGTCTCGCCGCTCGCCCCAGCCCACTCGGCCCCCAGCTCGCGCGCGAACGCCTGGCCCGCGTCGTCGCCCTCGCGAGTGAAGGCGAACAGGCGCCGTCCCTCGTGGACCGCCACCTGTGCGATCAGGTGGGCGGAGGCGCCGAAGCCGTAGAGACCCAGGCGCTCGGGGTCCCCGCAGGCCCGCAGCGCGCGGTAGCCGATCAGCCCCGCGCAGAGCAGGGGCGCCGCGTGTACGTCCGGGTAGTCGCGCGGGATCGGGTGGCAGTAGCGCTCGTCAGCCGTGACGAGCTCCGCGTATCCGCCGTCGCGGTCATAGCCGGTGAAACGCCCCCGGATGCACAGGTTCTCGCGCCCGGACAGGCAGAAGCGGCATTCGCCGCAGGTCCAGGCAAGCCACGGAACGCCGATGCGGTCGCCGAGCGAGAATCGCTCGGCCGCTTCGCCCAGGGCCTCGACCGTGCCGACGATCTGATGCCCCAGGACGAGCGGCAGCTTCGGCTTCTCGAGCTCGCCGTCGACGATGTGGAGGTCGGTCCGGCAGACCCCGCAGGCGTGGACTTTGAGCAGAACCTCACCTGCAGCGGGCTCGGGAGGCGGCAATTCCACCGCCTCGAGGGGCTGTTTGGGGCTTTTAAGAACAAGCGCTCGCATACCTTAAAAGTACGTCTGACACGAGGTTGACCATTCGCGCCGAAGGGTGCTGTTTCGCCCTATCGAATGTCGGCTGCCACGCTTTTTGGCGCCGGCGAGAGAGGAGAGATTAGGCGATGGATACACGCACGAGGGAGCAACTCGGCGCGGCGACTGGTCTTGCCGCGGTCGCGTTGCTCGGAGTCAATTTCATCATTGGCCTGTCACCGAAGCCCCCGAGCCTCAACGCTGGGGTCGCGCCGGTGGCTGCGTTCGTCGCACAGAACAAGGATGCGTTGCACGTCGAGATTCTCCTGACCAGCCTCTCGATGCTGTTTTTCCTCTGGTTCCTTGGCAGTGTCAGGGTCGCGGTCCGAAATGGAGAAGGCGGCGCTGGCCGGATATCCGGAATCGTGTCCGGCGGTGGAATCGTCGGCGCGGCGTTCGTACTGCTCGCGATGGTGTTCTACGCCGCGGCGTCGCTGCATCCGGGGCTCGTCCTGCCCGGCATCACCCACACGCTGGTCGACCTCGGGGCCCTCTGCCTCGGGATGGGCACAGCAGCGTTCGCCGTGATGTATCTCGGCGTCGCAGTGGTCTCGTTGATGGACGGCGGCGGCCTGCCGAAGCTGATCGGCTGGCTGTCCCTGATCGCCGGCGCGCTGGCCCTGGTCGGCCTCGTGGCCGTGTTCAACGACGACGGCATATTCGCCGCCGACGGTGCGTTTGGCTACTGGGCCCGCTACGGCGCCTTCGTCCTCTGGACGTTGGTCGTCAGCGGGATGCTCGTCCAGAATCCACCCAAGCGCCGCCGCTAGAGGACGGATCTGTACGACAGAGCGGGCGGCCAGTGGCCGCCCGCTCTGCGTTTCAGGACTCGAACCCTCAGCGGCGGCGCGGGGCCGTCGTCTCGAGGGTGATGATGCCGGCGACGGCGAGGGCGATGTGGCCGAGGCCGCTGCCGAACACCATCCACTGCGCGGTGCTCGAAGCGAACACCTGGGTGGCGATGATCGTCCACGTCGCCAGCCCAGCGGTCGCATAGCCGAGGGCGCCGAGTCCGACGCGCTCGGCCTTCTTGCGGCTGCGGTAGCCCGTGTATCCCATCGCGACGCCGAACACGAGCACCGCGATGCTGACGGCGAAACCGAGATCGGTCGTCGTTCCGGGGTCGAACCCGTACGTCGACGTGACCAGGAAACCGCCGGCCAGCATGTTCACCAACGCCAAAACGGCGTACCAGATGCCCATTCCGCACCTCCTCCTAGTGGTCGGATCACCTTAACCCGGGGTCCGGCCACGATCGGGAATCGCGACAAAAGACTTCGCAATCCGCGGTTTTGGGTAGGGTCGAGCCACCCTAGGAGGAGGAGAGACGGCTCATGATGAAGGACAACTACGAGCGGATCGGGGCCCTGACAGGCCTCGCAGCCGTACTGCTGACGATCGTCGGATTCGTGATCGTGTTGCCGAAGCCGCCAGCGCCGGACGCTGCGGCGATCGCCTACGGCAACTTCTACAAGAACCACACCAACGAGATCCGCGCGACGGTCGCGATCCTCTCGGTGGCGCTGGGCTTCTACGTCTGGTTCCTGGGCAGTCTGTCGGCCGCGCTGCGCGCCGCGATCGGCAACCCGAGGCTGCCCACCGTCGCCTTCGGCGGCGGCATCGTCGGCGCGATGTTTTTCGTGATCAGCCTGACCGCGACGGCAACGGCTGCCTACCGGCCCGACGAAACCAGCCCCGAGTTGGTCCGGATGCTGAGCGACATCGGTTACGTCGTCGCGGCTCCGGCAGCGGCCGGGTTCTTCGTGCTGCTCGCGGCGACCGCCCTCGTCATTCTCCGCACCACCCTGCTGCCGAGCTGGCTCGGTTGGGTCAGCCTCGCCGGCGCCATCGCGAATCTCGGCGGCGTGTTCGTCATCTTCACCACCAGCGGCGCGCTGGCTGCTGACGGCGTCGTCGGCCTTTTCCTGCCGATAATCGGGTTTGTCGTGCCAATCGCGGCGCTGAGCGTCGTCATCGCCCAGAAGTCGCAGGGAGACACGCTCGGTGGCAAGATCGGCGGCGCGGTCGACCGCGTCACCGGCCAGCGTCTCTAGCTAGTAGGTCTCGACGATGTCGTAGAGCGTCGTGCGCTGGGCCGGGGTCCTCCCGGCCCGGCGCGCGGCGTCGATCAGCTGCTCGGGCTCGAGCCGCGTCCCGTGCTGCGAGCCCGCCATCCGCGAGATGTTCTCCTCCATCAACGTGCCGCCGAGGTCGTTGACGCCCCAGCGCAGGCTCTCGGTGGCGGCGTCGAGCCCCATCTTCACCCAGCTCGCCTGGAGGTTGGTGATCGTCTTGCCGAGCGCGAGGCGGAAGGCCGCGGTGTGTCTGAGGTTGTCGTGGCGCGATATCTCCTCGACGCCGTGGGTGCGGCCGAGCAGCGTGTTGAAGGGGATGAAGCTGAGCGGCACGAACTCGGTGATCCCCCCGGTCCGCTCCTGGAGCTCGCGCACGACCCGCATATGGGTCGCGAGCTCCCAGGGCTCCTCGATGTGGCCGAACATCACCGTCGAGGTCGAGCGCAGGCCGGATCGGTGCGATGCCTCGATGATCTCGACCCAGCGATCGGCGGGCAGCTTGTTGGGCGAGATCCGCTGGCGCACGCCGTCGTCGAGGACCTCCGCGGCGGTGCCGGGGGTCGAGCCGAGCCCGCAGTCGATCAGGTACTCGAACACCGCCTCGGGCGCCTTGCCCGAGCGCTCGCACATGTAGTCGATCTCCATCGGCGAATAGGCGTGCAGGTGGAGCTGGGGAGCGACCTCCTTGGCCAGCTTGAGCCAGCGGCCGTACTCCTCGAGCGTGTAGTCGGGGTGGATGCCGCCCTGCATGCAGATCTCGGTCGCGCCGAACTCGACCGCCTCGTCGATCCGAGCGGCGAACTCGTCCTCGCCGACGTGGTAGGCGTCGGGCGAGCGCTTGCCCTGGCCGAAGCCGCAGAAGGCGCAGCCGACGACGCAGATGTTGGTGAAGTTGATGTTGCGGTTGACGACGAAAGTCGCCTGCTCGCCGGCGAGCTCGGCCCGCAGCCCGTCGGCGGCGACGCGCATCGCTTCGATCACCTCGGGCCGGGTCTCGGAGAAGAGCGCCGTCAGCTCGTCGGGACTGAGCTCCTCCCCCATTCGCCCTTTCTCGATCGCCTGCGGCGCCAGCTCCGGATCGATGCTGCGCTCGGCGCGGCGGCCGGAGCCGCGACGGGGGATGAAGCTCCAGTACTTGAGCTTGATCAGGTCGAGGACGCCCTGCTCCATCCACTCCGAGTCCATGTACTGGGGATAGACGCAGAGACGCTCGGTCAGCGCGAACCCCCGTGGCGCCAGCTCCTTGCGCACCTGGTGCGGGCTTGGGAACGGCTCCTCGGGGGAGATGTGGTCGCCGTTCGCCGAGAGCCCGCCGAGATCGCTGGCGCCGGCCTCGACGAGCTCGGGCCACCAGTCGCTGAGGTTCGGCGGCACCTGGACGCCGACACCCGGCATCAACCGCTTGGTCTCGGCGATCAGCCGCTTGAGGTCGTCGATGGAAACCGGCGAGGCCCAATCCGGAGCTTCCTGCGGAATCCCTTCGCCGTTGGAGATCCCGCTCGTCCAGCGCGCCCGCGAAGCCTCGTCGGCGATCTCGGCCACCTCTTGCCCGTAGTACTTCGGGTGCGGGACGTAGTTCTGGAGGATGATCTCCTGGATGTGGCCGTGGCGGGAGTTGACGTCGGCCAGCGCCTCGAGCGAGGCGACGCGCTCCTCCTCGCTCTCGCCGATGCCGACGAGGATGCCGCTGGTGAAGGGGATCTGGAGCTCGCCGGCCGCCTCGATCGTCTCCAGTCGCCGCGCCGGGTGCTTGGTCGGCGACCCGGCGTGGACCGTGTCCATCAGCCGCTCGGAGATCGACTCGAGCATCAGCCCCTGCGACGCGGTTACCTCGCGCAGCCGCCCCAGGTCCTCCCGCGAGAGAACCCCGAGATTCGTGTGCGGCAGGATCCCCCGCCCAAGCGCCTGCTCACAGGCCCAGACGACGTAGGAGGTGAAGTCGTCGTGCCCGTAGGAGTCCAGCCGCGCCGCGACCTCGGCATTGACCTCCGGCCGCTCCCCGGTGAGAACCAGCAGCTCCTTGGCATTCCGCCGCTCGGCCTGATCGAGCTGCTGCTCGACCTCCTCGGGCGAGTAGAGATGCGCCTTATGCGTAGCGAACGAGCAGTACTTGCAATGCGCCTGACAAGTCCGCGACAGCGACAGCGTGTAGTTGCGGCTGAAAGTCACCCGGCGCATGCCGGGTCACGCTAGCGGAACGCCTGAGCCGGCTAGCTGCCGACGATCCCGCCAGGCGGCGAGCTCGGCGGCTGCGGCGGGCTCGGCGGAGGCGGCGGCGAGGGCGGGCTCGGAGGAGTCGGCCCTCCGCCTCCACCTGCCGGTGGCCGCGGGGGCGCGGGCGGCACTGGCGTGCTCCTCTGCCCGGGCGACACCGAGGTTGGCGGACCGCCGACCTCGCTCGGCTCGATCACGAACTTGTAGAAGGCCGCCGCGAGGCCGCCGCCGACGAACGGGCCGACCACGTAGGCCCAGGCGTCGGTGAAGTGGTTGCCGACGAGCGCCGGACCGAACCAGCGCGCCGGGTTGAACGAGCCGCCGGTGAGCGGGCCGAAGACCATGACCAGGAAGCCGAGCGTGATGCCGATCGACCACGGGGCCCACTCCTTCTTCGCCCTCGGGTTGAGCGCGACGGCGAGCACGGTGAGAACCAGCAGGAAGGCGCCGATCGCCTCGATCATCGCCGCCTGCTTGGCGCCGCCGATCAGGGCGGTTACAGCCGGTGTCCCGTAGTCGCTCGCGCGCCCCTCGTCGGTGAGGAAGGCCTTGGTCAGGAGGGCACCGAGGACGCCGCCCGAGAGCTGGGCGAGGATGTAGACGAGCGCGTCGATCGGCTCGATCTTCTTGAGGACCGCCGCGCCGAATGTCACGGCCGGGTTGAAGTGCCCGCCTGACACCGCGCCGATGCCGATGATCAGCACGGCAAGCACGAAGGCGTGGACGAGGCCGACGACTGCAAAATCGGAGCCGAACTGCGCCGTGGCGCCGCTGGCAACGTAGAGCACGACGACGCTCGTGATGATGAAAACCAGGAACATCGTTCCAATCAGCTCTGCGACGTATGCGGCGAGTCCTCGATCGTTCACTCGGGGCTTCCTCCTGTAGGTATGTATTGCAAAGGTGCCGTGCGAAGTCTTGGCGTCTGGCGTTCCTAAGACGCGCGGGCGCAGTCTATACACGCCTTCCTAAACGCGAGCACAGAATATGGTTACCGCCGATGAAGAGGGTCGCCGCGCCGCTGGCGGCCGCCCTGCTCGCATCGGCCGCTCTGGCCGCCTGCGGCGGGAGCGGTGCAGAACCGGGCGCCTCGAACGAGGCGACGGCGGCAACGCTCGTCCTCGATTTCCAGCCGAACGCGGTGCATGCTGGGATCTACGCGGCCGAGGCGGCGGGTTATTACAAGGACGCAGGGGTCGATCTGAGCATTCACCAGCCGTCTGCCAGCACTGACGCCCCGAAGCTGCTCGAGTCCGGACGGGCGCAATTCGCGATCCTCGATATCCACGATCTCGGGCTGGCCGCCGAGAAGGGCTTCGACGTCGTCGGGGTGATGCCGATCGTTCAGCGGCCACTGGCGTCGGTCCTTGCCCAGGCCGACATCAGCCGGCCGAGGGACCTCGAGGGGAAGCGCGTCGGCGTGACCGGACTGCCATCCGATGACGCGGTGCTCGATTCGGTCGTCTCGGCCGACGGCGGAGACCCGTCCAAGGTGGATCGAGTCACTATCGGCTTCAACGCCGTCTCCGCACTCGCGGCGGGCAAGGTCGATGCCGCGACCGCGTTCTGGAACGCCGAGGGCGTCACGCTCCAGCAGCAGGGCTTCCCGATCCGCGAGTTCCGTGTGGATGATTACGGAGCGCCGAAGTACCCCGAACTCGTCCTCGTCACGTCGTCGAAGCTGCTCAGTACCGGACCCAATCTCGTTCGCCACGTCGTCGACGCCACGAAGCACGGGTACGGCGACGTCGTGGCGGATCCGCCATCCGGCCTTGGCGCGCTCCTTGCAGCCGTACAGGGCCTGGATCGCGGCGAACAGCAGGCGGAGCTCGACGCACTGACCAAGGCAATGGCCTTCAGCCCGCCCGGCACGTTCGATCGCAGCGCGCTCGACGAATGGAGTCGATGGGACACTGCGCACGGGATTCTCTCTCGCCGGGCGAACCCCGGAGAGCTGTTCGCCCTCGGGGTAGGCTGAAGCGGATGCGTGCCGCCGCCATCCAGATGGAAGCCGTCGTCGGCGATCTCGACGCCAACCTCGAGCTCTCCGAGCGCCTGGCTGACCTCGCCGCGGCCGACGGCGCCGAGTGGATCGCGCTGCCGGAGTTCTTCACGACCGGGATCGGCTTCGTCACCGAGCTCGCCGACGCGGCGCTGGCTCCCGACGGCGCCGCGACCGACCTGCTGCTCGACATCGCCAAGCGTCACGGCGTCACCGTCGGCGGCTCGTTCCTCTGCCGCGACGCCGACGGCGAGGTCCGCAACGCCTACCTGCTGGCGACGCCCGACGGCATCGCCGGCCGTCACGACAAGGACCTGCCGACGATGTGGGAGAACAGCTTCTACGTCGGCGGCGATGACGACGGCGTGATCGAGGCCGGCGAGGTGACCGCCGGCGCGGCGGTCTGCTGGGAGCTGATGCGGACCCAGACGGTGCGCCGGCTCGTCGGCAAGGTCGATCTGGTCACCGCCGGCTCCGGCTGGTGGAGCGTGCCGCCCTGGCCGCCGAAGGCCTACACCCGCCGCGCCGAGCGAGACAACGCCGCTCTCGCGCGCCGGGCATCGGAGGCCTTCGCCACGTACGTCGGCGCACCGGTGATCCACGCCGCGCATTCGGGCGAGCTCAAATGCGGGATGCCGTGGATGCCGGTGGGATTTCAAGGTCACTTCGAGGGTGGCGCGGTGATCACCGATGCCAAGGGAACGATCCTCGCCCGCCGCGATCGCTCCGAGGGCCCCGGGTTCGCGATCGCCGAGATCGCTCCGGGTCGCTCCGCCCCGGTCGCCGAGCCTCCGGATCGCTTCTGGCTCCACAAGCGCGGCGCGGTCGGCGCCTTCACCTGGAACTTCCAGCGCGCCCACGGCCGGCGCTGGTACAAGCGCCATACGTCCGGACGCCCGGCGGCCAAGCCCGCCAAGGCTCGGATCCGCGCCACGGTCTAAGCCAGCAGTCCGTCCACCAACTCCGGCATCTCGCGCATCATCCGCGAGCGCGGCACGACGATCGTCACCCCGGCCTCCTCCGCCACCCGCTTCGACTCTGGATCGGTGTGCTGGTGAAAGCCGAGAACGGGGACGCCGTGGGCCGCGACGCCGGCCGGATCGACGGCGTTGACATCGGCGACGATCAGCTCGGCGTCGCCGACATCGCTCGGGTCGGAGGCGGGTGTCACATCGTGCCCCGCGGCGCCGAGGATCTCGACCACGCGGCTCTGCAGCATCAGGTCAGGGACGACGGCGGCGATCCGTGCCATTGCTAGAGCGAGCGGCGCTGGCGAAACTCGCGCCGGACGCTCTCGGGGCGGCCCCACATCTGGACCACCTCGGCGCGGCCCTGGACCACGTCGCGGACGCGCAGCTCTCCGGCGACCCCCTCACGGTCGAGCTTCTCGAGCAC
>JAWVFN010000273.1:0-7909 GCA_033855935.1 Solirubrobacterales bacterium | reverse complement strand
CAGCCGCCATTCGAAGCTGATCCTCGGACGCAAGGTGCCGTTCGACGGACCACTCACCTGCGACGAGCTCGACTCGCTCAGCCCCGGTGCCTACAAGTGCGGCCAGGTCTGGGGCATTCGCATCGAGGTCGCGGGCAAGAGCCTCTACCACCAGGGCAGCTGCAACCTCGACGATGACGCGCTCGGCAAGACGCCGGTCGACATCTTCCTCGCCGGCGTCGCCGGTCGCAGCGTCACCCCGCGCTACTGGGAGCGGGTCCTCTCCCGCCTCGACCCGGAGGTCGTCGTCCCGACCCACTACGACAACTTCTTCGTCCCGCTCGGCAAGGCCGAGAAGTTCGTCCGCGGCGCCAACCTCGAGGAGCTGCCCGCGGAGATCGGCGCCGTCTCAAGCGACGCCCGGCTCGCGGCACTGCCGCGGGTCGACGCCGGCTGACTACTTAGCGCCGAGCTTCGCCGCGGCGTCGCGGAAGTTCTTGACCGTCGCGTCGGGGGCCTTGCGGCCCTCGAGCTTCTCGCCGTGGCGGTTGACCCAGATCACCGGGACGTTCATCTTCAGGACCGGGGCGATGTCGGTCTCGTAGTCGGCGCCGATGTGGACCCAGCCCTTCTTGCCGCCCATCCGGCGCGCGGCTTCCTTGAAGTGGGTGTTGTCGGGCTTGTAGCTGCGGACCTGCTGGGCGGTGACGACGATGTCGAGGTCGGTGCGCAGGTGCTGGCGGGAGATCCCGAGCAGCTTGTCGTCGGTGTTGGTGACGATGCCGAGCTCGTAGCGGCTGCGCAGGCGGTCCATCGCCGCGTTCGACTCGCGAAACGGAGCCCAGCGGGCGACCGAGTCGGGCAGGAACTGGGCGCGCGAGGGCTCGATGTCCCAGCCGATCTCACCCGCGACCTTGACCACGGCACGACGCATGACCTCGGCGTAGAGCTCGTAGGAGCCGGCCATGATCTGGGCCTGGGCCTCGAAGAACTGCTTGAGCAGCTCGTCGGTGTCGATCGTCAGCTCGTCGCGCTTGGCTTCCTTCTCGAACGCGTCGGAGATGCCCTTCTCCCAATCGATCAGGGTTCCGTAGCAGTCAGAGGTCACCCACTTGATTGTCTTGAGACCGGGAAGCGCCATGAAAGGGGATTATCCCATTTACGCGCGAACGTAACTCATGTCACGAAGTCCCTCGCGCTGTACGCTCCCCGAGCTTTGGATCTGCTCGAGTACCAGGGGAAGCAGCTGTTCGCCCGCAACGGCGTTCCCGTGCCAGAAGGCCGGCACGCGGCGACCGTCGACGACGCCGTCGCCGCCGCCAACGAGATCGGCTACCCGTGCGCGATCAAGGCCCAGGTCCTGATCGGCGGCCGCGGCAAGGCCGGCGGCATCAAGATCGCCCAGAACGAGAATGAGGCGCGCGAGCACGCCGACGCGATCCTCGGCATGGACATCACCGGGCCCCACGGCGAGGGGCCGTTCACCGTCCACGAGCTCTGGATCGAGGTCGGCTCCGACATCGCCGAGGAGTACTACGCGTCGTTCATCCTCGACCGCGGCGAGAAGAAGGTGATGGCGATGCTCTCGCGCATGGGCGGCATGGATGTCGAGGCGATCGCCGACGAGGACCCCGAGGCGCTCGTCCGCGAGCACGTCGATCCGATCGCCGGCTTCAGCCTCGACGACGCCAAGTCGCTCGCCGCCAAGGCGAAGCTCGCCGACGACGCCCAGGACAAGGCGGCGGAGCTGCTGGTCAAGCTCTACGAGACCTTCAACGCGGGAGACGCGACCCTGATCGAGGTCAACCCGCTGATCGTGACGAAGGGGCGTGATTGCGTCGCGCTGGACGCCAAGGTGACGATCGACAACAGCGCCCTCTACCGCCAGGAGGAGCTCGCCGAGTACGACACGGCGGACTCGATCGAGGACCCCCAGGAGCGGATGGCCAAGGAGAAGGGCCTCACCTACGTCAAGCTCGACGGTGACATCGGCATCCTCGGCAACGGCGCCGGGCTCTGCATGTCGACCCTCGACGTCGTCGCCCAGGCCGGCGGCGACCCCGCCAACTTCCTCGACGCCGGCGGCGGCTCCAAGGCCGAGGCGATCGTCGACGCGCTCACGGTCATCACCTCCGACGAGAAGGTGAGGGCAATCCTCTTCAACATCTTCGGCGGCATCACCCGCGGCGACGAGGTCGCCAAGGGCATCATCGAGGCCTGCACCCAGCTCAAGATGGAGCTGCCCCTCGTCGTGCGCCTCGACGGCACCAACTCCGAGGAGGGCCTGGCGCTGCTCGCCGACGCCGGCCTGCCCAACCTGCACCAGGAGAAGACGATGCTCGACGCCGCTGCCCGCGTCGTGGAGTTGGCCAAATGAGCATCATCGTCGGTGACGACACGAAGCTCGCGATCTCCGGCTTGACCGGCCGCGAGGGCACCTTCCACGGCCTGCGCAACCGCGAGTACGGCACCCAGGTCGTCGCCGGCGTCACGCCGAAGAAGGGCGGTCAGGACGTCGAGGGGATCCCCGTCTTCGACACGATCGCCGAGGCGGTCGAGTCCGAAGGCGCCAACACGTCGATGATCTTCGTCCCGGCGCGCTTTGCCGGCGCCGCGATCAACGAGGCGATCGACTCCGGCGTCGATACCGTCATCGCGATCACCGAGGGCATCCCGGTCCACGACATGATCGGCACCTACTGGAAGGCCAAGGACAAGGGCGTGACCCTGGTCGGGCCGAACTGTCCCGGCGTCCTGTCCCCGGGCAAGGCCAACGTCGGCATCATCCCCGCCCAGTTCTTCGAGGAGGGGCCGATCGGCGTCGTCTCCAAGTCGGGCACGCTGACCTACCAGATCGGCAATGAGCTCAAGCAGGCCGGCCAGGGGAACTCATCGATCGTCGGCATCGGCGGCGACCCGATTGTCGGCTCCGACTTCATCGACATCCTCACCCTCTTTGAGGCCGATGACGAGACCGAGCTGATCGTCATGGTCGGCGAGATCGGCGGCGACGCCGAGGAGCGCGCCGCCGAGTTCATCGCCGACAACGTCACCAAGCCGGTCGTCGCCTACATCGCCGGCTTCACGGCGCCGCCCGGCAAGCAGATGGGCCACGCCGGGGCGATCATCTCCGGCTCCTCGGGCACCGCCGAGGCCAAGAAGGAAGCGCTCGAGGCAAAGGGCGTGCGCGTCGGCAAGAGCCCGTCGGAGGCCGCCGCGCTCGCGGTCGAGGCGCTCGCCGCAGCCAAGGCCTAGCCCCCAACTGATATAACGGCCCCCGTCGGCTACTTAGTAGGGAGGCTCGATGATTCGTGGGCGCGTCGCACTGGGACTGATCTCCGCATCTCTTGCTTGCCTGGTCTGGACGGCCTCGGCCGGAGCCGCAACCGTCCGCTACGCGAAGCCCGGCGCCGGCGGCCCGGAGCCGTGCACGAGCGCGGCTCCCTGCAGCCTGGCGGACGCGATCCTCGGACACGCAGGCGGTGACGTCGTCAACGGCGACTCCGTCGTCCTCTTCTCGGGGTTCGGCGACTACAACCCTGGTGTCGCGCTCAACACCAGCGCGGCGATCGACATCGGCGGTGAGCCCGGAAAGCCGGCGCCGACCATCAACCACACTTTGGGCTTCGGCCTCCTGAGCGCGGCGGCGACCCTGCACGATGTGCGGTTGGTCCAAACCAGTCCGGGCGGGGTCGGCTTGGTTATGTCGGGAGGGACCGCGGAGCGAGTCTCCGTCTCCGCTGCCGCCACCGGGTGCCGCACCACAGGGGTACTCCGTGACTCGATCTGCATCTCCGCCGGCGTCAGCGGCGGCAACGCGATCGACCTCGGCTCGTCGGTCTCAACCTTCATCAGCAACACGACGCTGCGGAACGTGACCGCCGTCGGTGGCGGTAGCTCCGCTGCCATCCGGGCGAACGCCCAGAACGGCGGCCAGGTCAACGTCGACGGGGTCAACGTGCTCGCGACGGGCGGCTTCACCCAGATCTCCGGCACGGCGGACGCCGACCCGGGCTCGCGCGCGACCCTCACATTCACGCACTCCCTCTACGCGACCGCGAACGCGGGCGGTATCAACCCGAGCTCGGTGTCACTCACGCCGGCGGGCACCAACGGCAACCTCACCGCAGCCCCGCAGTTCGTCAATCAGGCCGGCGGCGATTTCCACGAACTGGCCACCTCGCCCTCGGTCGACGCCGGCATCGCGGCGCCGGACCTCGGCTCTCTCGACCTTGATCGCGCGCTGCGATCGCAGAGCACCTGCCTGGGTGGCACGCCGATACCCGACATCGGCGCCTACGAGCTGGCGCCGCCCCAGCCGCCGGTCGCAGCCTGTTCGGTTTTCAAGATCGGCAAGCTGAAGCTCAACAAGAAGAAGGGCACCGGCGAGCTCCACATCACGGTCCCGGGCTCGGGCTCCCTGAAGGCGAGCGCCAAGGGGATGAAGAAGTCGAGCGCCAACCCCACGGCCGCCGGCGACATCAAGCTCACGCTCAAGGCCTCGGGCAAGCAGAAGAAAAAGCTGGCGGACAAGGGCAAGCTGAAATTGAAGCTGAAGCTCGCCTGGACGCCGACCGGCGGAGCGGCCGCCACCCAGACCGACAAGGTGAAGTTGAAGAAGAAGTAGCCGCCGGCTAGAAGCGGTCGACGCCGCTGCCGGCCTGCGCCGCCCCGACCGCTTCTGACTCGGTCAGGTAGCGGGCCCAGAGGACGATCACGCCGCGCTCGACCTTGATTGCCGCCGCGCGGCGCTGCTCGACCGTGAAACCGGTCGAGGCGTCGATGCCCTGCTCGGTGTAGATCGCTACGTAGCGGTCGCCTTCGGGCCGGATCTCTTCCACCGTCGCCCCATATGCGTCCCAGCCGTCCATCCAGTCGGCGATGTGGGTGAGGACATCCTCCTGGCCCCAGACCAGCTCGCCGTCGGCGTCGAGGGCGCGGTCGTCCCAGCGGACCAGAGGATCGGCGAGCGCCAGCGCCCCGGCGACGTCGCCGACGGCGTACTCGTTCATCGCGATCTTGACCAGTGCCTTCTCGGCAGCGGTTGGCATCGGCGCAGCCTAGCGCCAGCTAGGAGACCGGCTGCTTCTCCTCGGCGCTCGGCTCGCTGTGGGCCGCCCGGTCCTCATAGGAGCGCCGTGCTTCCTCGTCGACGTCGATCATCAGCTTGTCGACCTTCATCGCCCTGGCGACCGCTTCGCGGACGGCGCGCGGGAAGACGCTCATGAAGGTGGCGATGCTCTGGGCCGAGCGCGGGACGGGGATGTCGAACTTGGGCTTCTCCAGCGCCCCGACGATCGCCGCGGCGACTTCCTCGGGCTCGACGTTGCGAACGCCGCGCGCCGGCTTGACGCCGGACGTGAGCTCGGTGTTGACGATCGCAGGCATTACGCACGAGACCTCGATTCCGGTGCCGCGGAGCTCGCCGCGAACTGCTTCGCTGAGCCCGACCACGGCGTGCTTGCTGGCGCAATAAGTCGCGACGCCGGGAACCCCGTTCTTGCCGGCCTGCGAGGCGATGTTGACGATATGGCCCGACCCGCGAGGGCGCATCCGCTCGAGAGCCAGCTTGGTGCCGAAGATGACTCCGTGGACGTTGATATCGATCTGGCGCCGGGCCGAATCGTCGGCCTCGTCGGTGAACAACCCGACGGGCATGATCCCGGCGTTGTTGATGACGACGTCGAGGGGCCCGAGCTCGCGCTCGGCTTCGGTCAGGAAGGCGTCGAAGGAGGAGCGGTCGGTGACGTCGAGGGCAAAAGCGACGACGTTGCCGCCCAGCTCGGTCGCGGTCTTCTCGGCCAGCGCGAGGTCGAGGTCGCCGATCGCGACGCGGGCACCCTTGGCGACGAGCGCCTTTGCGGTGGCCTTGCCGATTCCGCGGGCACCACCTGTGATCGCGACGGTCCGTCCGTTCAAAGAGCGTGGCTCCATCTCTCTCCTCCTTAGGTCTTGGCTGGCTGGCCAGGAATCTACCACCGTAAGATGGCGGGGATGGCCACCGAGACGATCAGCTTCGCCCGCGGCGCTCCGAGCGCCGACATCCTTCCCGCCGAAGCGGTCCGGGAGGCGGCCGCGCGCGCCCTCGACTCCGACTGGCAGCGCGCCCTTTCCTACGGCCTCGGCCCGGGCCACCCCGGCCTCTGCGAATGGATCGCGACCGAGCTGCACGGAATCGAGCCGGCCAGAGTCATGGCGACCAACGGCTCGCTCGAGGCCGGCGCGATGCTCTTCGAGCAGCTGATCGAGAAGGGCGACCGGGTGATCGTCGAACAACCGACCTACGACCGGACCCTGCTGCTGCTGCAACGCCTCGGCGCCGAGATCGTTCCGGTGCCACTCGAAGACGATGGCATCGACGTCGCCGCGCTGGAGGCGGCCCTCGGCCATGGCCCGGTCAAGCTCGCCCACATAATCCCCAACTTCCACAACCCCGCCGGCTGCACTCTTTCGGCCGAGAAGCGGACGCGGATCATCGAGCTCGCCGCCGAGCACGAGTTCACGGTTTTCGAGGACGACCCATATCGCCTTGTGCGCTTCGGCGCCGAGCCGCCCGCGACGATGCTCTCGCTCGACAGCGCTGACCGCGTCGTCCACGCCTCCTCGTTCTCGAAGACCGTCAGCCCCGGTGTCCGGGTCGGCTATCTGGCAGGGCCCGGCGAGCTGATTGCGACGCTGGCCAAACGCGCGAACGGCCTCTACATCTCGCCCAACATGCTCGCCGAGTCGATCGTGCTCGAGCTCTGCACCTCGGGCGCACTCGATGCGAACGTCAAGACCGTCAACGCCGAGCTCGGGAAACGCTGCGAGACCCTGGTCAGCTCGCTGCGCGAACGCCTGCCAGAGGCGAAGTTCGTCGTCCCCGAAGGGGGCTACTTCCTCTGGCTCGAGCTGGAAGACGACGTCGATACCGCCTCGCTGCTGGCGGATGCAAAGGCTGAGGGAGTGACCTTCGTCGCCGGGCCGGATTTCATGGGCAGCGAATCGAGCCTGCGGCTCTCCTTCGCGCCGGTTCGGGTCGATCAGATCGATGAAGGCATAGCGCGCCTGGCGACCGCGCTGGAACGCACCCGCAGCGCCAGCCCCGCCAAGGCCTAACGCCCGTAGCGGTCGCTCGAGACCTCGAGCTGCTCGGGTAGCGGCGGCCGCGGCTCGGGCGCCGGGTCGGCAGAGACCGAGACCGTGTCGGCGACGTCGCGCGAGACCGCGTGCTCGCCTTCCTCGGAGGAGAGCACGACCTCGTCATCGCCTGAGCTCTTCAGAGTCGCGTCGAGCGTCGGGTAGATGCCGGTGCTCTTCAAGTAATGGAGGATTGCCTCGGCCTCGTTCTCGAAACGCAGCACCGTCACCGTGGCACCGGGCTCGACGTCGGCGAGCAGCACGCCGGTCTCGCGCGCTACGCCTCTCAGCGGGTGTCCGTGGGGACAGGTGGTCGCGTCGCCGATCGCCACGGCCATCCGCTCCTGGAGCACCGGTGACATCGCGTGCTCGAGGCGCTCGGCCTCCTCGTGGACCTCGTCCCAGGGGATGCCGAGGACGTCCGTGAGGAAGCGCTCGATCAGTCGGTGGCGATACACGACATCCTCGGCCTCATCGCGGCCTTGGCTCGTGAAGCTCAGCGACTTGTCGGAGGCGCGCTCGACGTAGCCGTCGCTCTCGAGCCGGCCGATCATCTCGTGGACCGTCGGAGGGGAGAGCTGCATCGCCCGCGCGAGGTTGGCGCCTGTGATCGGCAGTCCGGCCTCCTGGAGCCAGAACATCGACTCCAGATACTCCTCCTGTGCGACTGTCGCATCGGCGGGCGTCATCTCGTGCCGAGATTACTGACTGCGCCCAAGTAGAGTGCCCGGCTCGTGAAGCGCGTTGTGGTTGCAGCCCTGATGCTGGCCCTCGTCGCCGGCATTGGCTCTCAGCACGCCGCCGGCGCGAC
>JAWVFN010000272.1:0-5991 GCA_033855935.1 Solirubrobacterales bacterium | reverse complement strand
CATCGCTTCGTGCAGCGAGGTCTTGCCCGATCCCCGGTGCCCGATCAGGGCGACGTTTCGTATCCGGTCGGCTGCCTTGTGAGGCACGGTCCCGGACTCTATAGCTAGGTCGGGCTCTTGGCCAATCGCGACCGCAGCCGCAGCACTGCCTTCGAGTGAAGCTGGGAGACCCGCGATTCGGTGACGCCGAGGACCTCGCCGATCTCGCGCAGGGTCAGGCCCTCGAAGTAGTAGAGCGCGATGACCAGGGTCTCGCGCTCGGGCAGGGTCTCGATCGCCTCGACCAGCTGCTCGCGGAGATCGACGTTGTCGAGCGAAGCCTGGGGATCCGGGGCGTTGGGGTCCTGGATCGTGTCGAGCAGCGAGACGCTGTCGCCCGAGGAGTCGGGGACCATCCACAGCTCCTCGAGGGCGAGGATCGAGGAGTTGGAGATCGAGAGCAGCGATTCCTGCAGCTCCTCCTCGCTTATCTCGAGCTTCGCGGCGAGCTCGGCGTCGGTCGGGACGCGGCCGAGCTGGTTCTCGAGCTTCGAGTTGGCGCGCTCGATCTCGCGGGCGCGGGCGCGAACCGAGCGCGGCACCCAGTCGAGCGAGCGCAGCTCGTCGATGATCGCGCCGCGGATGCGGGGCATGGCGAAGGTCTCGAAGCGGACCTCGCGGGTCGTGTCGTAACGCTCCATCGCCTCGATCAGGCCGATCATCCCGTAGGAGATCAGGTCGGTGTCCTCGACATGAGCGGGCAGGCCGGAGCCGGTGCGGCCGGCGACGTACTTGACCAAAGGCGAGTAGGCGACAACCAGGCGCTCACGGGCACCTCGATCGTTGTCCTGTTTGTATCGACGCCAGAGCTCGCGTAGTTCGAACTCTTTGACCTTCATCTCCATTTTTCCCGCGACCCCTCCTCCGTTTTGTTAGGCCCGGGGATGACTTCGAGCGTACTGGGCGCGAAGTCTCGACGGCTCCACACGAGTGTAGATCTGCGTGGTCGACACGCTCGCGTGGCCGAGAAGTTCCTGAATTGCACGCAAATCTGCACCGCCCTCGAGCAGGTGGGTGGCGAAGCTGTGGCGCAGCGCGTGGGGCGAAACGCCGCCGGCGAGGGCCGCGTTACGAACCCATTTGGTCAGCCGGCGGCTGACGTCGGAAGGCGAGAGGCGCTTGCCCGCCTTCGAGAGGAAAAGAGCCTTTTCGCCCTCTCCCCTCTGCAGCGCGTGCCGCGCGGTCTCGAGGTAGCGGGCGACGGCTCGCTGGGCCGGCTCGCCGATCGGCACGATCCGCGTCTTGGAGCCCTTGCCCTCGATCCGCAGCTGCTCGGAGTCGAACTCGACCGAGACGACATCGAGGGTCGTCACCTCTTCGCTGCGCAGCCCGCACGAGTAAGCGAGCTCGAACATCGCCCGGTCGCGGACCTCGAGCGGAGTGTGCGCCGGGATGCGGTCGAGCAGGGCCTCGACCTCGTCGTGGTTGAGGACCCTGGGCAGCTTCTGCCCGCGCTTGGGGGCGCTGAGCAGATCGGCGGGGTTCTGGGGGATCTGCCCCGACCGGCGCAGCGAGTCGTAGAGGCCGCGGATCGCCGCCAGCTTGCGGGCGACGGTGGCCTTCGCCGCGCCGCTCTGCGAAAGATGGGCGGCATAGCGGCGCAGATCCTTGTAGGCGACGCCCTCGGGCTCGAGCGAGCGTCCCTCGGCCCAGTCGGCGAGCTGGGCGAGATCGGTCGCATATGCCTGCCGCGAGCGCGGCGCGACGCCGCGGGCGACGAGCTCGCTGTCGTACGCGTCGAGTGCCGTGCTCCAGCTCATCGCTAAAACTTCGCCACCGCCCAGGCGACGCCTGCGCCTAGTTGCCGATGTAGATGGGTGTCCCGAGCGGCACGCGGTCATAGAGATCGATCACGTCGTCGACGCGCATGCGCACGCAACCGTGCGAGGCCGCGCTGCCGATCGAGGAGGGCTCGTTGGTGCCGTGGATGCCGGCGCCGTTGTAGAAGCCCATCCAGCGGGCGACGAGCGGGTCGGCGGGGCCGGGCGGGATCACCTGGCCGGCGAGGCTGCCGGCCCAGGGAGAGTTGGGGACGTGCCAGGACGGGTCGACCTGCTTGTCGTCGATCGTGTACGTGCCCGCGGGAGTCTCGAGGCCCGACTGGCCGACCGCGATGTCGTAGGTCTTCTTGACCTTGAGGTTCTTCCAGAGCGTCAGCTTGAAGTTGCCGCGGTCGATTGTGAGGTAGGTCGGGTACTTCGTCGCCAGCTGCGCCTCGGTCACGCTGGGGGGCACCCGGCTTACGACCGGCGTCACCTCGCGGTTGTTGCCTTGCTGCAGCGCGGCTTCGAGGTCGGAGTGGAGCTTGTCTTCGTCGACCTTGAGCCCATCCTGGCCCGGCTCTTCGTTAAGCGACTGGGGCGAGGCGGCGATGTGTGCATCGACCGGGTCGCGGTTGATCTCGCCGGCGATCCGCTTCACCTCCTGCTGGAGCATCGCGCTCGAGTAGGCGATGCGCGGCGCCAAGTCCGTGTTGACGGTGCCGCCGGTCGCGTAGCGCACTAGGCGGCTCGGCAATCCCCCTTGGCGGCTGGCGTCGATCGCCTCGTTGAGCATGCCGTTGACGTCGGCCTTCATGTGAAGGCTGCTCGGCGTCAGCTCGTAGGTCTGGCCTTCGAGCTTGACCTCGACCGGGCGCATCAGCGGCGCCACGACGGTCTTCTTGATCAAGGCCTTGGCCTGGCTTCTGCTTTGGCCGCCGACGTCGATGCCGGCGATCTGCACCCCTTCGGAGATCTGGTCCTGCTTGGAGGCGTCGTAGGCGAAGGCCGCGCCCACCGCGAGCAGAACCGTGATCGGCACGGCGATTACCGCGATCTTTGCGACGCGACTCATATTGCTGATTCTCTCTTTGAGGTTGCTCATCAGATCCCTGGTTTTCCCAGCCTGGATTCTACGGACCGGTACAGCCCCATCTACCCAGGATGGATGCCCCTTCGCAACGAGACTTGCGCTTTGTGACACAAGCGCGGCGAGATCTCAGCGGTATCTAGTATCTGCCCGGTGAGAGGCCCGGGCCACATCTAAATGCGCAGCAAGGACCAGGTCCGTCGGGCCGTCTGGAAGGCCATGGACGCAGAGGGGGTCTCGCGCTTTCCCGGCGCCGAGGGCCGCATTCCCAACTTCGCCGGCGCCAAGCTGGCGGCTCAGAAGCTGACCGACAGCAAGCTCTGGAAGCGCGCCCGAACGGTCAAGGTCAATCCCGACTCGCCCCAGACCCACGCCCGCCGCACGGCGCTCGAGGAGGGCAAGACGCTGATCATGGCCGTGCCGCGCCTGCGCGACATCCACCCCTTCCGCCTCCTCGACCCCCGCAAGCTGAACGCGAAACAGATCCGTGAGGCGGCGACGATCAAGGGCGCTTTGCGCCATGGCCAGGTCGTCGCAGAGGAGGAGCTGCCCGAGGTCGACTTCGTGCTCTGCGGCTCGGTCGCGGTCAACCTCAGCGGCGCCCGCGTCGGCAAGGGCGGCGGCTTCTCCGACCTCGAGTACGGTCTTCTCGTCGAGGCGGGCAAGATCGACACCCACACGATCGTCGCCACGACGCTGCACCCGATCCAGATCCTGCGCGAGCATCTGCCGATGACCTCCCACGACCTCCCCGTAGACCTGATCGTCACGCCGCGCGCAGCGATCGAGGTCGAGCGCCAGTTCGAGCGGCCCCGGGGAATCCTCTGGGACCAC
The DNA here is from genome assembly GCA_033855935.1 of Solirubrobacterales bacterium. Classification (GTDB taxonomy): domain Bacteria; phylum Actinomycetota; class Thermoleophilia; order Solirubrobacterales; family 70-9; genus JAWVFN01. The sequence goes on along the minus strand of JAWVFN010000272.1, from coordinate 2,268 downwards.
CTGCAGCCGCCGCAGATCCGCGAGATCCCGATCCTCGAACGGATGGGGTACGCGTGAGCACCGCGGCTCAGAGAACCTGGCCGGAGGAGCTGCGGCGGCAGACCGCCCTTCTTACCCCGCTCGCCGACATGCCGGACCCGACGCCCTCGGACGGCCCCGATCCTTATGGGGACCCGAACCCGGAATGGCTCGAGATCGACTGGCGGGAGCACCTGCGCAACGCCGACGTCGTGGGTGCGAGCGTCAACTACGCCGAGATCGGCGAGGGCCCGCCGGTGCTGCTTATCCACGGACTTGGCGGCTCTTGGCAGAACTGGCTCGCCAACATGCCCCACCTGGCCAAGAACCACAGGGTGATCGCGATCGATCTGCCCGGATTCGGCGCGAGCCCGTTGCCACCGTGGGAGATATCGATTCCCGCCTTCGGGCGCTTCATCCACGACTTCTGCGAAAAGGTCGAGATCGGCAGCGCCGCCGTGATCGGATCGAGCCTCGGCGGCTTCGTCGCCTCAGAGCTGGCGATCACCGAGCCGAGCCGGGTCGAGCGTCTCGTGCTCGCCTCGTCGGCCGGCGTCACCTGGTCCCGTGCCAGGCGCGAGCCGGCGGCGGTCCTCGGGCGCATCATGCGAGCGGCAGCACCGCTCGCCTTCCGCTACCAGATGGAAGGCCTGCGGCGCCGCGGGTTGCGCCAGCGCGCCTACCGCGGCATCGTCGACGATCCCGTCGCCCTCGACCCGCGGCTGCTGTTCGAGATCACCGTCCCCGCCCTCCGGGCGCCGGGCTTCTACGACGCGATGACGACGCTCGTCGGCTACGACATCCGCGACCGGCTTCAGGAGATCGAAGTTCCGACGCTCGTCGTCTGGGGTCGCCAGGACCGCGTCGTCCCCTCGCGCTCGGCGCCTTTCTACCGCGACCTCATCGGCGACAACGCCGAGCTCGTCGTCTTCGAACGCTGCGGCCACCTGCCGATGCTCGAGCGGCCGGTGCGCTTCAACCGGCTCATCGACGATTTCCTCAGCTAGTTACGGCGCCTTCGGAGGCGCTGGACACGCTCTTCGCGTACTTGGCCATGACGCCCGTGGCCCAGAGGGGCTCCGGGGGCTGGTAAGCGGCGGCCCGCTCCGCGATCTCCTCGTCCGAGAGGTCGATCGAGAGCGTTCGCTTCTCGATGTCGATGGTGATCTCGTCGCCTTCGCGGACGGCGGCGATCGGGCCGCCCTTGACCGCCTCGGGGGCGACGTGGCCGGCCATCAGCCCGTGGGTCGCGCCGGAGAAGCGACCGTCGGTAAGCAGGGCGACCTTGTCGCCGAGGCCCTCGCCGACCAGAGCGGCGGTCACCTGGAGCATCTCGCGCATCCCGGGGCCGCCAGACGGCCCTTCGTTGCGGATGACGACGACGTCGCCAGGGTCGATCCTGCCGTCCTTGACCGCGGCGAAGGTCTCCTCCTCTGACTCGAAGACCTTGGCGGGACCGGTGTGGATCAGCCGCTCCTCACCGGCGACCTTGACCACGCAGCCTTCGGGGGCGAGGTTGCCGTGGAGGATGACCAGGCCGCCCGTCTCCTTCAATGGGTCGGAGAGCGCGCGAACGACCTCCTGTCCTTCGGTCTCCGTGGTCGCGTCGGCCTCCTCTCCGATCGTGCGGCCGGTGACCGTCATCGCATCGCGGTGCAGCAGGCCCGCCTCGTCGAGGCGCTTGGCGAAGACGCCGACGCCGCCGGCGTCGTTGAGGTCCCGTGCGACGAAGCGCCCGCCGGGCTTCAGGTCACCGAGCAGCGGCGTGCGATCGGAGATCGTGTCGAAGTCGTCGATGTCGAGCTCGATGCCGGCCTCGCGGGCGACAGCGAGCAGGTGCAGGACGCCGTTGGTCGAGCCGCCCGACATCGCCACGGTGGCGATCGCGTTCTCGATCGACTCGCGGGTGATGATGTCGCTGGGCTTGAGGTCCTCGGCGAGCACCTTCATCACCAGCTCGCCGGCCTTCTCGGCGACTGTCTGGCGTTCCTCGGCGACCGCCGGGACCATGCCCGATCCCATCGGCGCGATGCCCATCACTTCGAAGGCGGTGGCCATCGTGTTCGCGGTGAACATGCCGCCGCAGGCGCCGGGGCCGGGGCTGGCGACGTCCTCGAGCGAGGTCAGCTCCTCCTCGGTCATGTCGCCCTTCTCGTAGGCGCCGACGGCCTCGAAGATGTCCTGGATCGTCACGTCCTTGTCGTGCCAGCGCCCCGGCAGGATCGAGCCGCCGTAGAGCATCACCGCGGG
>JAWVFN010000271.1:0-8692 GCA_033855935.1 Solirubrobacterales bacterium | reverse complement strand
GCCCAGTCCCACGTGCGCGTTTCCTTCGAGATCCCCGAGTACACGTTTGACGTGACCGGCGGCGGCACCCTGCGCCTGCTCGAGGCGATCCGCGAGGCCGATGTGAAGACGCGCTTCTACCAGGCCTCGTCCTCGGAGATGTTCGGCGCGGCGCCGCCTCCCCAGGCGGAGGACACCGCCTTCCATCCCCGCAGCCCCTACGCCGTCGCCAAGGTCGCCGCCTATTGGGCGACGGTCAACTACCGCGAGGCCTACGGAATGTTTGCCTGCAACGGGATCCTCTTCAACCACGAATCCCCACGCCGCGGCGAGACCTTCGTCACCCGCAAGATCACCCGGGCCGTCGCCCGGATCCAGGCCGGGATGCAGGAGAAGCTCTTCCTCGGCAACCTCGACGCCAAGCGCGACTGGGGCTACGCCCCCGACTATGTCGAGGCGATGTGGATGATGCTCCAGGCCGAGGAGCCGGAGGATTTCGTGGTAGCCACCGGCGAGACCCACAGCGTGCGCGAGTTCGTCGAGGTCGCGTTTGCTCGCGTCGACCTCGACTGGAACGACCACGTCGAGATCGACGAGCGCTACTACCGGCCGTCCGAGGTCGACATCCTGCTCGGCGACGCCTCGCGGGTCAAGGAGAAGCTGGGCTGGGAGCCGAAGGTCAAGTTCAAGGAGCTGGCCGAGCTGATGGTCGACGCCGATGTCGCCGCGCTGTCCGATCAGCTCGCCGGCAAGGTCGCTGCCGAGCGCGCTTAGCCCAGGGCGGCGCCGTCAGTCGCGGATGAAGAGCCCGTCGACCTGCAACATCTCGCCGCTTTCCGGGTCGGCATAGCCGGGCTCGATCCCGGCGACGTGGAAGCCCTTGTCCACCAGGAACTCGATCACCTCGCGCCACAGCGGCCCCCCTTCGTAGAGCGGGACCAGCGACAGCTCGGCCTGGATGCCGTGAATGCGCGGCAGGCTCCGTTCCGCTCCCCGGAGCGCCTCGAGCTCGAACCCCTGAACGTCGAGCTTGAGGAACGGGCGCCTGGCGCCACCGACGACCTCGTCCCAGACCGAGTCGATTGTGCCGACCTCGACGGTTTCGGTGCCGACGTAGACGGAGGCGGGGGCGGCCTGCGCGTGGCGCTCGCCCATGGGCAGCAGCGAGCTGCTGTCGAAGTTGCCCGCGACGTTGATCTCGGTCGTCCCGGTCTCGGGGCCGAGAGCCATGTTGCGGATCTCCCAGAGCGGATCGGCCGCGGACTCCTGCCGAAGTCGCTCGAACTGCCTCGAGAGGGGCTCGAACGAGCAGATCCGGCCCTCGTATCCCCCCCCGCGCAGGGACCGGCCATACATCCCGACCGCGGCGCCGACGTCGAGCACGAGATCGACATCCTGGAGCGCCAGCAGCCGGCCCGCACCGGTGATCGGCGGCAGTTGCAGCTGCTCAGCCAGCCGCTCCTTGGTCCCCGCCGCGACCAGCTCCATGCCCCGCGAGCGGAAGAGCCGCTGCAGGAGATTGAACGCCCACGCCTTGATCCCCTTCACAATCGCGACCCTATACTGATCAGCCTTTGCTAAAGCTCTCCGTGATTACGCCCACTCTGAACCAGGGCAAGTTCATCGAGCGGACGATCAAATCGGTGCTCGACCAGGGCTATGGCGACCTCGAGTACATGGTTGTCGACGGCGGCTCGACCGACGAGACCCTGGAGATCATCCGCCGCTACGAGGGCCGCATCGACTGGTGGGTCTCCGAGCCCGACGAGGGGCAGACCGACGCGCTGTCCAAGGGTTTCGAGCGGGCGACCGGCGAGGTGATCGCTTTCATCAACAGCGACGACTACTACCTGCCGGGTGCCTTCGAGAAGGCGATCGGCGCGCTCGAGAAAAGCGGCGCGAGCTGGGTCGCGGGCGCTGCTCTCAACGTCGACGAGCACGACCGACCGCGCGAGACGCCGGTCGGCCCGGTCTGGGTTCCGGCGCCTCCGGAGCATCTGAAGGCTCGAACGTCGGGGCGGCACCTGCTCGTGCTCAACCCCTACGTCGTAGCTCAGCCGGCCTCATTTTGGCGCCGCGAGCTCTTCGAGAGCTACGGCGGCTTCCGGGAGGACATGCACTTCGCCTTCGATGGGGAATTCATGACGCGGTTGGTGATGGCGGGCGAGGTTCCGGCGCTGCTTCCCGACGACGTTTTGGCGGCGTGCGTGCTGCACTCCGGCGCGAAGTCGGCGAACTTCGACAGCTGGGACTCGGAGCTGAAGCTGCAGCGCCGGGTTCACGCCCGGGAGCTGACCGCATCCGAGCGCGTCTGGCTGCGGCTCACGCAGATGGCGCGCTTCCTCTGGCTCGACCGTCTCGCCTTCCAGATTCGATTCCGCCTGATTCACCCCGGGCTGAGGTTCGCCGGAAGGCTCCTCGACCTCCTGCCCGAGCGAATCCGCCCGAAGATCCGCACCCGAGACCGGCGGGCCTCCTGAGCCCCAAGCTCTCCATCATCACGCCCAGCCTGAACCAGGGCAGGTTCATCGAGAAAACGATCCGTTCGGTGCTGGACCAAGGCTACGAGAACCTCGAGTACCTGATCGTCGACGGCGGTTCGACCGACGAGACAGTCGAGGTGATCAAGCGCTACGAGGACCGCATCGACTGGTGGGTCTCCGAGCCCGACGAGGGCCAGTCCGACGCGATCAACAAAGGCCTGGCGCGCGCGACCGGCGACGTGATCGCGTACCTCAACAGCGACGACTACTACATGCCGGGTGCATTCGCGGCCGCGATCGGCGCGCTCGAGCAAGGCGAGGCGAGCTGGGTCTGTGGCGCCGCCCACAACGTCGACGCCGAGGGCAACCCCGGCGTCTGGGACATCGGCGACGAGTGGCGACCCCAGCAGCCGGAGGAGATAGAGGGGCGTCCCCGCGGGCGCCAGTGGTGGATCGCCCGCCACTGGTCGGTCCCCCAGCCCGCGGCGTTCTGGCGCGCCGAGCTGTTCGAGCGCTTCGGGCCGTTCCGCGCCGACTTCCAATACGCCATGGACGTCGAGTTCATGGAGCGGCTCGCGATCGCGGGGGAATTGCCGCTGCTGTTGCGTGACGAGTTCCTCGCCGCCCGGGTGCTGCACCCTGAAGCGAAGTCGGCAGGCGACCACCGGCAGCATCGTCCCGATTACAGGGTGATCCGCGACGAGCTCGCACCGGCGCTGACCCCGCGCGAGCGCCGCTGGCTGCCTTACGCGGTGATGGTCGACGCGCTGGCGATGAGCCGGGTCCGCTATTTCCTCCAGTTCGATGTCTGGCACCGGATCCTGCGCGCGGGCGGCAAACTGCTGGGACTGCTCCCGCAGCGCGTGCGGCCAAAGCTGAGGACCCGCGACCGGGGCTAGTGGGCGGCCTTGAGGCGCTCGAGGTCCGCCTCGACCATCATCGAGACCAGCTCCTCGAAGTTCGTCGTCGCTTGCCAGCCGAGCACCCGGCGCGCCTTCTCCGGATTCGCCACGACCTCGTCGATGTCGGCGGGCCGGACCAGCTCGGGGTCCTGACGCACGTACTCCTCGGGATTGAGCCCGACGCAGGCAAAAGCCTGATCGACCACATCGCGCACCGAGTGCGCGACTCCGGTGCCGATCACGTAGTCGTCGGGCTCGTCCTGCTGGAGCATCAGCCACATCGCCTCGACGTGTTCCTTGGCGTAGCCCCAGTCGCGGCGCGCATCGAGATTGCCGAGTACCAACTCCGATTTCAGGCCGAGCTTGATCGACGCGACGCCGGTCGTGATCGTGCGTGTGACGAACGACTGGCCGCGGCGCGGGGACTCGTGGTTGAAGAGAATCCCGGAGCTGGCGTGCAGGCCGAAGCTCTCGCGGTAATTGACGGTGATGAAGTGGCCGTAGACCTTCGCGACCCCGTAGGGGCTGCGGGGGTAGAAGGGGGTGGACTCGCTCTGCGGGGTCTCCAGCGCCCGCCCGAACATCTCCGATGACGACGCCTGGTAGTAGCGCGCCTCCGGGCACACGGTGCGGATTCCCTCGAGCAGCCGCGTGACGCCCACCCCGGTGCTCTCGGCCGTGGCGACGGCCAGCCGCCACGACTGCGACACCGACGAGGTGGCCGCGAGGTTGTAGACCTCATCGGGCTTCGCCGCACGCAGGACGGCTGAGAGCGATCCTTCGTCGAGCAGGTCGCCGGCGTGGAGGGTCAGGCGGTCCTGGAACTCGGCGAGCCGCGGCTGGACCTGATCCGGCTCAGAGCGCACGAGGCCGTGGACGTCGTAGCCCTTCTCCAGCAGCAGCTCGGCGAGATAACTGCCGTCCTGGCCGCCGATCCCGGTGATCAAGGCGCGCGTTGGCACTCGAGTATTCAATCGGTTCCGGGATTGGGCAGCGTCTCAGCGAAGAACGTATTCTCGGCCGTCTATGAGAAACCGCCTTCAGGCCTCGAGAAGCTGGTTGCGCCGGGCCCTTGGGCTGGCCTACTCGGCGGTCCAGCGGGACTCTCTGAGCACCCTGAGGGTCGAGACCGAGCAGCTCGGGTCGGCCGCGGTCGAATCGACCGCCTACGTCGGAGCGGAGCTGCGTGCGATAGACGACCGACTCACACGGCTCGAGGACGAGCTCGTTGCGCTGCGCCGTCTGCTCGAAGAGCGGGCAGCGGTCGGCGGACACTCCGACTGAGATGCCGCTGCCGCCGGCGAGCGTCTGGATAGACGCTCAGTCAACCCAGGGCACGGGAAGCGCCGAGCGCGGGCTTGGCCGGCACGTCGTCGAAGTCGTCAGCGCGATCCACGCGACGGCCCCGGGCACGCTCGGCTCGGTCAGGCTGCAGCCGGAGCTGCCGGTGCCGGCGTCCTTCGAGCCGTTGGCCGAGCAGGGGCTGATCGGCTGGGGACTCGGCCCGCCCGCGGCCGGCGAAGCCCCGGCGATCTACCACATCCCCTCTCCGTTCGAGGTCGGCGGGATCGAGCGAATCTGGCCGGATTGGGCCCGCCACGGGCGCGATCCGGTGCGCACGGTGGTCACGCTCCACGACCTCGTGCCCCTCGTCATGGAAGACCTCTACTTCGGCGAGAGGCCCGGTTTCAAGCCGGTCTACGAGGCGCGGCTCGGCTTGATCCGCCAGGCCCACCAGGTGCTCGCGATCTCCGACAACACCGCCGCCGACGCCGTCGAGCTGCTCGGTGTCAGCTCCGAGCGGATCACGCTGATCGAGTCCGGCGTCTCCGACGCGTTTTCCTCGCTGGTTTCCTCGCCAGAGGAGGCGGAGGGGATCCTCGCCTCGTCTTACCCGCGCATCCGCGACGGGTTCCTGCTCTACGTCGGAGGCGGCGATCCCCGCAAGAACATGCGCGGAACGATCGAGGCTTTCTCGTGTCTGCCCGAGAGCAGGCGGCACGCGCACCAGCTCGTCATCGTCTGCCGCCTCGGCCCCCACGAGACCGCCGAGCTGCGGGTCTTCGCCCACCGGCTCGGAATCGACGACTCCGACCTCTTCTTCGCGGGTTTCGTCCCCGACCGGGAGCTCGCCGCGATGTACCGCCGATGTCTGCTCTTCGTCTTCCCGTCGCTCTACGAAGGCTTCGGCTTGCCCGTGCTCGAGGCGATGTCCTGCGACGCGCCGGTCGCCGCCAGCAACACCAGCTCGATTCCGGAGGTGCTCGGCGACCTCGATGCGACGTTCGATCCGGCCGACCCGGAAGACATAGCCGAGACGCTGCTCGGCGTGATCGACCACCCCGAGCGGCTCGAAAGGCTCCGCGAGCGCTCTCGGCGGCGGGTGGCCCGCTACACGTGGGAGAAGACGGCGGCCAAGACCCTCGAGGGCTACGAGGCGGCGCTTTCGGTCCCTGCCGGGCGTTCGGTCCGCTCCAAAAAACGCAAGCGCATCGCGCTGGCGACGCCGTGGCCGCCGCAGGACTCGCCCGCGGCGTCAGCGAGCATGCGCCTCGTCGCCCTCCTCACCGAACATGCGGACGTGGATGTGATCGTCGCCGACGGCGAGGGCACCGACACCGTGTCGCACAACGGCGTGCGCTTCTGGTCTGTCGACGAGCTTGACTGGCTGCTCGAGCTGCGCGGCCACGACGCTCTTGCCTACGCGCTCGACGGATCCAAGGCGTCGAGGCCGCTGATCGATGCACTTAGCCGCCACCCGGGCACGGTGATCCTCCACGAGCCAAGCCTGGCGGGCCGCGAGGAGATCGGTAGCAATGCCACCGCGGTGCTGGCGCCGCCTGCCGGCGACGACGGGCAGCTGGCCTACGCGGAGCTGCTCGAGCTCTGAGCGGCGAGGTCGCTCGGCTCGTCTTCGGTGGGCTCGACGCCCCACTTCTGATCGACAAGGACTGTCCGGTTCTCCGCGCGGGGCATGCGCCCGGTCCCGAAGAAGTCGCCGCCGGCGACGGTCAGGACCAGGACGCTGTGCACCTCGTCGAGCCTCGTTCCCCCCGACTCGGCCCAGATGTGGATGAAGTACTGCGCGGGCGGCAACGGGAACCGCGGCAGGGAGCAGCGGACCTGGCCGGTCGATGGCAACACCTCGAACTGCGAGCCGGTCGTCTCGGAGTCGAGGTTGAGCGTGGCCGCGCCTCCTTCCATGGCGCCGAACATGACGCCGAAGTTGGCGTTCTTGACCGGGCCGCCCGGCGTCTCGTAGCTGAGGACGATGTCGCAGTCGGAGCCGGTCGTGGGCGAGTCGACCACCTTTCCGTCGCGCTCGAACCAGACCTCGGTGAAGCGCAGCGCGCCGTTGCCGTGGCGATCGGTGCGTTGACTGAGATGCAGGGTCTGCTGGTGGACTATGTCGCCCACGTAGTCGTCGACGACCTTCCTGACGCTGCCCGTCGAAGCAATCTCTCCCTTGGACAGCATGATCGCGCTGTCGCAGAGCGCCAGCACCGAGCCGAGGTTGTGGCTGATGAAGACGACGGTCCGGCCCTCGCGCGAGACCTGCTCCATGCGGCCGAGGCACTTCTCCTGAAAGGCGAGGTCTCCGACCGAGAGCACCTCGTCGACGATCAGGATCTCGGGCTCGAGGTGTGCCGCGACCGAGAATGCGAGCCGCATCTGCATGCCGCTCGAATAGCGCTTGACCGGCGTGTCGATGAACGGCCCGATGTCGGCGAACTCGACGATCTCGTCGAACTTGCGGATGATCTCGGCGCGGCTCATGTTGAGGATCGCGCCATTGAGAAAGATGTTCTCGCGCCCGGTCAGCTCCTGGTGGAATCCGGTGCCGACCTCGAGCAAGGCGCCGACGCGACCGTGGAGCACCGCGCGACCCTCGGTGGGCAAGGTGATCCGCGAGAGGATCTTGAGCAGCGTGCTTTTCCCGGCGCCGTTGTGGCCGATGATCCCGAGGGTCTCGCCGCGGCGGACCTCGAAGTTGATGTTCTTCAGCGCCCAGAACTCCTTGTGCTTCGGGCCGCGGCCGAAAGTGCGCACCCAGTGGCTGATCGTCTCGGTCAGCAGCTCGTAACCGGCGTCGTCGTCACCGATCTCGTAGCGCTTGCCGAGGTTCTCGACCTTGATTGCGATCTCGTCGGGCATCAGATGTTGTCCGCAAAGCTCTGCTCCGCGCTCTGGAAGTAGCGCAGTGCGACGAAGAGGATCACGAGCGAGCTGGCGGCCGAGATCGCGATCTCCGGCCAACCCGGGAAGTTCGTGCCGATCACAGCCCAGCGCACCCCCTCGATCGCCGAGAACATCGGGTTGATGGCGAGGATGTACTGGATGCCGTCCCTGATGTGGTTTCCGTTCGCGTCCACCACCGACCAGAGGATCGGAGTCGCGAAGAACATCAGCTGGATGAAGACGGGAACGATCAGGCCGACGTCCCGATACTTGACGTTTACCGCCGCGAACAGGGTGCCGAGCCCAAAGGCAGTGATCACGCCGAGGGCGAGGAACAAGATCGCGAGCGGAGCTGTTGCCTCGATCCCGACCCCGTAAATCGCAATCATGAGGAGCACGACCGGCACCCCGATGACGAGGTCGACGATCAGGCTCAGCGCCTTCGAGATCGGCAAGGCGAGACGCGGGAAGTAGACCTTGGAGATCAGGTTGGCGTCCTGGACGAGGCTCGTCGCGCCGTTGCCGATCGCGCCGGCTGTGAACAACCAGGGGACGAGCCCGACGATCGCGTAGACGGCGAAGGGGATGTGCTGGGTCGGGAGGTTGACCAGCGTGCCGAAGATCGCGGCGAAGATGAACGCGAAGGCGAGCGGCTGCAGCACGGCCCAGCTGACCCCGAAGACGCTCTGCTTGTAGCGAACCTGCAGTTCGCGTTTGGTCAGGAAATAGATCAGTTCGCGGTGTGCCCAGAGCTCCCCCAGCTGGATTCCGCTCCACCGCGACGGCGGCGCGATCACGACCTCGGGCACGGCGGCGATTTGGGCTTCGGCGGTACTCACGGGGCAACACCGTAGCTGGGTGCCTTGTCGAGAGAGCGCTCATAACCGGCGATCGTCTGCTCCGCCACGCGGGCCCAGGTGTGGATCGCGACCTGCCTGCGCGAGCGCTCTCGCAGCGATGCGAGCCGTTTCGGCGAGCCGAGCACTTCTCCGATGCAGCGGGCCATGTCGGCGGGGTCTCCCGGATCGAAAGTCGCCTCCATGTCGCCGAGCAGCTCGGGCATCGCCGAGACGCCGCTGGCTGCCACCGGGGCCCCGCACGACATCGCCTCGAGGATCGGCAGCCCGGCGCCTTCGTAGAGCGACGGGA
>JAWVFN010000270.1:0-8699 GCA_033855935.1 Solirubrobacterales bacterium | reverse complement strand
GCGCCGCGCTGGTCGTCGTCTGGCGCTGGACCCGCCGGGCGATCTCCAAGCCCGACGAATGAGAACCGCGGCTACTTGCCGCCCTTGACGCTCGTCAGCAGGTAATTGACCAGGCCCTGGATGTCCTGCTGGGTCAGGGATGTGGCGAAAGTGCTCGGCATGATCCCGGGGCCGTAGCCCGGCGCGATAACGGCGTTTGGATCGACGATCGACTGGTTGATGAAAGCGGCGTCCTTGCCCTGCAGCACCTGGTCCAGGTTGGGGCCGGTGGTCGCGGTCGAGCCGGCGGCCGCCAGGGTGTGGCAGATGCCGCACTGCTGGGCGAAGAGCTCGGGCGGCGGCAGCTTCGGCGGCTTGATCCCGGGGATTCCAGCGACGCTGCCGACATAGGCGGCAACGTCGGCGGCGTCCTGGCCCTCGACCACCTTCGCCGGCATGTAGATCGCCGTCTGACTCGGGTTGGCGGGGCGCGGGTTCTCGATCTGCGCCGCGACGACGCCCGAGATCGTGTCCTGGTCCTCGCCGTTCGCCCGGGCCTCGGCGAAGGCAGCGTCGAGGTTCGGCCCGACCATGGCGGAGGTGCCGGCTTGAGCCAGGGTGTGGCAGACGCCGCAGTTCTTCTGGAACAGCATCCGCCCCTGGTTGACGTCGGCATTGCTTTGGGGGTGGCAGCCGCTGGCCACGAGGACGACAGCGAACGCCCCGAGGGCGGCAAGCACGGCTTTGGGTCTACGCGGGACGAGTCTCATCGGCGAGCGGGCGCAATCCTATTAGACGCACCTGCCGCTCCGAGCCTGACTAAGCAGGGGAGCGCCCAGCCCCCGAAAGCCCGTTGTATAAGCTTGAGCCGAAAGCCACTAGGAGTCGGAAAGGAGCGGCATGGCCGAGGTCCGGGAGGGAATGTCGAGCATCGTCTTGTCGGTAGGGCCGTCGCACACGCTGCGCCAGACCGCCGAGAAGATGACGGAGAAGAAGACCGGCGCCGCCCTCGTCTTCGACGACGAAGGCCAGGGCCCGAGGATCATCACCGAGCGCGACATCCTCTACTCCGTCGGCGCCGGCGAGGACCCCGACAACGAAAAGGTCGCCGACCACATGAGCGACTCCGTGATCTCCGCCGCGCCGGACTGGAGCCTCGAGCGGGCCGCGCACGAAATGACTCAGCGGAACATCCGGCACCTGGTGGTCGTCGACGGCGGCGAGCTGGTGGGAGTTCTCTCGATGCGCGACATCGTCCGCGTCTGGACCACGGCGGGGGCGACCGTTGCGGTGACGCCCCCCTAGTCCACTGCCCGTCCGTTTGCGGTCAGCTCCACCTCGATGTTCCCCCGCGTCGCGTTCGAATAAGGACAGACCTTGTGCGCGGCCGCGACGATTCGAATGGCTTCTTCGGGGTCCTCGACCTGGGGCAGAGTTACGTCGAGCGCCACTGCCAGCACGAAACTGCCGCCCTTGCCCGGCAGCAGGCTGACGCGGCTGTCGATCGACGCGTCTCCGACTTCGGCGCCGTCTCGCATCGCGAGGACGCCGAGGGCGCTCTCGAAGCAGGCCGCGTAGCCGACCGCGAACAGCTGCTCGGGGTTGGTGCCGCCGCCTTCGCCGCCGAGCTCGGGCGGGATGCGGATGTCGACCTCCAGCGCACCGTCGGTGGTGCGGCCGTGGCCGTGGGCGCGGCCGCCGGTCACGGTCGCCTCGGCGGTGTAGAGCACCTTCGCCATCTCGTCTCCGATCGTCAGGGGTCAGCAGCCATGTCACACGGAAGCGTCCTACCCTGAAGGATGACGATGCCAATCGCCGAGGCCAATGGAGTTGAGCTTCATTACCGGCGCGTCGGTGCGGGCGAGCCGCTCGTCCTCGTCCACGGGTCGTGGGTTGACGGTGGGGTTTGGGGCGGGGTCGTGCCGCTGATGTCGCCTTCGTTCGAGGTCGTTACCTACGACCGGAGGGGCCATGGACGGAGTTCGAGCCCAGCGGCCCAAGGAGTTGTTGCCGACGACGTCGACGATCTCGCCGCCTTGATCGAGTCGCTCGAGGTCGGTCCGGCGCACGTCGCGGGTACGTCGTTCGGTGGCTCGATCGTCCTGCGGCTCTCGGCCACCAGGCCCGAGCTGGTTCGCAGCGTGACCGTCCACGAGCCGCCGTTCTTCGATCTGCTCGGCGCCGAGGAGCCTGACGTAGATGAGTTGCGGCGTCGCCTCGCCACCGTGGCCGGGCGACTCGAATCGGGGGACGTCGAGGGAGGCGCTCGGCTCTACTTCGATCATGTGGCGGATACGCCCGGTGGTTGGGACGGCCTCGACCAAGGGCGTCGCGATCTGCTCCTCTCCAACGCCCCCACCTATCTCGACCATTGCCGCGATCCCGATGCGTTTGGGATCGCGACCGAGGACCTGGCCGCGGTCGAGAGTCCGGCGCTGGTCACCCATGGCGATCGCCGGCCGCCGCTTTTCAGGCGGATCGTCGAAATGGTCTCGGCGGTCATGCCCAGGGCGAGGAGCGAGGCGATACCCGGGGCGGCTCACGATCCTCAGGTCACCCATCCCGGTCCCTATGCCGAGACGATCGAGAGATTCGCGACGGTCGCGGTGGCCGGCTCGTGAGCGGCGGCTCGGGGGCGGCGACCGGGGAGCGCAAGGAGCACGCGCTGGAGCTGTTCGCCGGGCTGCCGCGGCGCTACGACGCCGCCGGGGCGGTTCTCAGCTTTGGTCAGGATCCGCGCTGGCGGAAGGCGATGGTTGGCAAAGTTGGTGCCACGCCGGAGGATCGCGTGCTCGACGTGGCGACCGGGACCGGGATGGTCGCCGCCGCTCTCGTCCGCACGTACGGATGCCGCGTCGTCGGGCTCGACCAGAGCCCCGACATGCTCGGGGGAGCGGAGGCGAAGCGCCGCGCCGACCCCGAGCTCGCGAACAAGATCGAGCTCGTCCGGGGCGAAGCCGAGTCGCTGCCGTTCGCCGACGGCGAGTTCGACCACCTCACCTTCACCTACCTGCTGCGCTATGTCGATGACCCGGCGGCGACGCTCGCCGAGCTCGCCCGCGTCGTCAAGCCCGGCGGATGCGTCGCCTCGCTCGAGTTCATGCTGCCGCCGAACGCCGTGGCGCGGGCCCTCTGGCACGTCTACGCGAGGTTCGGCCTGCCCACGTTCGGCCGCCTGATCTCGCGCGACTGGTACGAGGTCGGGCGCTTCCTCGAGCCGAGCATCAGCGACTTCTACCGAGGACTGCCCCTCGAGCGGCAGCTCGAGCTCTGGCGGGCGGCCGGGATCGGGTCGGTGCAGGCGAAGGTGATGAGCCTCGGCGGCGGCGTGGTGATCTGGGGGAGGCGTGGTTCGTGAGCAGCGCACCCGTCGCGGGTGAGAGTCAGCACCTCGATCGCCCCGCCTTCTATGCCCTGGGGTCGGGCGGCTGGCGCGATCTGGTGACGCTGCTCCATCCGCCCTACACGGCCTGGCACCTCTCCTACATCGCGCTCGGGGCGGCCGCCGCGCCGCAGATCCACCTCGACCGGCTGCTCGCCGCGCTCGGCGCCTTCTTCCTCGCCGTCGGCGTCGCCGCCCACGCTCTCGACGAGCTCAACGGCCGGCCGCTGCAGACCCAGCTCTCCGATCGTGCGCTGATCGCGCTCGCCTCGGTAGCGCTCGCCGGCGCGATCGGGATCGGCATCGCCAGCCTCTTTCTCGTCTCCTGGTCGCTTGCGGTCTTCGTCGTCGCGGGGGCCTTCCTGGTACCGGCGTACAACCTCGAACTGGCCGGCGGCCGCTTCCACAGCGACTTCTGGTTCGCCGCCGCTTGGGGCGCCTTCCCGGCTCTGACCTCGTGGTGGGCGAACACGCTCTCGCTCGCGCACCCGGACCAGGTCGCCGCCGGGCTGCTCGTCGCGGCGGGTTGCTTCGGCCTCAGCGTCGCCCAGCGCCGGCTCTCGACGCCGGTCCGCGAGCTGCGCCGAAAGACCGCCTCGGTCAGCGGCGAGCAGCGGCTCGACGACGGCACCAGCGTTTCGCTCTCGGCCGAGGCGCTCGCCGCGCCGCTCGACGGGGCGCTGCGGGCGATGTCCTGGGCGGTGGTGGCGCTAGCCGCGGGCCTCGTCGCCCTGCGGCTCTGATCGGGGGACTTCCTGTTGGGAGGTGAGGTCCATCGGCGGACAGCTCATCCTCGCGCGAGGGAGTAGCGTTGTCGCTCTAAGCAGCGACGCTCGCGAACCAGCAGGAGGAAAGATTCGTGGCCACAGAGGAGAGGCGCGCCCGATGGAAGCTTGCCGGCTCGCTCGCTTGCTTTGTGGCGCTGACCTGCGTCGGGGCGCTCGCGACTCCGGCGAGCGGCGGGCCGGGTACGCCACGCACGTTGACGGTCACGCTGGCTGGTACGGGCTCGGGCAGCGTCAGCGACGGGACATACATCAACTGCCCGGGCGCCTGTTCTCATAGTTACCTGTTCGGGACGATGGTCACGCTTACCGGGACACCGGCTGCCGGATCGACCTTCAGCGGTTGGTCTGGCGGCGGATGTGCCGGCACGGGCGCCTGCACAGTGGCAATGACCTCCGATCAGGCGATCACCGCCAGTTTCACGGCGATCCCGCCCACCGGCGAGCGCGCCGCGGCGCTTGAGAAGTGCAGACACAAACACAGCAAGAAGAAGCGCAGGAAGTGCAGGAGAAGGGCGAATCTGCTGCCGGTGTAGCAGCGGATTCGCCGGTATGCTCGCCCGATGGGGGAGCTAACGCGGTTCTGGAGGATCGGCTTCGTGGCCGCGATCGCGGCGCTTGCCATGGCACTAGCGCCGGGCGTAGCCTTGGCCGACACCTGGATCGTCAACTCGACCGCCGACACCCCCGACGCCACTCCCAACAACGGCCTCTGCGCCGATAGTTCCGGCTTTTGCTCGCTACGCGCGGCCGTCCAGGAGTCAAACGCCAACTCGGTCGGTGACACGATCCACTTCGACCCGACGGTCTTCACCGGCACCGACCTCACCAGCACGATCACGCTCGGGACGGCTCTGACGATCACCACGCCGATCCACGTCGACGGCGCCGACGGCTGCGGCACGACGACGGTCGGGGGCAACCCGAAGCCCTGCGTCGGGGTGACGACGCCGACTGGGTCGACCGACGGCTTCGTGCTCAGCGGCGCCGGCGCCGGTACATCGTCGATCGACCACCTGGCGATATACAGGATTTTCAGAGCCATCTGGGTCCAATCCAACCCCGTCACCACGACGATCCGCGGTAACTGGTTCGGGATGAACCTGAGCCAGAGCCTCGGCGCATCGAACGCAAACTTCGACTCGACCGGCGTTTTCACGACTGCTGACACCGTGACAATCGGCGGCACCACCGCCGCCGAGCGAAACGTCTTCGCCAATGCGGGCACGGGGATCCAGATCAGCGAGGGCGACCACACGACGGTCACCGGCAACTACATCGGCACCGACGCCGACGGTCAGCTGATCGCGCCGACGTCCTCACGGGACGGGATCGAGGTCAACGGGGGGAGCAACTACCGGGACGGCGTCGCCGGCGACAACGTGATCGGCGGGCCGGACACGGGGACGCCTGGAGTCTGCGACGGGGCGTGCAACCTGATCGCCGTTCCCACGCTCGGCTTCAACGTCACGCCCCAGATCTGGGACAGCGAGATCAATCTCGACAGCTGGAGCAACCCGCCGGCCGGTAACAAGACGCCCCCGATACCGGGCAACTTCCCGACGACGGTCCAGGGCAACTTCGTCGGCCAGGACATCGACGGCACCGTCGTCCAATCCCAGTCCCAGAATGGGGTGCCGGCGAGCCAGATCACGGTCGGCGACGCAACGGACGTGACGATCGGCGGGCCGACGGCGGCCGACGGCAACTTCATCGGCGGCGGCACGATCGGGGTCAACGTCGGCGACCCCGCGGCGGGAGGGGCCGACCGCTTCGTGCTCGAGCATAACCGGATCGGCGTCCAGCCGGACGGCACCGGCGCGATCGCACCGCGCGACGCCGGTGCCGTGATCGCCTACGCCACGACCAACTTGCCGGACCAGCCGACGGTCAGCGGCAACAGCTTCGCCGGCGACGGCACCGCGGGCCAGGACGGGCTGCGCCTGCCCGGCTTCGAAGGAGTGGTGACCGGCAACAGCTTCGGCGTCGATGCGGTCTCCGCGCCGCAGCCGTTCGGCGCCAACGCAATCAATGTCACCGGCGTCGGCTATGCGATCGACTCGAACACGATCCAGAACGGCGCCTCAACAGGGGTCGACATCAATGGCGGAGCGGCGAACGGGCTCAAGGGGAACTCGATCTCGAACAACGGCACCGGCGGCACGGGCGCGGGGGTGCGGATCGAGAACGGCGCCCTCTACAACCAGCTCGGGCCCGACCCCGTGTCCGGCAACCCTCTGGACCTGAACCGGATCTACGCCAACTCCGGCGACGCGATCGAGCTGCTCGACAACGGCACCGACTCCAACGCCATCTACGCCAACGCCGGCCAGGGCACGGCGCTCGGCGGCTCCGCCATGTTCATCGATCTCAACGGCGACGGCCCCGGCAACCCTCTCAACGGGCCCAACGAGGGCATCGTGGCGCCGGCGATCTCCAACGCGACGCTCACCCAGGCGACCGGGACGGCGATGCCCTTCGCCCAAGTTCTCCTCTTCGCCAGCGGAGTCGGCCTGACTCAGCCGAACATCGCCTCGCTGGGCACCGGCGTCTCCGACGGCTCAGGCGACTGGTCGATCACCTACCCGTCCGCTCTCCACGGCGGGGAGACCGTGTTTGCCAACCAGACCAACGGGAACCTCGGCAGCTCGGAGCTCTCGGTTCCCGTGTCGTTGCCGGCGCCGATTATTCCGCCGGCCGCGACACCGCCCACGCCGGCCAAGAAGAAGTGCAAGAAGCACCGTGTACGCAAGCACGGCAAGTGCGTGAAGAAGCATAAGAAGAAGTAGAGGGAACCCGACCAGTAGCGCGCATTCGGGTCAGGCCGGCTTCAGCCGGCCCACCCGGAACCCCGCCCAGAGCACCGCCAGCCAAGTCAGCGTCGCCGTCGCCACGTGGAACCAGACGATCTCCGTCGGCAAGTGCATCGAGTACTGGACCGAGCCGATCAGGCCCTGGGAGGCGATCAGCGCGCAGAGGACTGCGAGGGGCTCGAGCAGCCGGCGGCCGGCGTTGCGGCGCCAGGCGAGCCAGGTGACGGCCAACGCCGAGAGGCCGAGGAGGGTTGCCAGCGCGCCGTGGATGTGGATCAGGAAGTTGAGCGTGTCCGAGCCCTTGAAGTCGATCCGCACGACCTTGTCGTGGGTGCCCTCGCCGCCGGCGTGGGGGCCGGCCCCGGTGGCGGCGGTGCCGGCGACGATCGTGATGAAGGCAAGGGGGATCAGCGCCAGCATCGCGCGGCCGGCGAGCCGGTCGGTCGGAGGGGGAGGGAGATCGTTCGGCTCGCGCGAGGCCTCGCGGACCAGCCACACCGCGGCGATCAGGACGATCATCGAGAGCGCGAAGTGGGCCATCACCCAGCCCGGAGACAACCCATAGAGCACGGTGCCGCCGCCGAGCGCCGCCTGGGCGATTACGCCGAGCGGCAGCAGGGCCGAGATCCGGACCAGATCGCGGCGGTACGGGTCGCGGAGGAGGGCGCCGGCGAACGCGAGGATCGCCGCCGCCGAGACCACCCCGGTCAGCATCCGGTTGCCGAACTCGATCACGCCGTGGGTGTTGAGCGAGGTGTAGAGGCTCGAGTCCGAGCACTTGGGCCAGGTCGGGCAGCCGAGGCCCGAGCCGGTGAGGCGTACGGCGGCGCCGGTGAAGACGATCACGGTCAGCGCGACGAGCGCGGCCCAGGCGAACTGCCGGTACCGCTCGGGTGAGACTGGATAACGCTGGCGCAGCGCGGTCATCGCGCCGGCTCCGTCCTAGGCGCCGTCTGAGGCCCGGCGGGTCCTGGGGGAGAGCGGGATCGGCGCGGTCGCGACCGGCTGGTGGCGGGGCAGGCGGGAGATCTCGCGGCCGGCTGTGCGCAGCCAGCTGATCAACGCGACGAGGGCCACGGCGCCGCCGATCACGCCGTAGGGCCACCAGGTGAAGACGCCGGCGATCGCCCCGGCGAGTCCGGCGGCGAGCAGCGCGGGCTGCCAGCCCGAGCGCGGCGGGTAGACGAGCTCGGTGGGCTCCGGCGTGTCGTTCATGCCAGGTAGAGGATCGTCACGTAGAAGGCGAGGGCGAAGACGACGAGGCCGAGTCCGGCCGCCAGGAATCCGGCGCGGAGGTTGCGGATGGCGGTCTCGCGGTCCATTAGGCGGTGTCTATCAAAGCGCCCTGTCCACTGCCATGGCGACGAACAGCAGCGCCAGGTAGAGCAGCGAGCTCAGGTAGAGGTTGCGCGCCGCGGCCCGCGAGGGGTTACGCAGCAGCACGGCGGCGAGGCCGATGAAGGCGCCGCCGAGGACGAGCGCCGCGCCGAGATAGGGCAGCCCGAAGAGGCCGCTGACGACCGGCAGCGTCGTCAGCCCGACGAGCAGCAGCGAGTAGAGGAGGATCTGGCGCCGGGTGGTCTCCTCGCCGCGGACCACCGGCATCATCGGCGTTCCGGTCTTGGCGTAGTCGTCCTTGATCAGCAGCGACAGCGCCCAGAAGTGAGGCGGGGTCCAGAAGAAAACGACGGCGAACAGCCACAGCGCGTTGAGGCTGAGCTCCCCCGTCGCGGCGGCCCA
>JAWVFN010000269.1:0-26386 GCA_033855935.1 Solirubrobacterales bacterium | reverse complement strand
CGCAAGGGAACGATGGTCGACGAGCGCTACCGCCTGGTCCGCAAGATCGGCTCGGGCGGCATGGCCGACGTCTGGCTCGCCGACGACATCGAGCTCGACCGCCAGGTCGCGATCAAGATCCTCCACGAGCACTTCTCCCAGGACAAGGAGTTCGTCGAGCGCTTCCGCCGCGAGGCGAGCTCGGCCGCCGGCCTCCAGCACCCGAACGTCGTCGGCGTCTTCGACCGCGGCGAGTTCCGCAACTCCTACTTCATCGCGATGGAGTACGTCGAAGGCGATTCGCTCAAGGACCTGATCACCGATGGGATGACCGTCGCCGCCGCGGTCGAGGTGACGAGGCAGATTCTCGAGGCCGAGCGCTTCGCTCACAAGAAGGGAATCATCCACCGCGACATCAAGCCCCACAACGTGATGATCGACGGCGACGGACGGGCTCGCGTCGCCGACTTCGGCATCGCCCGCGCCGGCAGCTCGGAGATCACCCAGACCGGCTCGGTGATGGGCACGGCGCAATACCTCTCGCCCGAGCAGGCCCAGGGCAAGGAGGTCACCGCCCAGTCCGACCTCTATTCGACTGGCGTCGTCCTCTACGAGGCACTGACCGGCGAGGTGCCGTTCGAGGCCGACAGCCCCGTCGCCGTCGCTCTCAAGCAGGTCCAGGAGGTGCCGCGGCGGCCGAGCTCGATCAACCCCGACGTGCCACCGGCCCTCGACGCGGTCGTCATGCGCGCCCTCGCCAAGCAGCCCGAGCAGCGCTTCGCCGACGCCGCCGCTTTCATCAAGGCCCTCGACGAGGCTGAGGCGAAGCCCGACACGCCGCGCCGCCAGGACACCGCCGCCTATGCGGCCGTCAACACCGAAGGGGACTACACCGATGTCCGTTACCCGGGGGAAGAGGCCGAGTACGGCGCCCCTCCACGGAGGGGGTTCTGGAAGTGGCTGGGCCTGGCCCTGCTCGTGGCTGCGGTCGCGATCGGCACGGTGCTCCTCGTCAAGAGCCTCACTGCCCCCGATCAGGTCGAGGTGCCCAGCGTTACCGGACAGCCCCTGAAGTCGGCGACAGCCGTGCTCGACGCCCACGGCTTCAATACCAACACCACCCTCGTTCCCAACCAGGCCGCCCGCGACACAGTGCTCGAGCAGGACCCGACCGCCGGCGAGAACGTCGACAAGGGCTCGACCATCACGCTCTCGGTCAGCACAGGGCCGGGCACGGTCGAGATACCCGACGTCCAGGGCTTGACGCCAAAGGACGCCAAGAAGAAACTCGAGGACGCGGGCTTTCAGGTGACCTCGAGGGAGGCGTTCTCCTCCGACGTCGCCAAGGGCCTCGTCTTCGGCACCGAGCCCGCGGTCGGCACCGGCGTCCAGGCCGGCCAGACGGTGACGATGCTGATCTCCAAGGGCGCCAATACCGTCGCCGTGCCAGGGGTCATCGGCCTCTCCCAGGAGGCGGCAACCGCGCGGATCCAGCAGGCCGGGCTGACCGCGATCCCCCAGCAGCGCCAGGATCCTTCGCCCCCCGGCAAGGTCGTCGCCCAGTCGCCGACGGCGGGCCAGGAGCTGAAGAAGGGCGGCGCCGTGACGATCTTCGTCTCGACCGGCACGCTGCAAGTCCCGAACGTCGTCGGCCAGACCAAACAGGCGGCGGTGGCGGCGTTGAAGCAGGCCGGCTTCAAACCCGTGGTCAGCCTCGACTCCTCGGCGCCGCCTGAATCCGCTGGCCTCGTAGTCGACCAGTTCCCGCTCGCCGGCAGCGCCGCGACCCGGGGCTCGACCGTGCAGATCTCGATCGGCGCCCCAACGACGACCCCGAGCACGCCGACTCCCTAGCGTGAAGGTGGCAGTGCTCAGCGGCGGCACCTCGAGCGAGCACGACATCTCGCTGCGCTCGGGGGCTTCGCTCGCCCAGGGCCTGCGCGACGCCGGGCACGAGGTGCTCGAGGTCCTGATCGAGCGCGATGGCCGCTGGCTCCACGACGGCGATGAGGTCGATCTGCGCGCGGGCGGCGGCCTGCTCGGCTCCGATCTCGCCTTCCCGATCCTGCACGGGCCCGGTGGCGAGGACGGCACGGTGCAGGGGACGCTCGAGGTCCTCGACGTTCCCTACGCCGGCTCCGACGTGCCTTCCTCGGCCAACTGCCTCGACAAGCTGATCTTCAAGCGGCTGGCAGCCGAGGCGCGGATTCCCCAGGTCGAGTTCTTCGACGCCTCCGGCGACGCCTGGCGCGAGCACGCCGAAGGCCTCGAGCTGCCGTTGTGGGTGAAGCCGGCACGGCTCGGATCGAGCGTCGGCATTACCAAGGTCACCGACGCCGCCGACCTCGACGCCGCCGTCGAGGAGGCCGGCCGCTACGACCCACGGGTGATCGTCGAGGCGCAGGCCGCCGGCGCCGAGGTCGAGTGCTCGCTTCTCGGCAACGAGGAGGTGATGGCGTCCGTGCCCGGCGAGATCGTCGCCAACGCCGACTGGTACGACTTCGAGGCCAAGTACGAGGAGGGGGGGATGCAGCTGCACGTCCCGGCGCGGATCTCGGCGAGCGCCCAGCGCCGCGTCCAGGATCTAGCAACACAGGTGTTCAAGCTCATGGGCTGCAGCGGCCTGGCCCGCTGCGACTTCTTCGTCGACGGTGAGGACGTCGTCGTCAACGAGCTCAACACATTGCCCGGCTTCACCGAGACCAGCGTCTACGGCAAGCTCCTCGAGGCGTCCGGGGTCCCCTACCCCGAGCTCTGCGACCGCCTGGTCAAGCTCGGCGTCGAGCGCTACGAGCGCCTCAAGAAATACGAGTTCTGATCATTCGGTCCACCCCGTTCGGGCCCTACCCCCGCCGCCCCCGGACGCGAAGCGGAGGAGGCGGCGGTTGAGGGCGAAGCGGAGCAGCTGCCGGTTGTCAGTTGAGCAGCTTGATATCGGAGATCTCGAGGTTGTAGCCGCCGTCGGTCGGCGGCAGCTTGGTGAGCCAGAGCAGGTAGAAGCGCGACTCGCCGCCGCCCTCGATCCTGATCTTGGCGCGGGTGCCCAAGTCTGATCCCGAGCCGACTACGCTCCATCCGCCAAGGCTCGAGGGCGCCGAATCCTGGCCGGGTGCGGCGCGGACCTCCGCGTCCCATCCCGAGGCTGACGCGCGCACATCAATCGCACTCGCTTTCACCGGCTTGCCGGCGTCGACGTAGATCCCGACGCCGGGCTTGCCGTTGATGTCGTCGGTCTCGTAGGTCTCCGTGGGCCAGGAGGTCCCAGTCGGGTTTCCGTCCACCGCCAGCCGCGCCTCGCTCGAGTGTTCCTCGCTGTCGCCGTCGGGCGGCGGATCGAAGGCATGTGCCGCGTCGGGCGAGAGCGTGATCGCGCCGCCGCCGTTGTCGCTCGCGAGCTGCTTCTCGCCGACGATCAGCGCGGCGACGATCAGACCGACGCCCAGCAATCCCATTGCTATGCCGGCCCCCGACGCGCGGCCGGGCGCCAGCGTGCGCCGCTTGCGCGGCACCGAGTCGAGCACGGCGGTCGCCTGCCCACTGGTGCCACCCCCGCGCGCCGCCTCGACCTCGAGTGTCGCCTCGAGGTCGTCGACCATGTCGGCGACGCTCCAGTAGCGCTGGTCGAGATCCTTGCTGGTCGCGCGGTCGACGACGCCGGCGACCGCCGCCGAGACCTCGGGCCGCACCGCCTGGACGTCGGGCATCGGGTCGTTGACGTGTTTCATCGCCACTCCGACCTGGGTCTCGGCCTGGAACGGGACGTCGCCGGTCAGCATCTCGTAAAGGACGATGCCGAGCGAGTAGACGTCGGAGCGCTCGTCGACGTCCTCGCCCATCGCCTGCTCGGGTGAGACGTAGTCAGTCGTACCCAGGACCCGACCGGGCGCGGTCATGCCGTGCTGCTCCAGCGAGCGGGCGATGCCGAAGTCGGCGACCTTGGCGCGGCCCTCCCTGTCGATCAGGACGTTCTGGGGCTTGATGTCGCGGTGGACGAGGCGCCGCGCGTGGGCGGCTTGCAGGCCGCGGCCGATCTCGATCGCGTAGGCGACGGACTCGTCGACCCCGAGCGGTCCCTCGCGCTGGATCCGCTGCTTCAGCGTTTCGCCGTCGACGTATTCGAAGACGATGTACGGCGTGCCGCCGTCCTCGCCGGCGTCGATCACGGTCACCAGGTTCGGGTGCGAGAGCTTCGCCGCCGATCGCGCCTCGAGCCGGAAGCGCTCGAGCTGGTCGGGCTCGTCGGAGATCTCGCGGTGCAGCACCTTGACCGCGACCGGCCGGTCGAGCGTCTCGTCTTCGGCGAGATAGACCGTCGACATGCCGCCCGAGCCGAGCTTTGACTCGAGCCGGTACCGGCTCGAGAGCAGGGTCCCGATCATCTGTGCGCTTCCGCCGCTGTTCACGCCCGTATTGTCGCCACGATCCTGCTCAGGTGTGCCGGATCTCGCCCGCGCCCGTGGCAGCGCGGCCGATCGTCTTCGCCCCGGGGTAGTGGCTCTGGAGCAGCTCGAGCGCCGCCGCCTCGCCCTCGGCGGCGACGATGCAGACGAAGCCGCAGCCGAGGTTGAAGACCTCGGCCATCTCGGCGTCGGGCACCGAGCCCCGCGCGGCGATCAGGCTGAACAGGGCCGGGACAGGAAGGGGGTCATTGATGTCGTACGCGACCTCGGCGTCGAGGCGCAGCAGGTTTCCCAATCCCCCCGAGGTGATGTGGGCGAGGCCGCGGACCTCGGCGTCGGAACGCAGCAGCTCGAGCACTGGCTTCACGTAGATCTCGGTCGGTTCGAGCAGCGCCTCTCCGAGCGGCCGCCCGAGGCCGCCGGGATCCTCGCCCCAGTCGAGCCCGTCGAGGGCGGTGCGGGCAAGGGTGTAGCCGTTCGAGTGAAGTCCGGACGAAGGCAGGCCGATCAGCGCGTCGCCGGCCTCGATCGCCGCCCCGGTGACGATCTCGCCGATCTTGACGACGCCGAAGCAGGCACCGGCGAGGTCGAAGCCGCGGACCAGCTCGCCGAGCTGGGCGAGCTCGCCTCCGGGAATCTCGATCCCGGCGAGCTCGGCGCCCCTGCGCAGCCCGGCGCCGATCGCCGCCTCGCGCTCGGGATCGGCGCGCTCGACCGCGAGGTAGTCGAGCATCGCCAGTGGCTCGGCTCCGACGCAGATCACATCGTTGACGTTCATCGCCACACAGTCGATGCCAACCGTGTCGTAGCGCCCAAGGCGCTCGGCGACGAGCAGCTTTGTGCCGACGCCGTCGGTCGAGAGCGCGATCCCGGTCTCGTCGTCGAGGGCGATCACGTTGGCGTAGTGCCCCGAGGCCAGAACCGAGCGGCTTTTCTCCGGCTTGCCCAGCGCCGCCACGAGCGCAGCGACGGCCTTGTCGGCCTCGCTCTGGCTCACCCCGGCCTTCGCGTACGCGTCATTCATGCGACCAGCTCGATCTTTGCCTTGCGGTGGCCGTTGCCGCTGGTGTCGACCTTGATCCGGCGACGTCGCGCCAGCCGCGCGAGGACGGCGCCGGCGAGGCCGGCGCGGTATGCCGCGTAGGGCCACAGCGCCCGGTCGCGCTCGACCTGCTTGATCAGCTCCTGCGAGGCCAGGGTCGAGGCGAATGAGGCGGCGACGCCGGCGGCGAGCGCCTTGCGGGTCTCGCGCGGGACGCCTCGGCGCCGCAGACGCTCGAGCTTGAGCACCGTGGCGCCGACGATCACCGGCAGCGCGACCGTGCGCGAGAGCATGTTCGACTGCTCGCGGGTGAATCCCCGCCAGCGCGCCGCGGTCAGGGTGGCGCCGTTGCGCGAGATGCCCGGAACCAGAGCGGCGGCCTGGGCGAAACCGAGCGCGAGGCCGTCCGCGGGGCGGGCGACGCCGCGGTCGCGGAGCTGGGGCTTGCGGTCGGCGACGACCATCGCCGCGGCGCCGGCGAGCAGCGCGATCGCCGTCGCCTTCGGACCGCCGAGCTTCCCCTCGATATGGCGCTCGAGGGTGTAGCCGGCGACCGCCGGCGGCAGGAAGCTGAGCGCGATCACGGCGGCCCGGCGCGCGTCGAACTCGCGCAGCTCCGACGCGATCACCCGCCGCTGGCCGATCAGCAGAGCCAGGGCGCCGCCCGCGTGCAGCGCCACCTCGAAGCTCTTGCGCATCTCGGGGTCGAGCCGGTCCCAATCCCAGCCCGCGAGCCAGGGGACGACGGTGAGGTGAGCGGAGCTCGACACGGGCAGCAGCTCGGTCGGGCCCTGGATCAGGCCGAGCGCAACGGCCCGGCGCAGGACTGCGGTGTCGTCAGCCGCCGGCTTCCGCGGTGCGGGGCTGGTCACCTTGGTCCCCTCTGTCGCGACGGCGCCGCACGAGCCAGTAGACGATCAGAGCGATGATCGCGGCGGCAATCGCGTAGTCGACGTACTCCAGGTTGTGCTTCCACTTCTCCCAGTTGTCGCCGACGGCGTTGCCGATCAGCGCCAGCGCCAGGACCCAGGGGATGCAGCCGGCGATCGTGTACGTGGTGAAGCGCCAGAACGGCATCCGCGCGACACCGGCCGGCAGCGAGATGAAGGTGCGGACGATCGGCAGCATGCGCGCGAAGAAGACCGTCGCCGGCCCGTGGCGCTCGAACCAGCTGTCGGCTTGCGCCAAGTGCTTCGGATTGATGTGGATCAGCCGGTTCTGCTCGAGCAGCTCGACGCGCCCGTAGTAACCCACGGCGTAGGAGATCCAGGAGCCGAGGAGGTTGCCGAGCACTCCGGCCGCGACGATGCCGAACATCGTGAAGTGGTGGTTGGAGACCTTGAAGCCGGCGAACAGCATCGTCGCCTCGCTGGGAATCGGGATGCAGGCGCTCTCCAGCGTCATCAGCACGAAGATCCCGGCGTAGCCGATGTCACCAATCAGATTGGTGGCGAAGGTGACCAGCGGCTCGGTCAGAGATGCGGTGAGGAAGGGGTTCATTGGAGGATTGGGAGGGCCGCTGCGGGCGTACCGCCGCGCGGAAGCGCCATATCGTAGACGGGTAGAGTGGGGTGCGCGTGGACCGGCTCAATCATCCTGTCTATCGCCATCGCACCCTCCAGGCTGCTGCTGACGCCGTCCTGGTCGCGCTGGCCTTCTATCTCGCGTTCCGGCTTCGATTCCTCGACAGCCCGGAGGGGATACCCGCGCGCTACACCGACCTGCTGGCTGCCTCGATCGGCTTCGTTGTCGTCGGCAAGGTGATCATCTTCGCGCTCGCCGGGCTCTACGAGAAGTGGTGGCGCTACTTCACGCTCCCGGACTACGCCGCTATTTTGCGCGCCGCTGCGGTCTCCACCGGGATCCTCGTCGTCGCCTTCACGGTGATCCAGCCGTTCAACGACGACATCCCGCGCTCGGTCGTAGTCATGGACTTCATGCTCACCCTGTTGCTGATCGGAGGCGCCCGGCTGCTGGTGCGGATGACGATCGAGCGATCGGCGCGCCGCGCCGCCGACGAGAAGGGCCGCGACGTGATCGTCGTCGGGGCCGGCACCGGCGGCCAGATGGTCGTCCGCGAGCTCCAGCTCAATCCGAACCTTGGCGCCCGCGCGATCGGCTTCGTCGACGACGATCCGCGCAAGCGCGGCATGGGCATGCTCGGGCTCAAGGTCCTCGGCGCGACCAGCGAGATCGGCCGCATCCTCGACGAGACGAAGCCGGCGGAGGTCGTGATCGCGATTCCCTCGGCGCCCGGCGAGCTGCGCGGCAAGGTCGTCACGGCCTGCCGCGAGCGCGACATCCCGGTGCGGACTCTGCCGACGGTGTTCGAGCTGCTCCGCGGCGGAGTCCAGCTCACCCGCCAGCTGCGCGAGGTCCAGGTTGAGGACGTGCTCGGCCGCGAGCCTGTCGTGATGGAGATCGACCGTGTCGGCGCCTATATGGAGGACAAGAGGGTGCTGATCACCGGCGCCGGCGGCTCGATCGGCTCCGAGCTCGCCCGCCAGATCGCGCGCGTGCGCCCGAAGCTGCTGATCATGCTCGACCACGCCGAGGACAATCTGTTCCAGATCGAGCGCGAGATGACCGAGGAGCGGCACTTCACCCGCGCCGAGGCGGTGCTCGCGGACTGCAAGGAGCCCGACCGGATGCTCGAGGTGATGCAGCGCTTCAAGCCCGACGTCGTCTTCCACGCGGCTGCCTACAAGCACGTGCCGCTGATGGAGCAGAACCCGCTCGAGGCGATCCGCAACAACGCGATCGCCACCCGGGTCACCGCCGAGACCGCGGCTGCCTCGGGCGCCGAGCGCTTCGTCCTCGTCTCCACCGACAAGGCCGTCAACCCGCGCACCGTGATGGGCGCCTCGAAGGCGATCGCCGAGTGGATCGTCGAGGCGGCGGGTCGCAAGTACCCGACGACTAGGTTCCTCACGGTTCGGTTCGGCAACGTGCTCGCTTCCTCGGGCAGCGTCGTGC
Organism: Solirubrobacterales bacterium; assembly: GCA_033855935.1. Taxonomy (GTDB): domain Bacteria; phylum Actinomycetota; class Thermoleophilia; order Solirubrobacterales; family 70-9; genus JAWVFN01. The sequence continues at coordinate 17,989 of JAWVFN010000269.1, read as the reverse complement.
CGATCTTTCGCAGCCAGATCGAGCGCGGCGGGCCGGTCACGGTCACCGACGTGGAGATGACCCGCTACTTCATGACCATTCCCGAGGCCGTGCAGCTCGTTATCCGGGCCGGCGACCTCGGCGCCGGCGCCGGCGAGGTCTTCGTGCTCGAGATGGGCGAGCCGGTCAAGATCGTCGATCTCGCCCACAACATGATCAAGCTCGCCGGATACGAGCCGGAGACCGACATCGCGATCGAGTTCACGGGCAAGCGCCCGGGGGAGAAGCTCCACGAGCAGCTTTTCGGGGCCGACGAGCATTCCCAGCCGACCGCCGCCGAGAAGATCGTCCGCGCGGTCCGCGGCGCGCCGCTCGACCCCGAATGGGTCGAGGCCTCGGTTCGGAAGCTCGAGGCGCTGGTCCGCGACGGCGACGAATCGTGCCTGGCCGAGCAGACCGTCGAGCTCGTCTCCGAGCGCATTCGCAGCGCCACCGAGCTCCGCCTCGACGCGTAACACCAAGTGCCGCCTCCTCCGCTTCGCGTCCGGGGGCGGCACCACGGTGAAATCGTTTCGTGAACGTCCCGGCTAGCATCCCGCGCCGCACCTCTTTATGACTCTGATTAAGACGATCGGCGCCTTCGCCGGCCTCGCCTCGTTCCTGGGCTTGGTCCTGGTCGCGTTCCTGCAATTCATGCAGTCGCGCCACGTCCGCGACCTCGAGGACAAGGCGACCTTCGTCCCCGAGGGGCTCGACCTGCCGACCTCCCCGGTTCCCGCGAAGAAGGGCAAGGCCGCGACGGTCGCGACTCCCGGCGCCGCGGTTGCGGTCGGCAACGCCCCGGACACCGAGGAGGCTGAGCAGCCGGTCGAGGCCCAGGTCGCCCAGACCAAGGAGGCCGCACGGCAGGTCGAGATTGCGCGCGCCGCCGCCGAGCGCCGCGAGCGCTTCGAGCGCCGTCGCCGGCCAGGCCAGACCGCCCCCACAGCGGTGGGCTCCGGCGCCGTTTCGCCCGGCCGCCGCAGGCCCGAGCCGCGAGCGATGATCATCATCGGTCTCGGCGTCGCCGTCCTCGCCGCCGGCGTGATCTTCGCCGCGACGAACCTCCTGGGCGGCTCCGACAAGAGCTCCACTCCCGGCGCCGGCGGCGCCGCAGCGGCGAGCCCGGTTACCAACGTTGCCGTCCTCAACGGAACGCCCGTGCCGGCCCTCGCGGCAAAGGTGGGCCAGGGCGAGGTCCGGCCGGCCGGATTCAAGCTCGGCTTCGTCGGCAACACCGACATCCCCTTCACCGTGACCACGGTGATGTACGACCCCTCGGACCCGGCCAACCAGAAGACCGCACAGCAAGTCGCCGGCAAGCTTCGCATCACCAAGATCGAGCCGATGACCGCCGACGTCAAGAAGGCCATCAAAGGGGAGCCGGTGGCGGTAGTTGTCGGCGAGGACCGCGCTGGGGCGTAGCGTCAGCCGCTGGGCGGCGCCGCTGCTGGTCGCGGCGGTCGTCGTGGCGTGCATTGCCGGGCTGTTGATCGACCAGCGGTTCCGGCGGGACGGTCTCGTCGTCGATCGGATCCGCACCGACATGTGCTTCACGCCTAACGGCGATGGCCACGACGATACGGCTGGGATCAGCTTCCGGATCAAGGGCCCCGACCGGGTCAACCTCGAGATCCTCGACTCGACGGGTGGAGTGGTCCGGCACCTGCTCGTGGGTCAGGAGATGGCCGACCACAAGGTCGCTCACTACACCTGGGATGGCCTCGCCGACGGCGGCTCGCCGGCCCCGGTCGGCAGCTACACGCTGAGGATCCACGAGATCGGACGCGATCGCACGATCACGCCGCCCAACGAGACCATCGTCCTCGCGAGGAGCTGCCGGTGAGCGCTGCCCTCGAGGTGATCGGCGGGATCGCCGGGACCGCGGCCGCGTCGGCCGCGCTGCTCAGCGGTGACCGCCGCCTTCGCGCCGCGGCGATGTTCGCCGGGCTCGCGCTCGCCGCCGCCCTCGTCCTCGGCCACGCCTGGGATCACCAGCTGACTCACGTGCGCGAGCGCCCGCCGGAGCTGGTGGCGATCGTCATCGCGCTGGCGGGCGGCCTCGGGCTGCTGGCTGCCGCGTTCATCAGATGGCCGCTGCTGCTGCCGCTTGCCCTGATCGCCGTGCTGCCGTTCCGGATCCCCGTCGACACCGGCAGCGAGACTTCCTACCTGCTGATCCCGCTATATCTCGTGATCGGCGCCGGGGTGCTCGCCGAAGCGGCGGCGCTGTTCCGGGGTGACGCCCGGGAGATCGGGGCGCCGCGCGGTGTCGCGCGCTGGCTCTCGATCGCGCTGGCGGCATCGATCGTCCTCTACGCGCTGCAAGCGACTTACTCGAGCGACGTCTCGCGCGCCGGCCAGAACATCGCCTTCTTCCTGATCCCGTTCGCGGTGATGTTCGCGCTCCTCCGTGAGGTCGAGTGGGACTCGCGGCTGCTGCGCTACGCGCTGTTCGTCGTCGCCGGCGAGTCGCTGATCCTCGCCCTCACCGGCATCGTCCAGCACGAGGCCGGTCACATCTTCTGGAACTCGAAGACGATGGAGTCGAACGAGTTCGACCTCAACTTCCGAGTCAACTCGCTGTTCTGGGATCCCAACATCTATGCGCGCTACCTCGCCCTGGCGCTGGTCCTGATCGTGGGAGCGCTGCTCTGGGTCAGGGACATGCGGCGGTTCGCGCTGGGGACGCTGGCGGTCGCGGTGATCTTCACCGGCATGGCCTTCGCCTTCTCGCAGACGAGCTACTTCGCCCTGCTGGCCGGGGTCGTCGTCCTCTGCGCGCTGCGCTGGAGCCTCAAGTGGACGGCGATCGGCTGTGCTGCCGCCGTGCTCGTTGCGGCGATCGCGCTCGTCGCCGGCGCGGGCAATTCGGTCGAGGTCAAATCGGGCAAGGGAAACACCACCGATCAAACGACCAGCGGGCGATCGCGGCTCGCGAGCGGCGGGCTGAAGCTGGCCAAGGCACGCCCGCTCGGGGGCTTCGGCTCGGGCTCGTTCGCGGTCGAGTTCGCCAAGCGCAACCCGCTGACCAACAACGAGGCCGCCGTTTCCCACACCGAGCCGGTCACGGTGGCTGCCGAGCAGGGAGCCGTCGGCGTGCTCGTCTATCTCGGCTTGCTTCTCGCCTCGGCGCTGCTCTTGCTCGCCGGGCTGCGCGAATTGGCACCGGGCCTTGGCGGCCGGGCACCCCCCGAGCCCACAGTCGTCGCCGCCAGGATCGCGATCGCTGCAGCCTTTGCCGGGCTTGTCGTGCACTCGATCGGCTACGCGGGCTTTCTCACCGACCCGCTGACATGGGCCTTGCTCGCGGTGGGATCGGCGCTCGCCACACTGAGACCGTGAACGGATACCTACGGCGCCTGGCGACGACCGGCGCCGCTTACACGGCTTCGAGCGTCCTCTCGAAGCTGTTCGCGGTCGCCCTGCTGCCGATCTACACGCGGCACGTGTCGCCGAGCCAGTTCGGCGCCGCCGAGGTGCTGACGGTCGCGGTGATCGCCACGGCGATCGTCTTCCGGCTCGGCCTGATCGAGGCTCTGCTGCGCTTCTATTACAAGTCCGGGGAGGACCCGGAGCGCGTGGTCAAGACCGCCTTCGCGGCGCTGCTCGTCGCCTCGATTGTCGGGGTCGCCGTGGCGATGCCGTTCGCCGAGGAGATCTCGCAGGCGCTGCTCAACCGCTCGGAGCCGGGGCTGACGCGGATCGCGATCGGCGGCCTCGGCGTTTTCATCCTCTACGAACTGATGCTGACGCTCTACCGCCTCGACGAACGCCCGTGGCCTTACTTCGTCTACACGGTCGGCAACGTATTGCTGACGATCCCGGTCACGGTCTGGCTCGTCGTGTTCGAGGACAAGGGCGCCAACGGGCTGCTGATCGGCCAGTTCGGCGTCGGAGGGCTGATCCTCCTCGGCCTCCTCGTCGCTCAGCGCCACAGGCTGGCACTCGTTCCCGATCGCGCCGTTCTGCGGCGGATGGTCCGCTTCGGGCTGCCGACGATGCCCGCCGAGCTCTCGCTCTACTCGCTCAGTTTCATCGACCGGATCATCATCGTCCACCTCGCCGGGCTCGGCAAGGCGGGTCTCTACGCGATCGCGGTCAAGTTTGCCCAGGCCGTGCAGGTCGTGGTTCGCGGCTTCCAGCTCGCCTATCCGCCGCTCGCTTACTCGATCAAGGACGACGCAGAGGCGGCGCGCGTCTACGCGCTGGTGTTGAGTTGGTTCCTGGCGATCTGCAGCTTCATCGTCGTCGGCATGTGGCTTTTCTCACGCCAGATCGTCGACCTGCTCGCCGCGCCGCAGTACTTCCAGGCTCACCAGGCCGTCGGCCTGATCTCGACCGGGGTCATGCTCTACGCGCTCTACTTCGTCCTCGTCGTCGTCATCGGCCGCACCGGGCGCACCGAGTACAGCTTCCCGGCGACCGTCGCGGGCACGATCGTCAACATCATCCTCAACCTCGTCCTGGTGCCGCCACTCGGCATCGTCGGCGCCGGCTTGGCCCTGGTCGCCTCCTATCTCGTCCTGCTCGGCGTCATGTACGTCTTCTCCCAGCGCCTGTTCCCGGTCTCATATGAGTGGGGGAGGGTGGCCCAGGTCGCGGCGATCGCGATCGGAATCACCCTGGCCGGCGAGCTGCTGCTGCCGACCGAGGGCATCGCCGCCTGGCTCAGCCGCGGCGCCGCGCTCGCCATGTATCCGCTCCTCCTCTGGGTCACGCGCTTCCCGCGGCCCGACGAACGCGAGGGGATCAAGGAGCTGCTGCGTCCCGGCGCCCTCGCCGAGCGCCTGCGAGCCGCCCGCGCCAAGCCCGCGACGGCCGGGGCCGGCGTGCCAGAGTCGTTCGACCAGGAGATCCGCGACGAGGATCGCCTCTAGGAGCGATGAGTTTCGGCCGCGGCGGTCGTTTTATGGTGCGCGATCTACTCATTTTCGGGTAGCGTTCAGATCACCGTGTCCAAGCTGGATCGAAGGAGGGGTGTGCGATGAGAGAGAACGGCAATTCGGTCGGCCGCATTGCGCGGCGCTTCGCGATTTTGGTCGTGGCCTTCGGGTCGGCGGCCGGGGTGGCCGGACTCGGCGCGCCCGCGCCCGCGAGGGCGGATCTCGTCAACGGCTTCCAGTGCGCCGATTACTCGCCCAATCTCCATTTCAACACGCTCCTCCCCGATGGCACCTTTGGGCAGCCATACTCCACCCAGCTCGGCGTCAGCGGTGGAACTCCGCCCTACACCTGGGAGGTGAATGCGGGATCCTGGCCCCTGGGTCTGTTGATGGACTCGTCAGGAGTTGTCTCGGGCATACCGCTGACGGCCGGCAACTTCCAGGTCGTAGTCGGTGCCACCGACTCCAGCAGTCCGGCGCAGTGCGCCAGCGAGATCTTCTACCTCCACCTCGCCAACGGCACCGAAGGAGCACAGCAGACCGTCGAGCAGGCGGTGCGGGACGCCCTGAGCGGACTGAACGACCCCTACGGCGTTGTGGGTTGCGTGGAGGCGACCGCCAGCACTCTGGTGAACCACACTCCCCCAGGGGACCACTGCGGCGACCTTCCCCGGCCGTAAAGTCGCTGCCCACGGGCACCTCTAAGCGGTCGAGGCTGAGCGGTTGCGTTCCTCAGCCGCCTCGCGAATGCCCTCGCCGCTTCGCGGCAGCAGGGCTTGACGCGCGTGGAGCCAGTAGCGGCGGGCGGAGTGCCCGGGTAGGACCAGCGCCGCGATCGCGCGCAGCACATATGGGAAGGCCTGCAGCGGCCGCAGCGCGAACGCCACGGCATCGCTCTTGTGCTTGCGCAGATACAGGTCGCGGTTGCGGTGGTATTCGACCGTGCGGCGCTCGGCGCCGGCGTCGTCGCTCGCCATCTGGTCGTGATGAATCGCCCGCGCCGCGGGGACATAGAGAACCGACCACCCCGCGTCCTCGAGCCGTTTCTCGAAATCGGTCTCGTCCGAGTAGACAAAGAACTGCGTGTCGAGGTATCCGACCTGCTCGGCGGCCTCGCGGCGGACGAGCATCGCACTCGACTGGACCCAGCCGACCTCGCGGGTCTCCGCGCCGCCGCTCTGCACGGTGAGAGAGCGGTGGAGGAACACCGCGCCGGCCAGCGCCGTGCCCACCCCGGGTAGGCGCCAAGCGCAGGGAACCGGTGTCCCGGCGGCGCGGATCAGCTGGGCGCCGGCGACCGCTGCCCGTGGATCGGCCTCCAGCGCCCCGATCAGCGCCGTCACCGCGCCCTCAGTCAGCTCGGAGTCCTCGTTCAGCAGCAGGCAGTACTCACCGGTTGCATCACGCAGCAGGGTCGTGTCGTTTTCGGCCTTGCCGGTGCGCTTCGTGAGCGCGATCAGGCGCGCATCGGGGAAGCGATCGCGCACCGCGGCCGCCGAGCCGTCATCGGAAGCGTTGTCGAGAACGAGCACCTCGCGCTCGACGCCAGGCGGCGTCGTGCGCTCGATCGCCTCGAGGCATTTGAGAAGCAGCTCGCGGCCGTTGGTGTTGACCACGCAATAGGAGAGGCGCACGCTCATAATCTGCCGTATGCGGGTCCAAGTCGTCGATCCGCCGGCGTTTACCCCGCCATATGACCACTCGCTGTGTGCGGCCCTGTCCAGGGCCGGGGCCGAGGTTGAGCTCGTAACGAGCCGCTTCCTCTACGGCCCGGTGCCGAGCGGCAGCGGCTACGGGGTGAGCGAGGCGTTCCACCGTCGCAGCGCCGAGCGCGGGCTCGATGCGCGCGGCCGCCGTGCCTTCAAGCTCGCCGAGCACGTGCGCGACATGCGGCGCTACCGCGCCCAGGCCGAGCTCGCCGACCTGATCCATTGGCAGTGGCTGCCGGTGCCGAAGATCGACCGGCACCTCCTCGCGCCCAAGCGCCCCCGGGTATTCACGCTGCATCACTTCCTACCGCAGAGGCCGAGCCGGCGCCAGGCGGCCGATGTCCGCGCCCGGCTCGAGGCGATGGACGCCGTCGTCATGCACTCGCAGGCCGGCAAGCGGCGGGTCGAGGAGGAGTTCGGCGTCCGCGAGGGCCTGGTCGAGGTGATCCCGCATGGTTCCTTCGACTACCTCACGCGTCTGCCCGAGGAGGCGCGGTTGCCCGCGGAGCTCGAGGGCGCCGAGGGCCCGGTCATCCTTGCTTACGGACTTGTACGTCCGTACAAGGGAACCGACGTCCTCCTCGACGCATTCCGGAATGTTGAGGGCGCCGAGCTCTGGATCGTCGGCATGCCCCACATCGACACCGGCCCGCTGCACGATCTCGCCGAGCAGGCGCCGGGCCGGGTCCGCTTCGTCGAGCGCTATGTCGACGAGTCCGAGATCCCGGCGATCATGCGCCGGGCCGACCTGCTCGTCTTGCCATACCGAACAGTGGAGCAGTCCGGCGTCCTCTACACGGGACTCGCCTTCGGCAAGGCGATGGTGCTGAGCGACGTCGGGGGCTTCCCCGAGGTCGCCGACCACGGCGGCGCCCGTCTGGTCGCCCCGGGCGACGCGGACGAGCTGGCGGCGACGCTAAACGCTCTGATCGCCGACTCGGCCGAACGCGACAGGCTCGCCGCCGGCGCGGCGCATGCCGCCGCGACCTACTACTCGTGGAACGAGATCGGCGAGCGCACCTACTCGCTCTACCAACGGCTGCTCTCATGACGGCGCTCGCGATCGTCTTCTGGGTGTCGCTCGGGCTGATCGTCTATTCGCAGATCGGCTATCCGCTGGCGCTGTGGTTACTCCAGGCGTTCAAGCGATCCCAGGTCGAGGAGCTGGAGCAGCCGCCCGTTTCCCTGATCGTTGCGGCCCACAACGAAGAGGACGTGATCGCGGACAAGATCGCCAACGTCCTCGCGCTCGACTACCCGCGCGAGAAGCTCGAGGTCATCGTTGCCTCCGACGGCTCGACCGATGCCACCGCCGAGCGAGCGCGGTCGGCCGGCGCCGACCTCGTGCTCGAGCTCGATCGCGCCGGCAAGGTCCCAGCCCAGAACGCCGCCGTCGCGCGGGCCTCGGGTCAGTTGCTCGCGTTCTCCGACGCCAACAGCACCTGGGACCCTGGGGCTATGGCCGCTCTCGTCTCTGCCTTCGGTGCCCCCGAGGTCGGCTACGCCTGCGGCCGCCTGCGTCTGACCGGCGCCGGAGGCGACAATCAGGAGGGCCTCTACTGGCGCTACGAGATGAAGCTGCGCGAGATGGAATCCGGCCTCGCCGGCGTCACCGCCGGCAATGGCGCGATCTACATGACCCGCCGCGAGTCCTACATCGAGCTCGACTCCGCCCGTAGCCACGACGGCTCGTTCCCGTTCATGCTCGCCAAGCGCGGCCTCCGTTCGCTCGACGTGCCCGGGGCGGTAGCGAGCGAGCCGATGGCGCCGACGATCGGCGACGAGTTCGCCCGCAAGCGACGGATCATGCGCCCACTCTGGGACGTCGTCGTCCTCGACGGGATGCTCTCGCCGCGCGGCTACTCGCCGCTCTACGCGTTCGAGATCTTCAGCCACCGGCTGCTGCGCTACGCGGCGCCGCTGCTGCACCTGATCGCGCTGGCGGCGAACATCGCCTTGCTCGGTGACGGCACGATCTACGCTGCGACGCTCGCCGCCCAGCTCGCGGTCCTCGCCGCCGCCGGGCTCGCCTCGCTGATCCCGATCGCGCCGTTCCGGATCGCGCGCTATTACGTCTCGGTCACGGCCTCGGTCGTAGCGGGGCTCTGGGACCGCTTCCGCCAGGGGCCGCGCTCGGCGGGATGGGACACCGCCAGGTGAGGCGCGCCTTCGACATCGTCACGGCGCTGATCACACTGATCCTCTTCTCGCCGTTCATCCTCGCGGCGATGATCGCGATCAGGATCGAGAGCAAGGGCTCGCCCGTGTATCGCCAGCATCGGGTCGGCAAGAACGGCGAGCCGTTCGAGATGCTGAAGCTACGCACGATGCGCCAGGGGCACGACCCGGTCGGCGTCGGCACCGCGGTCACGGCGGGCGATCCGCGGGTGACGAACGTCGGGGCCCTGTTGCGCCGCGGCGCTCTCGACGAGCTGCTCAACCTCGTCAACGTCGTCCGCGGCGAAATGTCGATCGTCGGACCCCGCCCGACGATCGCCGCCCAGGTCGAGCTCTACACCGACGAGCAGCGGCGCCGGCTCGAGATCAAGCCCGGGATCACGGGCTGGGCCCAGGTCAACGGCCGCGCCGGCATCGGCTGGGAGGAGCGGATCGAGCTCGACATCTATTACGTCGATCACCGCTCGGCCGCCCTCGACGCCAAGATCCTCGCCCGCACCCCCCGCGTTCTGTTAGCCGGCTCCGGGGTGAACGCGACTGGCGGCGCCGACTCGGAGCTGCCGGCGTCGTGGAAGCGCGAGAAGACGGAAGACTAGGGTTGCCGGCGTGCCAACCCTCGACGACATCTCCCTGCGCCCGTTCCGGCCTGACGACGCCCCCGCGGTGCGCGAATGGTTCTCGAATCCGAATGCGACCGGCGATCTAATGGACGAGGCGCGCGAGGACTTCAGCGATGCCGACGCGGAGGCCTGGGTCGAGCGCGCGATGAAGACCGACGCCAAGGACCGTAAGTGGGCGATCGTGATGGCCGGCGAGGCTCGGCCGGTCGGCTTCACGGCGCTCTACGGCATTGAGAGCTCGACCCCGCCCGAGCTCGGCTGTGTCCTCGGCGCCAACGCCGCCCGCGGCATGGGGCTCGGCCGGGAAGCGGAACGGCTGACGATCGCCAAGGCCTTCGACGAGTTCGGCGCTCACAAGGTCTACGGCCGGATCCCGGCGACCAACGAGGGCGCCAAGAGGGCTGTGGCGAGTCTCGGCTGGCAACACGAAGGGACCCTGCGCTCCCACATAAGCCGTGGTGGGCAGCTGGTTGACCTCGAGATGTGGGGCGTGCTGCCGGAGGAGTTCCGCGCGGCGACCGCGGACCGTTGATCGCCCAGCTGCTCCCGGACGCAGGCGAGGCCGCGAGCGACGACGAATTCTTCCGCAGCCTCGAGTTCCTTGTCGCCGAGGGCGTCACCCACACGCTCGCCGTCGGCGACCCCGAGGCCCCCGACCTCGCCCTGCCGCTGATCGTCAGCGAGATCCCGGGCGCCGTCGACCTCAGCGACGCGATCTCCCCCTACGGCTACCCGGGGGCAAGGGTCCCGGGCGACGCCCCCGCCGAGATCGACTGGTCGCAGACAGGCCTCGTCAGCGCCTTCGTCCGCGACCGGATCGGCGGCGAGCCCTGCCTGCCGAACCCGACCGACCGCAGCGTCGTCCAGATCGCCGATCCTTCGAAGCCGAGTGCGATTCGATCGCGGCTCGCGGAGCAGATCCGCGCCACCGATCGGGCGGGCTACCGGATCGAGAGGATCGAGGCCCCGGGCGAGGAGCAGCGGGCGGCCTTCGAGCGCATCTACACCGAGACGATGCGCCGCGCCGAGGCGGCCGAGCGCTATTTCTTCGGCCCCTCCTACTTCGAGCTGGTCCTGCGCAGCAGGCAGGCCACGCTGCTGCTGGCCATGAGCCCCAGCGGCGAGCCCGCGGCCGGCGCGATCGCGGCGCGCAGCGACGACGTCCTCCACTACTTCCTGGGCGGCACCGCCGACCGGCACCTCGAGGCGTCGCCGATGAAGAACCTCTTTGCCGAGATGATCGCGATGGCGGAGGAGTCGGCGATCCCGCTCAGCCTCGGCGGCGGAATCACGCCCGGCGACGGCCTCGAGCGGTTCAAGAAGGGCTTCGCCAACGCCGAGCTCCCCTTTCGCACCCACGAGGTCGTCGCCGACCCCGCGGCCTACGAGCGGCTCAGCGGTCCCCCGGCCCCGGCCGAGTCGAGCGGCGCCGCGGCGTTCTTCCCCGCCTACCGGCGCACCGCCTGATCAGAGGCTGATCGGGACCTGTTGCTCGGGGCCGTTGCCTCGATACGTGTCGCGGAAGTTGCGCAGCACGTCGAGGACAGCGGGGGTGTACTTGGGACAGCCGACGAGCTGGGTCCAGGCGGTGGCCGCGACGGCGTAGGGCATCGATGCGTTGGGGAAGAGCAGCGTGCCGTCGGGGTCCTCGTCAAAGATGCCCTTTATCGCCAGCTGCTGGTCCTGGGGAAGGCTGGGGTTGTACTGGTACTCGACCCGCCCGTGCTCCATCGAGTGCACGGTGTAGCGAGGATCGATCGGCTGCGAGTAGGCGCCGTCGGGAGCCTGCAGGGGGGCGGTGATGTGGTTGCCCGAGGTCGGCGGGTTGGTCTTGTAGTTCGGCTCGGGGTCGCTGGCCTGAATGTGACTGTTGCCCTCGTCGGGCAGGTTCAGCTTCAGCTCGCACCCCGCGGCCTTCGCGGAGGCGGCGAGATTGCCGATCTTGATTGCCGCCGGGGTCGTCCCCACCCGGCAGTCAGGCTTGGCGCCCGGCGGTGGCGTTCCCGCGGCGAGCTGGAAATGGCCGTTGGAGCAGGCGTCGAAGCCGTTGGCACCTCCGCTCGAGTTGCCCGAGGAGGTGATCACGATCACGAGCCCCGCCAGAACCGCGGCGGCGAGCAGCCCGGCGATCGCATAACCGATGTAGAGGCGCCGCTTCTCGGATCCCGTCGCCGCGTGCTCGGCGGCGAGCCGCTGAGCGCGCAGTCGTTCCTTTTCCTCCTTGCGTGAAGCCATAACGAGTGGGCGAGACTAGCGAAACAGGCGTCGCTGAAGGCCTGCTCAGCCCGCCTCGGTCGACTCGGTCTCGGTGTCCGCCTCGCCCTCGCCCTCGTCTTCGGCCCTGGCGCCGTTGCTCGAACCGCGCCCGAAGAGGCCGCGCCCCGATCCCCAGACCTCGTCGAGGAAGTTGTTGAGCTCGTCGTCGAGGCGGTCCGGGCGGATCCGCCACTCGAGGATCGAGGTCGCCTCCATCAGGCGGGCGTTGGGGAGCTCCTCGGCGAGCATCCCCGAATCCGAGAACGGGTGCAGCGGGTCGGCGTGGTGGCCGATGACGAGTGTCGGCTGCTCCATCTGCACCCGCAGCTTGTGGTGCGGCGCCGAGCCGCTGGAGAAGAGGCCCTCGAGGACCGCTGCCGACGGCGCGGGATCCTGGCGGATCCAGTCGAGACCTATATCGAGCAGGAAGCTGCTCCGCGGAATCCGCCGAGCCGCAGCGGCGAGCGGCTTGAGCAGCGGCTCCCCGAAGCGCAGGCCGATCAGGATCGGGGTGAAGATGACGCTGACCGCGAGCAGCGCGTTGTCGAGCACCGGCATCTCGACCATCATGCCCTTGACCCGCTTGGGCGCCATCCGCGCGGTTTCGAGGCTGACGTTGGCGCCCAGCGAGGTGCCGCCGATTACCGCCTCCTTGATGCCGAGGTGGTCGAGGAGCCCGACGATCTGCTCGGCGAAGAAGAGCATCGAATAGTGGGTCATCTCCGGCGGCCGCTCAGAGCGGCCGTGGCCGAGGAGGTCGACGGTTATCACCCGGTTGCCGCGCTCGGCCAGCTCGGGGGCGAGCCGGTCGAACATCCGGCTGTTCATCAGCAGTCCGTGGATGAGCACAATCGGGCGGTCGCCCGAGCCGTACTCGTCGTAATGAATCTCGTGGCCTTCGTGGGTGAACGAGGGCATGCCCGGTGCCAGGCTACCCGGCGGAGACGACTGCCGCCTCACCCTCGGAGTGAAGCCAGGGCTTGGTCGCGCGCAGCATCGAGAGGATCGCGCGGGTCGCGGGATAGCGGTTGAGGGCGTAGAAGTGGATTCCGGGGCAGCCGCCGCGCATCAGCTCGGCTGATTGAGCCGAGGCCCAGGCGACGCCGAGATTGAACTCGGCCCGCTCGTCGCCGTCGAGAGCCTCCATCGCCTTCGCCAGCTTCTCCGGGATCGTCGCCTCGCAGAGCTTGCAGAAGCGCACGATCTGGGCATAGCTGGTGATCGGCATCACGCCGGCGATGATCGGCACCTCGATGCCGGCTGCCCGCGCCGCGGCGACGAAGTCGAAGTAGTGGCGGTTGTCGAAGAAGAGCTGGGTGATCAAGAAGGTGGCGCCGCCCTCGACCTTGGTCTTCAGGTAGGCGATGTCGGCCTCGAGGCTCTCGGCCTCGGGGTGGACCTCGGGAAAGCACGAGCCGCCGATCGCGATCCCGGGGTACTCGCTCGAGATCAAGGCGGCGAGCTCGGCGGCGCTCGCGAGCCCGCCCTCGTGGGGGACGAAGGCGCCCTCGCCTGCGGGCGGGTCGCCGCGCAGAGCCAGCACGTTCTCGATTCCTGCATCGGCGACGCGATCGAGGACCTGGCGCAGGCCGTCGGCCGTCTCGCCGACGCAGCTCAGGTGGGCCATCGACTCGACTCCGTACTCGTCGCGAATCGTGCGCACGGTTTCGACCGTCCCCTCGCGGGTCGTGCCGCCGGCCCCATAGGTCACCGAGAAGTACGAAGGATCGAGCTCGCCCAGGACGCGCACCGTCTCGAACAGGGTCTCGCGGCCCTCGTCGGTCTTCGGCGGGAAGAACTCGACCGAGAAGCTCGGCTCGGGCCCAGAGAGGATTTCGTCGATTCGCATTGCCGGGGCATGTTACGGATGGCGATGAGTTTCGCCGCACATAGGCGTTCTAACGGGAAATGCTTCCGTTTCTCGAGGGCAGGCCGCACCCCGCGTTCGAACTGCGCCGTATCGCGCTCAGCCCGGGTGGGCGGCACGCTTACGACCCTTGGGAATGGCAAGATTCACTGGTCGTCGTTGAGCGCGGCGAGGTCGAGCTCGAGTGCACGAGCGGAGCCTGCCGCAAGTTCAACGGGGGCGCCGTCCTTTGGTTCGCGGGACTTCCTGTCCGAGCCATTCATAACCACAGAAACGACACGGCGCTACTCGTAGCGGTGCGCCGCAGAAATAGATCGCCGCGACCGATGAGTTTGGAGTCCCAGGGCCGTTTCAAGGAGTGAAAATCGGCCTCTCTACGATAAGGAGATCGCAGTGAATTCCCAGGCGCAGGTGACCAACTTGGATTCAGAAAAGACAAGAGACAGCCGCTGGCCGGCGCTCTACGTGCTCTGCACGGGCATGTTGATGATCGTCGTCGACGCGACCGTCGTCAACGTCGCGCTGCCGTCGATCCAGAATGACCTCGGCTTCTCGCAGAGCAACCTGGCCTGGGTCGTCAACGGCTACCTGATCGCCTTCGGCGGCCTGCTGCTGCTCGCCGGCCGCATGGGCGACCTGCTCGGCCAGCGGCGCATCTTCCTTCTCGGCCTCGCGCTGTTCACGGCGGCGTCGCTGCTCTGCGGCGTCGCCCAAAGCCAGGCCTGGCTGATCGGCGCCCGCTTCATCCAGGGCGTTGGCGGCGCCATGACCTCGGCCGTGATCCTCGGGATGATCGTGACGATGTTCCCCGAGCGCGGCGAGCAGGCCAAGGCGATCGGCGTCTTCGGCTTCGTCGCCTCCGGCGGCGGCTCGCTCGGGCTCGTCCTCGGCGGCGTGATCACAGACGCGATCAGCTGGCACTGGATCTTCTTCATCAACCTGCCGATCGGCATCGCCACGGCGATCCTCGCCACGCGCTACGTCGAGGACCGCCCCGGGATCGGCCTCGGGCAGGGCGCCGACTTCCCCGGCGCCGTGGTACTCACGGCCGGTCTGATGACCGGCGTCTACGCGATTCTCGGCGTCTCCGACCACGGGTGGGGGGCGACGCAAACGCTCGTCCTCGGCGGGATTTCCCTGCTCCTGGTCACGGGCTTCGTCATGCGCCAGGCACGGATCTCAAACCCGCTGATGCCGCTGCGGCTGTTCCGCTCGCGCAACGTCTCGGGCGCCAACATCGTCCAGGCGCTGATGGTCGCCGGGATGTTCGGGATGTTCTTCCTCGGTGCCCTCTACCTCCAGAAGGTCCTCGGCTACAACCCGCTCGAAGTCGGTCTTGCATTCCTGCCGTCGACCCTGGTGATGGGGACGATGTCGCTGAAGGTCTCTGACCGGCTGGCGATGCGCTTCGGCCCCAAGAACGTCCTGATGCCCTCGATGGCGGCGATCGCCGGTGGCCTGGTGCTGTTTGCGATTGCTCCGGTCAATGCCAGCTACGTCACCGACGTCATGCCGGCGACGATCCTGATCGGCCTCGGCGCGGGGCTCGGCTTCCCAGCCCTGATGACGCTGGCGATGTCCGGCGCGACGATGGAGGACTCGGGGCTGGCCTCAGGGCTCGTCAACACAAGCCTCCAGGTCGGCGGCGCGATCGGGCTCGCGGTGCTGGCGACGTTCTCCGACAAGCGCACCGCGACGCTGCTCAGCGACGGCGTCGACAACGCCTCGGCTCTGACCTCGGGCTACCACCTGGCGTTCTGGATCGGCGTCGGGCTCGTTTCTCTGGCGGCGGTGATCGGCGCCTTCGTCCTCAAGAATGAGCTGCCGGCGATGATGATGCAGGGCGGGCCCGAGCAGGACGAATCAGCGACCGACGCGGTCCTTTCCGAAGCGGCGTAGGGGGCCGAGCAGGGCGTCCCCGCCGGTAGCTAGAGCGGGGGCGCGAACGGCGACGCGGGAGGCGGCGCAGCCTGCGCGGCCATCCCGCAGACGAATGAGATCTGGTCCGCGGCCTGCTGCATCCTCAGCGGCAGGGCGTTCTTCGGCGTCACCGGGATGACCGACTTGTCAACGGGCAGCTTGCGGGGCCGGCGGGTGAGGGCGCCTGAAGGAATCAGCTTGAGGTACTCGACCAGCGCCTTGCTCCCGCGCAATGACTTCGAGGCAACGGCGACGGTCCGCACCCTGCCCTTGTGGACGACGTAGGCGAGCCGGCGCTTGCCGAGGCGCGCGACCCAGATGCCCTTTCCGATCCGCTTGGCGTGACCCTCGAGCAGGCCGGCGCGGCTGCCCGGGCCGATACCTCTGGCGCGGTGCCCCGGGGCGTTGCTGGCGACGAGCGCCACCGATCCTCCCGGCGTGAGCACCGCCGTGGCCTTCTTGTGGAGGTTGCGCTTGCCGTTCACGCAGTAGCTCCAGGCCCGGGTGCGCTGCAACGGCTGCCCGGCGTGGACGAGGAGGTCGTCGGCGCTGAGGCCGAGACGCAGTTTCTCGAGGCCGTGCTTGCTGAACTTCTTGCGCGCGGACAGGCACTTGCCGGATGGGATTCCGTAGGCGCGCTCCCACATCTCGAGGTAGGTCTCGGCACCGTGGAGCATGTCCTGCTGGATAGCCGGGCCGCCGAGCTTGCGTACCTCCTCGAGGAAGTCCGCATAGAGGCCGTAATGGGCGACCCCTTCGGTCGGGTAGTCGAAGGTGCGATTGCCGGTGCGCTGGCGGTAGACCGTGGTGCTGCCGTCGAGCGACTTGAAGGGGTAGGTGACCGTCGCGGGCGAGCCGGGCGGTTCCGGGTTTGGCTGCTGGGCGAGGCCACCCAGGTCGGCGCCGTAGCCCCAGCCGAGGTAGTAGGGCGGGTTTTGGGGCCGGTACTTGCGCCACTCGTCGACGAAGTTGCGGGCACTGCCGCTGGCCGACGGGAAGGCCATGCCGCCGAGGTTGTAGATCCGCGGCCAGTTGCGCGGATCCATCCAGCCGTGGGGCGAGATCACGCCTGAGTAGTGGCGGGCTTCCGCCAGCGAGATCGTCTTGTCGACCGCGAGCTGGCTCATGTGATCGGGGTTGACGATCATGTGCTTGTTCATCATCTGCTCGACGGTGTGGGCGCCGAGGTCGGTGAGGCCGCGGGTATTGCAGTTCGGCGGCGCCGGATACGACGGCACCGTTCCAGGCGCGACACCGAGGTTCGTGATCTGGGAAGCGATGAAGCCCGTCGGGTCAGACGCGCCGGGGTAGTCGATGTTGTTGTCGTGGGGGCCCTGGCAGCTGTTGGCACTCCAAAACGACCCGTCGCTGACCAGGTTGCCGGCGTTGATCACAGCCCCGAGCGCGCCGCTGTCGAAGCGGACACCGGTCAGCGGGTTGTCGAACTTGTTGAGCAGCAGCGATGAGCGCACACCGCGGTCGTAGAGCTTGTTGAGGCTGGCATCGATCTTTTGCTTGTTGCAGCTCGAGGGGTCGGCGCCGATGCAGCCGAACGGTTCCGAGACCTCGACCTCGAGGACGACGGCCATCTTGCCCTCGTTGATCACATGGCGCGCCTCGATCGGGTTCTTGACGATTCGGAAGAACCCCTTGCCCGGCCCGCCTGCCTGTGCGTCGACGTAATCCTGGAGCGCGTACATGTCGTCGAGGCCCCGGTAAACGGTGTCCATCTCGTCGCAGTTGGTCTTGCGGTTGGCCTGGAGCTGACAGAGCATCCGGTTCTCGTTGATCGGCATCACGATCAGCCTCAGCCCGTCGGCCCAGACGCGTTCGAGCCAGCGCCAGTAGGTCCCCTCGGTGGTCAGGTTGTGAGCCCCTGTTTCGGCCATCGTCGGCCAGCCGGCGGTGGAGTGCGGCATGACGGGGTTGCCGAAGTTGAGGAAGTTCTGGAACGGCGCCGCGACGCCGAGCGGTCCCTCGGTGCTCGAGCAGTCCGGCAAGGCGTCGGGAATCCCGTACGGGCTCCATGGCTTGCCGCAGTGGAAGTTGCCGCCCAGGTACTCGAAGGTCATCCAGTGCATGTGGCCGTCGATGAAGCCCCTCACCTCGCCGTAGGACGTCGAGCCTTTCGCCGGCGTCCCGGTCACGTTGAGCTCGGCCTCGGGGAAGACGGCGCAGCCGTCGGTGGGGCTGAAGCTGAAGTGGGTCTCGGCCCCGGCGCCCTGGCGGGGGACGACGGTCAGCGTCGCGCCGCTGAAGGCGAGCAGCTCGTCCGGCGCGGACGCCGGCGAGAGCGTGAACGAGCCGCCGCTCGAGTCCTCGACCTTCCAGTCGGCGGCCGGGCTCGGCGGGGTCGTGTGGCCGACCGTATTGCCGCCGAGCACCGCGATGAAGTCGGCGCTCGGCCCGTAGAGCATGTAGCTGCCGAGCCGCGTCGCCTGCATACGGAGCTTGCCGGCGCCGGGCGCGGCCTGGCCGGTGGCCGAGGTCAGGGTGAAGCAGCCTCCGGCCAGCGAGTAGCGGGTTTCGGCCTGC
>JAWVFN010000268.1:0-9609 GCA_033855935.1 Solirubrobacterales bacterium | reverse complement strand
TTACAAGGCTGGCCGGGGACAGGTCTCCTGGCTTCCAGACTGGTGTCGCGCCTTCCCGGAGTCCTTGTCGGACCCAGTGGCTCTTGCGAGACCGGTTGATGTCTGGTCACAGTGGCGGGACCGCGCCGGTTTCACACCGGACTTCCCTTGACCCACGGCCGTGTGTTCCGGGCGAGTCTAGTCGCGGCTACGAAAAAGTGAGGGGCGGCCACAAAGTGGCCGCCCCTCGGCGAAACGGATGTCTAGATCCGGTTCTCTACTTCTTCGCGGCCACCTGCTTGCACCGTTGGTCGGGTGCGGCAGCGGTCGTGCTCGACGACTGGGCGAAGCCCGGCGCCGTGCCGTAACCGAAGACGCCCTGGACCTTGAGGACCTTGGCCTTCGGACACGTCGCGGTGACGTAGCCCGACTTGACCGTCTTCCCCTTCTTCTTGATCTTGAACTTCTTGCTGACCGTGGTGTCGAAGTGAGTGATCACTTCGAAACCGCCGCCGAGCTGCTGCGCCGGGATCGGCACGTGCAGTCGGCTGCCGTACGGCTTGCCGGCCGGGGACTTATCGAGCGTCCCGACGAGCACCGTGGTCAGCGGCGGATTCGCAACGCGCGTGTGGAGCAGAATCTGCGGCTTGCCTCCAACGGGAGCACCGTTGAACGCCGTCACGACCGCATTCAGCGGACCGATGACACCGTTCAGGGTGGCCGAACCGGTTCCCACCTTCGACGAACCGCAGGCGGCAATTGCCTGGTCAGTCGTGGTTCCCGTGAGCGCCGATGCGGCGCACGTCTTGACCGGCTTCGTGTTGAAAATCAGCGCGTTGTCGAAATCAACGTCGGTGTTCACTGACGCCGGGCTGGGGTTGCCAACGCCGGTGTAGGCATTCCAGGCGGTATCCACGTCAACGCGGATGCTCGCCGGGGTCGGCGTTGCTCGCGACTTCGACAGCTTCGACGGAGTCACCGCCGACTTGATCGTCTGGCTGGTGACCGCTGACTGGGCAATGGCGGGAATCGCCACGGCGACAGCAAGCAGAGCAACAGCTCCGATCACGTAGTTCCTCTTACGCATAAAGCTCCTCTCTCGTTTTCCCGGGGTTGCCGCGTCGTGAGCCGGCGCACCCCGCCTGATGCATCATCGGCAGGTATTTCCTGCTTCTTGACCTTTGACAACACCACTGCGCACTCGTTGCAGCGGTGCAATTTGCTCCGCATACCCCTTCTGGACGGACAACCCACAAAGCTTTCAGGGCGTTTGCAGGTATTTCCGCTGAAATGCCCATGCCAGTTACTGAATAGTCGTGACCCCGATCTACCTATGGGTTGCGCTGATAGACGTGCCAATAGTCGGTGACCTCGGGAATTTGACCGATCGAATTGAACTTGCCCTGCTGAATGCACGGCGGCACCGGAACGTCGCTTGTCTGCGTCTGACCGCCGAAGGCGTACTGCTGGAGGCGGTTGAACAGGTCCGTCGCCGCGGTGACGTCGCCGCCGGTGAGAGCGTTGAAGTTCGGGTTGTTGGGCGTGTTCGGGTCGAGCTTGGCGTTGAGGCCGCTGCTGCAGCTGTGGAATGACTCGAGCCCGCCGGAGCCGAGCTTGTTGTAGCCGCCGGCCGCCGTGTACGGGTTGCTGCGGTCGCTGTTGAGGCGCCCGGACGGGAACGCGCCGACGGTCTCCGGCGCCAGCGGCGTGATCGTGCGCAGGTAGTGCGCCGGCTGGAAGCCGCTTTCCGCCGTGCGGTTCGAAGCCTGAGTCGCCGAGGTGGCGTTACCGAGGAAAGCGGTGACCTCCTGGCGGTAGGGCACCAGCGCTTGGAGGATCGGCGTCAGCTGATTGGTGAACGGATCGAGCGCGGCCAGCAGAGGCGGCAGGTTCGAGCCGAGCAGGGTGCGGAGGGCGCCGAACCCGGAGGCGGAGCGATCGGCGATCGGCTTCAACCCGTTGAAGAACTGGCGCAGATATGGCGCCAGCCTCGCCGTGTTCTTCAGCACCGGGCTGAGCTGTCGCGCCGCCGGGCGCAACTGGTTGATCAGCGGATCGGTCGCCTTGGCGAAGGTGTCGACGCGATCGAGCGTCGCCTTCGATTCGTCGAGGAACGTGGGCAGCACGCGGAAGGTGTCGGCGAGGTCGTGGTTTCTGAGCGCCGTCGTCTTGAAGACTGTGTCGGCGTTCTGGATCAGCCCGCGGAGCTGCCCGCGGCGCTCCGAGATCGCGTTGAAGACGACGCCGGTGTTGCGGACGAGTTGGCTCGTCGCCAGGCTCTGGGTGTCGAGAACCCGAAGAACGCGGTTGGCGTCGCTCGCGAACGGCTCGAGGTTGGCGATCGCGGCCGAGATGTCAGCGCCCCGCCCGCTGGTCGCCTCGGCGGCGCCCTGCATCCAGGTCTGGAATGCCGCGCGCGTCTTTGCATCGAAGGTGCGGAAGATCTCGTCGAGCTGCACCGATTCGGCGACCTGCGCCTGCGGCAGCTGGCCGTCCTCGGCGAGCTTCGGCGCGCTGGAGCTGCCCGGCGTCAGCTCGACGTAGGTCTCGCCGAGAAGCGTCTTCTGGCGCAGCATCGCCCTCGTGTCCGCGGGGATCGGCGCGTACTTGTCGTTGAGCTCGATCGTCGCCACCGCGAAGTTGCCGTCGCCGAGCTGGATGTCCTTGACCTTGCCGACCGAGACGTTGGAGATCCGCACGTCCGACTCCTTGGCGAGCGTCGTGCCCTCGGTGACCGGCACCTTGAACTCATAGCCCTTGGGCTGGAGCGGGATCGATCCGCCGAAGGTCGTCCAGAGAAAGATCAGCAGGCCGAAGCACGACAGTGCGAAGGCCACCGCGACGGCGATCTGTCCGATTGTCGGGGCGCGCGTCTCCATCAGCAGACCTGTGCGACGGTCGGGACCCTGGTCAGCTGCAGGGCGGTCATCAGGAAGGGACGGATCGCGGTCACCGATTCGGCGATCCGCGCCGTCGAGCAGGACAGCGTCACGATGCCGCGGCGCAGCGGCCCGTGGGCGTCCTGGGTCAGCCACTGGGAGTTGGTGTCGTGGTTGAGCCAGGGCAGATAGAAGAGGAAGCCCTCTCCCTGTCCGGGTGGGTTGTAGGCGAGTGCGTTGAGGCCGGTGTTGAGGCTGCTCAGCGCCGAGTCGAGCGGCGGGATGCTGCCGCCGAGCGCCTGGGCCGCCTCGCGCAGGTGGGTGACCGGCGTCCGCACCTGGCGCGTGAAGGGCCGGATCTGGTCGCGGATCGGCGCCGTCGTCTGGGTGAAGAAGGGCTGGGTCTGCTTCAGGGTGGGCGCCAGTGCGCGAGCGCCGGGTAGCAGCTTGTGCAGGGCCGGCCTGGCCTGGCTCGCGAGCTGCGCGGTGCCGGTCAGCGCTCCGTGGGTCGCGCTCAGGGTCGCCGGCAGCTCCTTCAGCGCGCCGCGGATCGAGCTCTCCTGGCGCGCGAACGACGAGAGCACGCCGTTGGAGGAGTCGATGAAGTCGCCTAGCGTCTGGTCGTTGGAGCCGAGCTCCTCGGCCAGCAGGCGGAAGTTGTGGATCGAGCTGGCGATGTTCTCGCGCCGCACGGCGAGGGCGCCGCCGATCCGGGCCAGGTCGCGCGAGGTCGGCTCGAGCCGGCGCAGCGTCGCCGAGAGCTGCAGGCCGTGGCCGCCGAGGCCCTTGGCGCCGTCGGCAAGCAGCAGGTTGAGGAAGCCGCGGGTGTCGCCGTCGAGCGTCGCCAGGATCTCGTCGGGATTGACGTTGGGCTGGGTCGAGGCGAGCGGGATCGTCGCGCCCTTGGCGATCGCGCCCGAGGCGGTGCCCGGATCGACTTCGAGCACCATGTCGTTGAGGCCAGTCTTCGGCCTGACCAGGATCGAAGCGTCGGGGTGGATCAGCTGCGTGTACGTGTCCTCGACGTTCATCGTCACCACCGCGTGCCCGTCCTGGAGCTGGACATCGGAGATCTCCCCTACCCGGACGCCGGCGATCTCGACCGACTGGCCCTGGCCCGGGGTCAGCGACTGTGCCGTGCTCAGATCGGCCTTGAGCTCGAAGCGGTTGGAACCGACAACCGGCACCCACCCCGGCAGCGCTAGGCGCTGGTTGGAAAGGATGACGCCGAGGCTGACCATTCCGATCAGGAACAGGACGAGGATCGCGACGAAGTCCTTCTTGTTGTCGCGGATCGCGCGCCTCAGCTGTCTCATGACCTGGTTCATGACGACGGGCTCGGCGGGCCGGGCGTCGAAACCGGTCCGTTCAGGTCGGGGATGTCGTTGGCCGAGCAGGGAACGTCGGTGCGGTAGGCCGGCTTGCCGAACTGCAGCGACGGCTGGCTGCCCAAGGGCGGCGAGATCGTGTTGCCGAACAGCGTGTCGTTCTCGAAGCCGCCGTTCGGGTTGTTGGAGTGGGTCAGCACCGGCCCGCCACCCGACTGGAAGCGGACGTAGGGGCCGTTGGCGTCGAAATTCTGGCTCTCGCCCGCGAAGCCGACCGTCGAGTAGAAGAACTCCTTGTAGTTGGGGATGCCGGTCGGGCCGCTGCCCGCGTCGTTGAGCTGGACATCGCCAGTCGGGATCAGCACCTGGTTGACGCAGCGGCTCGTCTGCTCGACCTGCTTGAACAGCCCGGTGCCGCCGCTGGTCGTGGTCGCGAGGGCGGGAGCGGCGAGCCGGATCTGCTTCGCGACCGGGGCGAGCTCGTCGGGGCCGAGCAGCGGGCGGACCTGCGCGACCCACGGGTTGGCGGCGGTGATCGTCGCCGGCAGCTCGGCGACTCCCGGCCGCAGGTCGCGAGCGAAGGCGCGCAGGTCCGGGAAGGTGTTGTTGAGCTTGAGCAGCGACGGCCGCGCCTCGGTGACTGTGGGACCGAGCTCGTGGATCGACTTGCTCAGGTTGCCGGCCTCGGAGGCGAACGCACCGGCGGTCGTGTTGAAGTTGGTGATCAGGTCCTGGAGCTGGGTCTCGTGGTCGACCAGGGCCCGGAAGGTCGCGTCGGAGGCTGCGACCAGGCCGGAGAGGTCGTGGGGCTCGGTCCCGAGCAGCGCCTGGTTGACGATCGCGGTGTCGCGGCCGGCAGCGCCGCCGTAGCGGAAGGCCTGGTTGATCGCCTCACCGGCGGTCTTGCCCTGGACTGCGGGGTCCTGGCCGACGTCCTGGGCCGCGGTGGGCACGTGGTTGAGGCCGGTGCCGAAGCCCTCGAGCAGCTGCCGCAGATTCTCACGCGAGGGCGCCTGCAGCGAGGTCAGGATCTCGTCGAGCTGCACTGCCGTCGCGGTCTGCGCGATCGGGATCACGCCGTTGTCGGCGAGCTCGGGCGAGCTCGGGGTCCCGGGGCTGAGGTCGATGAAGAAGTTGCCCTCGAGGAAGATCCGCGGCCGGATCTTCGCGGTCGAGTCGGCGCGCACCGGACGGCCGGCGTCATCGACGGTGAAGGTGACCTCGGTCGCGTTGCCGACGCTCTTGGTGCTGACGACCTTGCCGACGTTGACACCGGCGATCCGCACTGGTGAGTCCTTGCGGATGTTGGCGGCGTTCTCGAACACGGCCTTGACCTCGTAGTGGCTGGTGAAGGGCAGCTCCTTGGTCACGGCGAGGTAGCTGCCGGCGGCGACGATCGCGAGCAGGATCACGCCGAGCGTGACCCGGTTGAACCCGCGCGGCTTGCGGTGATAGATCCGCTCGTCGTAGTCCTTCTTCTTGATCACGACGTCGGCCATCAGCTCTTCGCCTTCTTCTTGACGCACTTGTTCGTCTTCTTGTCGAGCTTCTTCGGCTTCTTGCAGGTCTTCTTCGGAGCCGCGAGCTGCTCTTCGGTGTTCGTGCCCTGGTTGCCGGGCACGTTGCCGATCACGGTCTGGCCGTTGATGTAGGTCTCGTTGCCCGCCTCGCATTCGTGGACCTGCCCCGGCGCCGCGGTGTTCGGATAAGGGTTGTAGTGGAGGAAGTTGCCCCCGGTGTCGCCCCCGCCGTTGGCCGGCGCCGACGATGGGCTGCCGACGTTGTTCGGCCCATTCGGCGGCGCGAAGGCGATGAACCGCTGCTGGGTGCCGATCCCGTCGCCGAGCGAGAGCAGGCTGGCGACGTTGCGAAAGAGCAGCGAGCCGTAGTTACAGACCGACTGGGCCGGGGTGATGAACGAGACGGTCGGGTCGAGCGTCTGCATCACGGTGGTCAGCTGGCTGATGCCGGTCGTCGCGGCGGAATTCTGCGAGAACGTGAGCAGCGACTGGGCCGTCGGGTCGAGCTGGGCGTTGAGCTTCGGCGAGGCCTGGAGCGCCGGAATGCCCCGGTTGACCGCCTTGAGGAGTACCGCCGAGGTCGGCGCCAGCGCCGCGAATCCCGGCCGCAGGTCCCCGAACAGCCCGGCGGTGTCGTTGACGAAGTGGTTGATCCGCGGCGAGGTCCGTGCCAGCGTGTCGAACGTCTGCGGGGTCTTCTCGATCGCGGACTGGATGAACGGCTTGGCGACGCTGGCGAGGGCGCCGAAGGTCGTGTCGAGCGAGACGAAGAGGTTGGCCTGCTGCTCGGCCACGGGCGCGACCTCGCCGGCGGCGCGCGAGAGGCCGGTGATGAAGCCGCGCAGGTCGGTCTGGGGTGAGGAGAGATTGCGAGCGACGGGCTCGAGCACGTCGACCAGCGGCCGCAGCTCCTGGATCGCACCGTTGAGCTGGGCGCCGCGGCCGGCGAGGGCGTTGCCGAATTCGGTCAGGTTGACCTGGATCGCGTCACGCGTCGGCTGATCGAAGGTGTTGAAGAGCTGATCGATCTCGACCGGCTCGGGCCTCGCCGCGGTCAGCGGCAGGATCCCGCCCTCCTGGAGGCCCTGGCTCGAAGTGCCCCGCGTGATCTGCAGGTATTTGAGACCGAGGGCCGAGCGCGAGCGGACGATCACGGTCGAGTCGTCTGGCAGCGGGCTCTGGTCGCGGTTGAGCTCGAGGTCGACCTTGGCGTTGACCGATCCGTCGGGGGCCGACTCGGGGCTGACCTTGGTCACCTGGCCGACGCGCACGCCGCCGATCCGCACCTCGTTGCTGGGGATGAGCGTGCTGGCGTTCGGGACCTCGACCGAGATCCGGTAGGTCGGCACGAACGGCAGCCCGTTGTTCGCGTTGTAGGCGAGGAAGACCGCGACGAGCGCGATCAGCACGGTGACCGCGCCGACCAGCGTCGGGCTGCCCGCGAGGCTCACTGCACGCGAGTTGCGCCTCACTTGCGTGTCCCCCCGTCCTGGCCGAAGAGGAAGTTGAGGACCCGCGCGCCGTCCTTGAGCGTGGGCGCGGGCGTGGTCGTGGTCGTGGTCGTGGTCGAGTCAGGCGCAGGTGGGTCGGCGCCGGTCGTGTCCGTCGGCGGGGTCGCCCCGGCGACGCCGGTGGCGTCGATCGGGGACGCCCCAGGGATCGCAGCCGGTGCCGTGCCCACCCCGGCGCTCTTCGCCTTGCTCTTCTTTTTCTTCTGTTTCTCCTTGCACTTCTTTTTCTTCTTCTTGTTCTTCTGGTTGCACTTCTGGGTCGAGGTCGGGGCCGCCGGCTGGAAGAACGACTCGCAGCCGGACTGGACGATGGTCTGGTAGTCGAGGCAGGCGGTGATCTGCAGGTTGGCTCTGAGGAAATGGCCGTACTGGTCGTAGCCATTGGTCGAGCCAACCGTGTTGTAGATGAAGTCGGTCAGATACTTGAAGCCGTTGGTCTGGTTGAAGGTGCCGAGCAGCGACGAGAGGTTGTCGGCGACCGGCTTCTGGGCGTTGCCGAGGTCGCGCGCCTGGACGACGACGGGATCGGCCGCGACCAGCTTCGGGCCCGCCGCCTGGCCGGCGTCGCCGAGCGTGTTGAGCGCGGGGATGCCGGCCGTGGC
Organism: Solirubrobacterales bacterium; assembly: GCA_033855935.1. Lineage (GTDB taxonomy): Bacteria > Actinomycetota > Thermoleophilia > Solirubrobacterales > 70-9 > JAWVFN01. Next base: position 1,790 of record JAWVFN010000268.1, on the reverse strand, counting down.
CAGCGGCCCGAGCCGCTCGGTCACCTTGCTGAAGCTCTTGCCCGCCTGATTCAGCGAGGTGAACAAGGGCGTGCCCTGGTCGGTCAGCCCGCGCAGGCTCGTCATCGTGCCTCGGATCTGGTGCAGCGCCGACGGCAGCTGCTTCAGGCCCTGCTCGAACTGCGGCTGGCGCTCGAGCACAGCCGAGTTGAGGACGTTGGCGCCGCGGAAGAAGCCGGTGATGTGCGATCGATCGCGCGCCAGCGGGCGCAGGATCGTGTCGGAGTTCTGGGCGAGGCTCGCGAGGTCCTGGTTCTGCTGGGCGAGGATCGCGAGGACCTTGTCGGTCTGGCGCAGGGCCGGGTCGGCGCGATCGACGATCGCCGCCAGGTCCGAGCCGCGGGCGGCGAAGCCGGCGCCGAGCTCGTTGAGTATCAGGCGGAAGCGGTCGGCGTAGGGCTGGCGGGAGATGTTCTGAATCAGGTCGAGGTCGACGGTCTTGCCGTTCTGCTCGATCGGAAGCAGATGCTGGCCAGCCCCCGGCTTGCCGGCGGGGATCGTCGGCAGCTCGGGTGGCAGCGGGCTGCCCGAGGCGCGCGCTTGGGTCGGCGTGCAGTCGATGAACTTCTCGCCGATCAGCGACTGCGGCCGGATCAGGCAGGAAGCGTCGGAGCGGAAGTCGCGGAAGCCCGGGTCGTTGATCTTCATCACGACGACCGCCTTGCCCGGCTCCGAGCTGCCGTCGGCGTTGGTCTGCTGGCCCGGCATCGTCAGGCCAACGGACTCGACGGTGCCGACCTTGGCGCCCGCAATCTGCACTTCCTCACCGGTGACGACGAAGTCGGCGCTGTCGAAGATCGCCCGGACCTCGTAGCCCTTATCGCTCCCGGAGAAGATGCCGCCGAGGGCGACGAACGCCGCGATCAGGACCGCGAATATGGCGAGAGCCCTCCTCATGGTCCCGGCGGCACCTGGGCCGCGTTGCAGTCGACCGGGCTGAGCAGGTTGCCGTTGTCGAGGAACGGATTCGAGAAATCGGGCTGCGGCTGCGAGGCCCCGCCCGGGCAGCGCTTGTTGACGTCGAATTGGAGGTCGCTGAACTGCTGCGAAGCCGGGATCGGCTGGAGGAAGTCGGTGCCTGGGTGGTCGTAGTGGAAGAGCCCGAGCTCGGCCGGCTGGATCCGGGCGTAGTGGCCGTCGGCGTCGTAGTAGGCCGTCACCTGGCCGAGCTTGGTGATCGTGCCGAGCAGGTCGGGCATGTAGGGGCGAGCGAACTTGAGCGTCGGCAGCGAGGACTGGGTCGCGTCGATCGCGGGCTGCTGGGCCGAGGCGACGCTCGCCTGCAGGCCGGGCAGGTCGGTGACGGTGTCCTTGAGGTCGTTGCTCTTCCCCTTGACGTTGGCAGCCGTGGCGAGGTCGGCGAAGACCGGCACCGCCTTCTTGGTCACCGGCTTGAGGCTCTTCAGGAACGGCGCCAGGTCCTTGGTCGCCGGCTTCGAGGTCGCGACCAACGGGTCGAGGTCGTCGAGCGCGGCGCGGAGGTTGAAGAAGGTGGTGTTGGCCTGGCGCAGCGCCGGCGGCAGGTTCTGCAGCGCCTGGTCGAAAGACCGGTTCTGGGAGGCGATCGCGCCGAGCGCCTGGTTGGCGTTGGGCACCAGCTGGGCGAGCTGATCGCGGCGCTGGCTGATCGCGGTGACGACGCGCGAGCTGTCTACGAGGAAGTTCGAGAGGCCACCCTGGTCGCGGCCGAGCTCCTGGAGGAGCTTGTCGGTCGCCACCAGTGCCGGGCTGAAATAGCGGTAGGAGTCGTT
>JAWVFN010000267.1:0-2608 GCA_033855935.1 Solirubrobacterales bacterium | reverse complement strand
CCGTTCGCTGCTTTGCCCCAGGGCAAGCCCTGGTTAGTCGCTCAACTTGCATGTGTTAGGCACGCCGCCAGCGTTCGTCCTGAGCCAGGATCAAACTCTCCGTAAAAAGTGATTCAGAGAGTCGTCTTAGCTGTAATAAATGGTCACCGTGTACACAAAGAGGTGACCGTTGCTTTGACAGGGTTGTTCTTGTCCCACCGTCGGCATGACGCCGGCAGTGGGTCGGGCTCAGTGCACGACCGGGTTTGACACCGATCGCGCGCGCTGCTCAGTTTTCAAAGACCGCGAGTCGCTCGCGAAGCGGACTGCTCCGCGACTCAACTTCCCCGCCCCCAAAAGGGCGGCCAGCCAATATAGCGCTGCACGCCTGGCGATGCAAGGTGGCCAGGCAGGGACTACGCGGGATGGCTCCCTGACCTAGGAGCGCGCGAGCCGGACGAAGCGCCGCTTGCCCACCTGCATGACCTTGCCGGCCAGGGTATCGGCCGGGACGTCGAGCGGCTCGCCGGGAAGCGCCTTCCCATCGAGCTTGACTCCGCCCTGGCCAAGCAGCCTCCGCGCCTCGCTGCTCGAGACGTCGAAGGCGGCGGCGATCAGCTGCGGCAGGTGAACCTCTGCGGCAGAGTCGAGGTTGAACTCGGGCAGGTTCTCTGGGGTCTGGTGATCGACGTGGATCCGGTTGAAGGCTTCCTCCGCGGCCGCTCCGGCGCCTTGCTCGTGGAACCGGTCGACGAGCCGGCGGGCGAGCTCGCGCTTGGCCTCGACCGGCTCGGTGCCGGGGGGATCGCCGCCGAGCAGCAGCCGGTAGTACTGGGGCATCACCTCGTCGGGGACGCTCATCAGCTTGCCGAACATCTCCTCGGGCGGGTCGGTGACGCCGACGTAGTTGCCGAGTGATTTGCTCATCCGCTGGGTGCCGTCGAGGCCCGGGAGGATCGGCATCGTCAGCACCGACTGCTGCGGCTTGCCGTGGGTGCTCTGGATGTCGCGCGCGAAGAGCAGGTTGAACTTCTGATCGGTCCCCCCGACCTCGACGTCGGACTCGACCGCGACCGAGTCGTAGCCCTGCATCACCGGGTAGAGCAGCTCGAGCGCCGAGATCGGCTGCTCCGCCCGCATGCGGTTGGTGAAGTCGTCGCGCTCGAGCAGCCGGGCGACCGTTGTCGTCTTCAGCAGCTCGAACAGGTCCTGGACCGGCATGTCGAGCCACTCGCTGTTGAAGCGCACCTCGGTGCGGTCGCGGTCGAGCACCTTGAAGGCCTGCTCCTGGAAGGTTGCGGCGTTGGCGTCGATCTCCGCCGGGCTCAGCAGCGGGCGCTCGTTCGAGCGGCCACTCGGGTCGCCGATCCGCGCCGTGTAGTCGCCGATGATCAGCACCACGGTGTGGCCCGCCTCCTGGAACTGCGCCAGCTTGACCAGCGGCACACAGTGGCCGAGGTGGATGTCGGGGGCGGTCGGATCGATGCCGAACTTGACCCGCAGCGGCCTGCCTTCGGCGAGCTGCTCGGCCAGGCGTCCCTCGGGCAGGGCCTCCTCCGCCCCGAGGAGGAGGTCGGCGACGGCGTCGCTCACGCCTGGATAACCCTGGAATCCGTCATAAGGCCAATGCTAGACTGCCTCGATTCGCCTGGCGCGGCGCTTCGAATCTGCGCTGGCTTGGCTTCGCCCCGCCATGCATGATCTTTGGGTCATCTTTCGGCGGGGCCCGCATCGTTACCAGGCAGGCGGAAGCGCCCACCTCGTTTATGTCCGACTCCACTTCAGACTTCGACTTCGATTTCGGCGGCGACCCCTCAGACGAGGGTGCCGAAGACCGTGCCGCCGAGCGCGATCGTCCCGGTCCCCACCCCGACGACACCGGTCCCCAGGACCTCGGGCCCGTCGGCCGCCGGGCCCTGAGCGCCGGCAAGACCGAGCCGCGCGGCAGCCGCAAGAACGGCGGCGCCGCGGCGAGCTTCGACCCGAGCGTCCCCTCCAAGCGCGAGCAGGAGACCAACGGCGGCGATGTCCTCGACGAGCCCGGCAACGGCGGCGAGCCCGCCCCGCCCCCGCGCCGCGAGATCGACTTCGAGTCCGACGACGTCGACTTCGACCTTCCCGAGCGCACACCGCCCTCGGGCCCCGAGCGCGAACGCAGCGCCCGACGCGACGCCCGCGAGCAGCGCAACGGCGAGCCCGACTCGTCGGGGCCGCCCAGCCTCGGCCCCGGCGACGGCGCCTTCTTCGCCGACACCGGCGAGGAGCCATTCGTCGACGACGCTCCCGTCCAGGACCCCGAGCTCGACCCCGAGCCCCCGCCCTCCGGCAACGGCGGTCGCGGTCGTCAGGTGGGCGGCATCGCGCTGCCCGACTTCAGCGGCGTCGGCGCCCGCCTGCGCAACCTGCGCCTGCCCGAGCGCGCGCGGCCAAAGACGGGGGACTCAGTGACCCGTGGCGGCGATGGTGGTGGCGGCGGTCGTGGCCCGATTCTCGGCGCCCGCCTCAAGCTGCCGTTCGGCTGGGGCGACCGCGGCGGCGGTCGCAAGAAGGGCAAGATCAAGAAGCTGCGGCTGCTGATCATCATCGTCGGCCTCGGCCTGCTGGGGCTGGTCTCGACCTTCTTCGGGAT
>JAWVFN010000266.1:0-2777 GCA_033855935.1 Solirubrobacterales bacterium | reverse complement strand
GGCCGCTCGCAAGCTCCAGGAGTCGCTGGTGGCCGCCGGCACCTTCGCCTGGGCCGGGATGGCCGCGCCCGACACCCCGTTCAACGTCGACATCGGCCCCCACCGCCGCTTCGCCTGGGTACGGGCCTCGCTCGCCGACATGAAGAAGGTCAAGAACGAGCTCGGTGGCACAGTCAACGACGTCGTCCTCGCCGCCGTTACCGGCGCCCTCGGCCGCTTCCTGCGCGCGCATGGGCACTCGACCGCAGGCCTGGAGATCCGGGCGATGGTCCCGGTTAGCGTCCGTGCAGCCGATGAGCGCGGCGATACCGGCAACAAGGTCAGCGCGATGATGGCGCCGTTGCCGGTCTGGTGCGAGGACCCCGCAGAGAGGCTGAAGCTGGTCTCGGCGAGCATGGGGGACCTGAAGAAGTCAAAGCAGGCCATGGGCGCAACACTGCTTACCGAGCTCGCCGACTTCGCGCCGCCCACCATCACCGGAGCAGCCGCGCGTCTTCAATCGCAGCAGCGCTTCTTCAACCTCGTCGTCACCAACGTTCCCGGCCCGCAGTTCCCCCTCTACCTGCTCGGGCGTCGCATGGAGCGCGTCTTCCCGATGGTGCCGCTGGCCAAGCGTCAGGCCCTCTGCGTGGGGATCATGAGCTACGACGGCCAGGTTAACTTCGGCCTGGTCGGCGACTACGACGCGATGTCCGAGCTCGAGAGCCTCGCCGACGACCTCCAGGCTTCGCTCGAGGAGCTGGTCGACGCCGCCGGCGGCGGCCGGCGCCGCCTCTTCCGGCGCGATCGCTCCGAGGCGACCAGCAACGGTCACGGTACGCCCGAAGAAGCCGCCGCCTCGCAAGACTGACTATCCCGGCGCGGGGGACTCCTCTTCCTGCTCTTCGGCTTCTTCCTCGAAGACCTCGCGCGCGAGGGCGTCGGCGAGGGTCGAGCGCTCGGCGTCGCCCCAGACCGGGCTGCCCGAGCGAGCCCGCAGGCTCATCCGCAGCAGCAGGTCGAGGTCCTCCTCCCTGGCGGCGTCGTAGTTCGAGCCCGACTTCGGGTCCGGATAACCGGGGTGGGTGAACCAGATCGTCACGCCGGGGTCGAGATTCACCATCGAAGCGGTGTCGGGCAGCTCCTCGTCAGGCGAGATCCGGCCGACCAGGTGATCCTGGGTGAGGATGCCGCGCTCGCGCAGGAGCTGACGGTGCTTGCGCGAGACTGAGCGCACGGGAATGTGGAGCTGGATCGCGAGGTCGGCGACGTGCGAGACCATCTCGGGGCGCGCGTGGCAGTGGTGGTGGCCGTCGATGTAGGAGGGCCAGAATCCGAACTGGCGCGAGAAACGGTCGAGCTGGACCTCGAGCGCGCGGCGGGCCGCGTTGCCCGAGCGCCGTCCCCAGCGGCCTTCGAACTCGAGGTGGAGCCCGACCTCGACCCCGCGCTCGAGCAGCGGCTCGCGGTCGGCGTAGTCGCGCTCGACCATGACACCGACCGAGTCGATCACGCCGCGGTCGATCGCCTCGATGATGCCCGCGTTGTAGCTGGGCCAGTAGCCGTAGTCGTCGGCGGTGATGACGAGCTTCGACCCTGGCCGGCCCGCTTGATCAGCCATAGATGGATTGTTGCTCAACGTTGCGATGGTTAACGGCGGATCGCGATACTTCCGGGATGCCGGAGGCGCTGATCAGAGACGCGACACCCGCCGACGCCGAGGCAATCGCCGCGATCCACAACGACGGTATCGCCGAGCGGGTCGCGACCTTCCAGACCGAGACCCAGACCACCGAGGACGCGATCAAGCGCATGGGGAGCGGGCTCGGCGTCCTCGTCGCCGAGCTCGACGGCTCGGTGGTCGCCTGGGCGAGCGCCGCGCCCTATGAGCGCTATCCGTACTACGACGGCATCGCCGAGGTCACCGTCTTCGTCGGGCCCCGGGCGCGGCGCCAGGGAATCGGCCGCGCACTGCTCCAGGCGCTCGCCGTCAAGGCCGAGGCGGCCGGCCGCTACAAGCTGTTCGGCAAGGTCTTCACGACCAACACGCCGAGCGTCGCCCTGTTCAAGGCGAGCGGCTATTCGGAGGTCGGCGTGCACCGCCGCCATGGCCGCCTCGACGGCGAGTGGCGCGATGTGGTCATCGTCGAGCTGCTCCTCGGCGACGCCGCGGCTTAGGTCGCCCAATCGGGCGCCGTCCGGCGTCCTCGGGATCATCCGCCTGTGCGGACGCACCACTACCGCTTCGGCGTCGTCCTGCTGTTGATCCTGATCTCGCTCGCCTTCGGGCTGGCCGCGCCGACGGGCGATGGGGCGAGACTGGTCACAGTCGCGCTCCAGGGCATGACGCTGGTCGCCGCGGTAATGGCCTCGGGGGCGCATCGCTTCATAGAGAGGATCGCGATCGGCGTCGCGATCGGGCTCTTCGCCGCCGCCGTCGGCGCGGTGATCGGCACCAACAAGGTCGGATCCGACTCGGCCAGGTTGATCGGCCTCGTTCTCGTCGCCTTGGCGCCGCCGGCGATCGTCTACGGGATCGTCAAGGAATATCGCGAGCGCGGGGCGATGACTCTCCACACGATGTTCGGCGGCCTCTGCCTCTATCTGCTGCTCGGCATCTTCTTCGCCAACTCGCTCGAAGCGGTGCAATCGCTCTCGGGTGTGGCGATGCTCAGCCCGGCCTCCGACGTGACCTCCAACTTCCTCTACTTCAGCTTCGTCTCGCTGACGACGACGGGATTCGGCGACGTCGTCGCGGCGACCAACCTCGGCCGGTCTTTCTCGATCACCGAGGCGCT
>JAWVFN010000265.1:0-6982 GCA_033855935.1 Solirubrobacterales bacterium | reverse complement strand
TAGCGCTTGTCGCTCTGCCCGGAGGCGACCTTCGAGGCGACCTTGTCGGCGGTGCCGTTGGTTGCCTTGCCGGCCAGCTCGGGGTGACGGCCGGCGAACTTGGCGAGGCGCACAGCGCGCCACGGAGCGACGGTGATCTCGGAGCGGTTGCGGACGATCGCCTTCTCGACGCTCTTGGCGACCTTCTGCGGCGTGGTTGTGCCCATCGCGCCCGGAGCCTCGGCACCCGAGTCGGCGAACATGCCCGCTTCGCGCACGAACCCCGGCGAGACAACCGAGACGCCGACGCCGGCGGAGCGGAGGTCTTCGCGCAGCCCGAAGGCGAAACCGCGAATGCCGAACTTCGTCGCCGCATAGAGCGACGCGCGGGGGGAGGCGGCGTGGCCCGCAAGGGAGGCGATGAAGACGAGGTGGCCCTCGCCCTTCTTCTCGAGCTTCGGCACCAGCTCGTGCGCCATCCGGATCGGGGCGTCGAAGTTGACCTGCAGCGCCCGGCCGAGCTCGCGCGAGCTGAAGTCCTCGAGCCGTCCCGATGCCGGCAGCGCGGCGTTGGCGACCAGCCCGTCGAGGTCGCCGGCGTCCTTGATCAGCTTCTCGGCGGACCCCGACTTGGCGAGGTCGCTGACGATTACCTCATGCGTGTCGAGGCCGCCCGGCAGAGACGACGCGAGCTCGCGCAGCTCCTTGCGCCTGCGTGAGCTCAAGACGAGGGTCGCCCCGCGCGCGGCGAGCCGTTCGGCGATCGCCTGGCCGATGCCGCCCGTCGCGCCGCTGATCAAGATTCGCTTATTTTCGAGCTCCACGGCGCCGCAAGTTATAGGAACACGGGGCAAAGGCGCAATTTCGGACCCTGTTTGTTCGCAAATTCGACCGATTTCCCTGTGCAAGGATCCGTTCATCTTGGTAGGGTGCCGCAGCATTAATCAACGGTAAAGCCGAGCCTTCGAGCAGGTCCGCCTGCAAGAAGGACGGGGGAACCAAGCAAGTTGGGGCGAATCCACACTTAGTGGAAGCGCAAGCTCCTTTAGCGCCAGCCCGTCAGCTAACCCCGTAGGCCGACGAAGGAGAAGTCGATAGTGCGTTTCGCCAACCAAGGCAGTCGTATATCTGCAGCCACGCTCGGCGCGCTCGCCGTGTGCCTGGTCTGCTTCGCTGCCTCGGCCGGCGCCCAGACCGGTGGCGCCGGTGCGCCGGGCGATCCGGCCGCCCCGGCTCCAACCGGACCGCCCGGCAAAGCCACGCTTTTGTCCAACGGCCAGGCACTCGCGCCGGCGAATGCCCCGCCTCAGGTCGTAGCCGCGATCGCCGCGGCCAACTCGATCGCCACCTACCCCTACATATGGGGCGGCGGACACCGGAGCTTCTTCTCAAACGGCTACGACTGCTCGGGAGCCGTCAGCTACATGCTCCACGGCGGCGGTCTGTTGCCATCGCCGCTGCCCTCCGGCCCGCTGATGAAGTACGGCGTCCCGGGCCACGGCACCTGGATCACGGTCTTCTCCAACCCGAGCCACGCCTATGCGGTCGTCGCCGGCCTGCGCTGGGACACCTCAGCGGTCGGCGAGAAGCTGAATTCGGGCTCGGGACCACGCTGGCGCGCGAGCAAGCGGCGTTCCGCGGGTTATGTGATGCGCCACTACCCCGGGCTCTAGACCGCTTTTAAGCAGTTCCTAACGTTTGCGCTTCAATTGCAAGCGTTCCTTCACTTTGCTAGATTGCCCGCTCGCAGTTAATCGGTAATGCCGAGCCTCCGGCGGGACAAGCCGCCAGGGGGACCGGGGAACCAAGTCGTTGGGGCTAACCCACCTCGTGTGGGGGCGCAATCTCCTTTAGCGCTAGCCCGTCAGCTAACCCGGTAGGCCGACGAAGGAGATTGTTTTGCGACCGAATGCTATGAAGCGAGCAGGCACGCTCTGTGCGCTCGCGACCACGGTAGGGACATTGGCACTGGCGGCAGGCGCCAGTGCGCAGACGGGCGGCGCCACGCCTCCGGGCTCGGCTCCGCCGCCGGCCGCACCGACCAACGCGACGCTGCTCCCCAATGGGCGGGCGGTGGCACCGGAAGGAGCGCCGCAGGCGGTCATCGACGCGATCGTCGCCGGCAACAAGATTCGCAAGACGCGTTACGTGTGGGGCGGCGGCCACGCCAGCTTCATCTCCAGGGGCTACGACTGCTCCGGCGCCGTCAGCTATGTGCTGCACGCCGCCGGCGTTCTCACCAGCCCGCTTCCCTCAGGGCCCCTGATGAGCTGGGGCGCCCCGGGGCTCGGCACCTGGATCACCGTCTACGCCAACGCAGGACACACCTACGCCACGATCGCCGGATTGCGCTGGGACACCTCGGCCGCCGGCTTTGGCAGCAGCAAGGGTGTGCGCTGGCGCGCGACGATGCGCCCGGCGGTCGGCTACGCCGTTCGCCACCCAGACGGCCTCTAGAGCTCCTCCACGAGGCTCTCTCCCCGGACCGGCGCCCGCCTCGTGCGGGCGTCGGTCTTTTCGGGCGTCTACTGCATTGGTCTGGTCGTAACGCCATTAGCTCGGCGCCTCCGATAGCGTGCCCACGGGTTGGAGAAGACGACGACTACGCCCGACATTCGCCTCGAGGGTCTGACCAAGCGCTTCGGCGACGTGGTGGCTGTTGACGGCGTCGACCTCGAGGTTGCCCACGGGGAGTTTTTCACCCTCCTCGGCCCGTCGGGTTCCGGCAAGACGACGACGTTGCGGATGATCGCCGGCTTCGAGGACCCCGACGCCGGGACTCTCGAGCTCGCCGGGCGCCCTGTCGCCGGTCTGCCGCCGTATGACCGCGAGGTCAACACCGTGTTCCAGGACTACGCGCTGTTCCCGCACATGACCGTCGCCGAGAACATCGAGTACGGAATGCGGGTCAAGGGCACTGACAAGGCCGAGCGGCAGCGCCGCCGCACCGAGGCGCTGCAGACCGTCAGCCTCACCGGCCTCGAGGAGCGCAAGCCCTCGGAGCTCTCGGGCGGCCAGCAGCAGAGAATCGCCCTCGCCCGGGCGATCGTCAACCGGCCGCGGGTGCTGCTGCTCGACGAGCCGCTCGGCGCGCTCGACCTGAAGCTGCGCGAGCGGATGCAGGTCGAGCTCAAGACAATCCAGCAGGAGGTCGGCATCACGTTCGTCTACGTGACCCACGACCTGGAAGAGGCGCTGACGATGAGCGACCGCATCGCCGTCTTCAACGAAGGCCGGATCGAGCAGATCGGCGCCCCCGCCGACGTCTACGAGCATCCCTCAAACGACTTCGTCGCCGGCTTTGTCGGCGTCTCAAACGTCCTCGAACGCGACGGCAAGCGATTCACGATCCGCCCCGAGAAAGTGAAGATCCTCGAGCCCGGTGACAAGGGCAAGGGGCTCGTCACCGAGAAGGGACGGGTCATCGGCGTCGCCTACGCGGGGATGATCACCCGCTTCGTCGTAGAGCTGGAAGCGGGAGGAGAGCTAAACGTCGTCCGCCAGAACCTGGAAACCACCTCGGCCGAGGTGCAGGAGATGCGCGGACGTGAAATGACAGTCGGCTGGCGCCCAGAACACACGGTCGCGGTCGAGGGAGAACGAGAGAAGGAGAGCAAGTGAGACGTATTCAAGGCCACCCCGCAAGGGTGGCGCTGCTCGTCTTGGCCGCCCTGGCAACGACCCTGTTCGCCATCGGCTGCGGCAGCAGCAACAACTCAAGCAGCAACGACAATGCCCAGAAATCGGTCGGAGCGGGTGAGGGTCAACTCAACCTCGTCGCCTGGCCGGGCTACGTCGCCGATCCATGGAAGTCGGATTTCGAGAAGCAGACCGGCTGCAAGGTCAGCGTCAAGGAAGCCGGTACATCCGACCAGATGGTCGACCTGATGCGCACTGGTCAATACGACGGCGTCTCGGCTTCGGGGAACGCTTCCCTGCGCCTCGTCGCCGGCAAGGACGTCGCTCCGGTCAACACCGATTTGGTGCCGAACTACAGCACCATTTTCGACGACCTCAAGAACCAGCCCTATAACACGATCGACGGGACCAATTACGGAATTCCCCACGGACGCGGGGCGAACCTGCTGATGTGGAACACCAATGACGTCAAGCCGGCACCGACGTCATGGGACGTGATGTTCGATCCCGCCAAGGCAGCCAAGTACAAGGGCAAGATCAGCGCCTACGACGACTACATCTACATCGCAGATGCGGCCGTCTACCTCAAGGCCCACCAGCCCGACCTCGGCATCAACAACCCCTACGAGCTGGATTCCAAACAGTTCGACGCGGCGGTCGCCCTGCTCAAGCAGCAGAAGCCGAACGTCGGCGAGTACTGGTCGGACGCCGCAGCACAGATCCAGGCGTTCTCCAATGGCGATGACCAGGTCGGCACGACCTGGCAGTACCAGTATTTCGCCCTGCTGGCCGACAAGCAGCCGGTTGCTGCGAGCCCGGCGAGCCAGGGTTTCCTGCCCTCCGAGGGCGCAACCGGATGGTCCGACACCTGGATGATCTCGTCGAAGGCCGCCCATCCGAATTGCATGTACAAGTGGATGGACTTCATCGTCTCGCCGGCGGCGAACGCTGAAGTCGCCCAGTCATTCGGCGAGGCGCCCGCACAGAGCAAGTCGTGCGATACCGCCACGCTGACGGCAGCCGCCAAGGCTGACGGCTACCCAGCAGACCCGAAGTTCTGCGACGAGTACCACGCAGCTGATCCGTCGTTCTGGAAGAACGTCTATTACTGGATCACTCCCGTGGCCGACTGCGGCGACAGCCGCGGGTCCGTGTGCATGGACAACAACGCATGGAGCGCCGCCTGGACGCAGATCAAGGGATGACCTCGGAGGCCGAGATCACCCGATGAACCGCGGGCCATGGAAGCGGCCGGCCTAAGCGCCGGCCAACAGAAGAGGTCGGTGAGCCGTAGGCTCGCCGACCTCTTTTACGGCCGCCCCCGCCTGCAGGCGGGAACGCTCCTCGCCGGGCCGGTCGGCTGGTTGGTGATCGGCTACCTCGGTTCGCTGGCGGTTTTGCTGATCGCGGCCTTCTGGTCGGTGGACGCCCTGAGCGGCGAGACCACCCGCGGCTTCAGCCTCGACAACTTCAACACGATCGTCACTGACCCCGTCTACCGCACGGTGGCGCTGCGGACAGTCGGGGTCGCGGCGGCGACGACGATCACCGATGCCCTGCTCGCCTTCCCGATCGCCTTCTACATGGCGAAGCTCGCTTCGCCACGGATGAAGACGGTGCTGGTCATCGCCGTGTTGATGCCGCTCTGGTCGTTCTACCTGGTCAAGGTCTATGCGTGGCGGACGATGCTCTCGACCGGGGGCATCATCAACTGGGCCCTCAACCCGCTTGGCCTGCACGGCCCCGGCTTTGGGACGACGGCTGTGTGGCTGGTCGAGAGCTACCTCTGGCTGCCATTCATGATCCTGCCGATCTACGCCGGGCTCGAACGGATTCCGGGCAACCTGCTCTCGGCGTCGGAGGACCTCGGAGCGAAACCCGCCGCAACGTTCCGCCGGGTGATCTTGCCGCTCGTATTCCCGGCCGTCGTCGCCGGCTCGATCTTCACCTTCTCGCTGACCCTTGGCGACTACATCACGCCGTCGCTGGTCTCGCCCAGCACGCAGTTCATCGGCAACATCGTCTTCACCAGCCACACCAACAACCTGCCCCTGGCCTCGGCCTACGCCGTGGTGCCGATCTTGATCATGGTCCTCTACCTGTTCATTGCCAGACGCCTCGGGGCGTTCGAGCACCTATGAGGCTCTCGCGGAGATCGAAGGGGCTGCTGCGCGTCGGCGTGGGGATAACCCTCGCCTTCATCTACGTGCCCCTGATCGTGATCTTCATCTACGCCTTCAACGCCGGCACGACGCTGAAATGGCCACTCGAAGGGGTCACCGCGCACTGGTTCAGCGTCGCCTTCCACGACTCCGGCGCCCGCGACGCGTTCGTCACCTCGATCAAGGTGGGAGTGGTGGCCACGGCGATCGCGCTCGTCCTGGGCACGCTCGCCTCGTTCGCGGTCGCCCGGCACCGGTTCTTCGGGCGCGAGACGATCTCGTTCATCGTCATCCTGCCGATCGCCCTGCCTGGCATCGTCACCGGCCTCGCGCTCAGCGACACCTTCACCCAGGTATTCGGCATCGGCCTCAGCCTGTTCACGGTGATCGTCGGCCATGCCACCTTCTGCATCGTCGTCGTCTACAACAACGTGATCGCCCGGCTGCGCCGGATCTCGGGCAACCTCGAAGACGCCTCCGCCGACCTCGGGGCCGACACCTGGCAGACCTTCCGCCTCGTGACCCTGCCGAGCATGAGCACGGCGCTCGTCGCCGGCGCGCTGCTCGCCTTCGCGCTTTCCTTCGACGAGATCATCGTCACCACGTTCACGATCGGCGCCGGCCAGGAGACGCTGCCGATCTGGATCTTCAACAACCTCTTCCGCGGCCAGGAGCTGCCGATCACCAACGTGGTCGCCGTCGCCGTCGTCCTGATCTCGATCATCCCCGTCTACCTCGCCCACCGCCTTACCCGCGAGGAGGGCACCGTGACCCGCGGCGGCGCGGCGGTCCCGCCGGAAGCAACTGCAATCCCCTAGACCGGCCGATATGGGCCATTCATGGAGGGCTCTGGACCGCCGCCCCCGGACGCGAAGCGGAGGAGGCGGCGGTTGGTGCCGGCTAGTCGAGGCTCGCCATCACGTGCTTGATCTGGGTGTAGTCCTCGAGCCCGTACATCGACAGGTCCTTGCCGTAGCCGGACTGCTTGTAGCCGCCGTGGGGCATCTCGGAGACGAGCGGGATGTGGTCGTTGATCCAGACGCAGCCGAAGCGCAGCGCCTTCGAGACGCGCAGGGCGCGGCCGACGTCGCGGGTCCAGACCGATGAGGCCAGCCCATAGCGGGTGCCGTTGGCCCACTCGATCGCCTTCTGCTCGCTCGTGAACGGCTGCACTGTGATCACCGGGCCGAAGATCTCGTTCT
>JAWVFN010000264.1:0-3013 GCA_033855935.1 Solirubrobacterales bacterium | reverse complement strand
AACGACGGCACCGGCTCGTCGGCCTTGGCGGTCGCCTTCAGGCCGGCACGGGCTTCGAAGCACCGCGTCATGTCGACGTTCGCGGAGAGGTAGAAGTGCGGCGCCGTCGCCTTCGACTCCGACATCCGCCGGGCGACGATCTGCTGCAGCTTGGTCAACTCCTGGACGGTGGTCTGGCCCTTGGCGGTCTCCGGCTTCTCCTGTGCGCCCGGAGTGGGCGCCGCGGGCGCGGCGGCGGCCGCAGGGGCCGGAGCGGGGCCCGCGCTGCCCGCACCCGTCCCGGCCTTCTCGACGTCGGCCTTGACGATCCGCCCACCCGGGCCCGAGCCGCTCAGCGCCGCGAGGTCGAGGCCGCGCTCCTCGGCGATCCGGCGCGCGATCGGCGACGCCTTGATCCTTCCCCCGTCGGCGGTGCGGGACGGCTCTGAACGGGGGGGAGCCGGTTCCGCCACCGCGCCGCCTCGTCCCCCGGAACGAGCGTCGGCTGATCCCTCTTCTGCTGCCATACCTTTCTGCTCAGTGGAGGGGGACAGCGGCGGCGCGGGGGCGGCGACCGGCTCCCCCCCGTTCCCTGACGCTGGGGCCCCGGCATCGCCGACCCGAGCAATGACCTCGCCTATGGGAAGCGTGTCCCCTTCGCCGGCGACTATCTCGGACAGCGTCCCGGCGGAGTCCGACTCGTAGACCATGTTCGCCTTGTCGGTCTCGATCTCGACCAGCTCGTCGCCGACGGCGACCTCATCGCCGACCGACTTCAGCCACTTGAGGACCGTTCCCTCTTCCATCGAGTCCGAGAGCCTGGGCATGACGATGTCAGGCACGGGCGCCCTCCAATGTGGCGAGCGCCGCGCTGACGATGTGCTCGGGGTGCGGGATCGCGGCCTGCTCGAGCCGCTTCGAGTACGGCATCGGCACGTCGGCGCCGGTCACGCGCTTGACCGGCGCGTCGAGGTAGTCGAAGGCCTGGTCCTGGATCAGGGCGGCGAGGTTGGCGCCGACGCCGCCGTGGGGCCAGCCCTCCTCGACGACGACGACGTGGTTGGTCTTGCGCACCGAGGCGAGGATCGTCTCGAGGTCGAGCGGCCGCAGTGTGCGGGGATCGATCACCTCGGCTTCGACCCCGTGCTCGTTGGCGAGCTCGGTGGCGGCGCGCTCGGCCTCGTGAGCCATCTTCAGGACGCCGATGATGGTCACATCGGATCCCTCGCGGCGGATCGCGGCCTTGCCGAACGGGAGCAGCTCGCGGTCGCCGTTGTCGGAAATCTCGCCGCGGGCGCCGTAGAGCGTCTCGTGCTCGATGAATATCACCGGGTTGTCGTCGCGAATCGCGGTCTTCAGCAGCGCCTTACCGTCGGCGGGCGTCGACGGGCAGGCAACGAGCAGGCCGGGGATTTGGAGGAAGAGGGCTTCGAGGCTGTGCGAGTGGGTCGGGCCGAGCTGGTGGCCGCCGCCGCCGGGCATCCGCACGACCATCGGCACCCTGACCGCGCCGCCGAACATGTAGGGGATCGCTGCGGCGTGGTTGACGATCTGGTCGAGGGCGAGCAGGCTGAAGTTGACCGTCATCAGCTCGACGATCGGCCGCAGGCCGGTCATCGCCGCACCGACCCCGACGCCGACGATCGTGTTCTCGGAGATCGGCGTGTCGCGGACGCGTCGCTCGCCGAACTCCTCGAGCAGTCCCTCGGTGACCTTGAACGCCCCCTGGAAGACGGCGACGTCCTCGCCCATGACCAGCACGTTCTCGTCGCGCTCCATCTCCTCGCGCATCGCCTGGTTGAGCGCTTCGCGCATGCGAACGACGGCCATTACCAGGGCCCCTCAGTCTCTTCCTCTTCGCCATCGTCGATGACGGCGGGCTGGACCTCCTGGCCGCCATAGGCGGCGCCCTTCTCGGCGAGCTCGTGGGCGCGCTTGGTCGCATCTCGCTCCTCTTCGCCCGGGTGCGAGTCGGGCGTGCGCTCGTCGACGGCGTACCAGCCGGGCAGCGTCTCGCTGCCGACGTAGAGATGGTCGTAGAGCGACTCCAGCGGCGGCTCGGGCGAGGCGTCGGCGAAGGCGACGGCCTCGGTGACGATCTCGTCGGCCTGGTTGCGGATCGTCTCGATGTCGTCTTCGGTCAGCTTGCCCTCCCCGATGCAGCGCTTGGCAAACGCCTCGATCGGGTCCTTGCCCTGCCACTCCTCGACCTCGGACTTCTCGCGGTAGACCTCGGGATCGGCGGCCGAGTGACCGCGGAAGCGGTAGGTGAAGGCCTCGATCAGCGTGGGGTTGCGGTCCTCGCGAGCGGTGCGCAGATGCTCGGCGACGCACTCGCGCACGGCGAGAACGTCCATGCCATCGACCCGCTCGCCGGGTACCCCGTAGCCCTCGGCCTTGCGCGACAGCTCGGTCACCGCCGAGTGGCGCTCGATCGAGGTGCCCATCCCGTACAGGTTGTTCTCGACCAGGAAGACGACCGGCAGGCTCCAAAGCGCCGCCAGGTTCATCGTCTCGCCGAAGTTGCCCGTGTTCGAGGCGCCGTCGCCGAACATGCAGACGGTGACCTCATCCGTGGCCCGATAGTCGGAGGAGAGCGCGAAGCCGGCGGCGAGCGGCAGGTTGCCGCCGACGATCCCGTAGCCACCCATGAAGCGTTTCTCGAGGTCGAAGATGTGCATCGAGCCGCCGCGGCCGCCCGAGGTGCCGTCGACACGGCCGAAAAGCTCGGCCATCACCTTCTTCGGGTCGGTGCCGCGCGCGATGGCGTGCCCGTGGGTGCGGTAGGTGCCGACGAGGTAGTCGCGCTCCTCCATCGCGTCGGTGGTGCCGACGATCGTCGCCTCCTCGCCAACGGCGAGGTGAAGGAAGCCCCCGGCCTTGGCCTTCTGGTACTGGCGCCCGGCCTCCTCCTCGAAGCGGCGGATCAGCGCCATCTTCGCGAGCAGCTCGCGGCACTCCTTCTTCGCCGGCAGCTTGGTCTCGCGCGCGACCTCAGCGCCCTTCGAGTTGCCCGCCCCGTCGGCGGCCGAGG
>JAWVFN010000263.1:0-4112 GCA_033855935.1 Solirubrobacterales bacterium | reverse complement strand
CGGGCCGCGCGGAAGCGGGCGAGGATCATCAACAGGGCGCCGTTGATGGCGAGGATGAAAATGCCCGCGACGGCGAGCATCACCCAGTAGATCGTGGTGATGTCCTCCGCGTTCGGCGAATGAGCGGTTTCGGGCCCCAGCAAGGCGCGGCCAGTCTATTAATTCCGCCCGCGCGACTACGCACGCCACACACGACTGGCTGAGCAGCCAGTTCTGTGGGAGAATCGCCGGACCCCACGGAGAGGACGGATATGGCCAAGACGGGAGACCAGGGAACCGCAACCGAGGCGCTGCGCCGGATGGGGGAGGCCGACCCGAAGCTCGCGGCCCAGGTGATCCTCCACTCGCTTCCCGCCGCCGCGGCCAACCTGCCCTCGGGCCTCAGCTACCAGCTCGAGATCTCCGATCTCGGCGCCTATCGCGTCGCCGCCAACGGCGGCCCGGCCCAGGTCAAGGAGATTCCCGCCGGAGGCGAGCTGAACGGCGACGCCTTCGCGATCTTGACCGACGCCTCGACCCTGGCCCGGATCGCCGGCGGGCGCAGCCCGATCGGCCCACTCCTGCGCGGCAAGCTCAAGCTCCGAGGCAAGCGCCGCAAGGCCCTCGCCCTCCGCAAGCTCTCCCAGGACGCCGGCCCGCGCGAGCTGGCAAAGCTCGGCGCCCCGGTCGACCCCGACCTGATCTACCGCGCCCTGGCCTACGCGATCGACCCCGAGTGGACCCGCGGCCACAACTTCCGCCTCGGCTACGAGATCGTCGCCCCGCCAAATGAGCAAGGCGGCGGGCGCTGGCACCTCGACGTCCGCGACGGCGTCGTCACTGCCGGCCCCGGCTTTGGCGATCCCGGTGAGGACGGCGAGCCCGACGGCATCGCCCGGGTCAGCACCGACACCTTCCGCAAGCTGCTCAGCGGCGAGCTGACCCCTTCGCAGGCGATGCAGCTCAACCTGACCGAGATCGACGGCGACATCTACGCCGTGACCCTCGCCGGCCGCTGGATCGACCGCGCCGAGGGTCGCGACGGCGCCGAGCTCGAGCGCGAGGTGCGCCAGCGCCAGATCCAGTCCAGCCGCTCCGGTGCCTGGGGTTCGAAGGCCTCGACCGGCGCGAATGGGGGCGCCTCCTCCGACGCCGGCGACCCCGGGGCTCAGCGTCCCAAGGGTGGGCTGATGGACTACGAGCAGCTCTACGCTCTCTGGGAACGCCAGAACTGGCGCTCGCACGAGCTCGACTTCTCGGTCGACCGCGAGCACTGGCTCGCGACGCCGGCCGAGGCTCAGGCCCACACCGCCTTCAGCCTCGGCAGCTTTTACGTCGGCGAGGAACGCGTCACAGCTGACCTGGCGCCGTTCGTGATGGCGGCGCCGAGCGGCGAGGTCGAGGCCTTCCTCTCGACCCAGCTCGTCGACGAGATGCGCCATGCCGTCTTCTTCGACCGCTGGATGGCCCAGGTCATGGGCCTCGAGGCCGATGACATGCGCTCGCGGCTGCAGGAGCTCGAGTCGAAGATGCTCGGCGAGCCCTGGCACTTCCTCTTCGACGACTCGCTGCGCGACATCGCAAACCGGATCAAGGCCAAGCCCGACGACCTCGAGCTCTTCGTCGAGGGCATCGTCACCTACCACATGGTCACCGAGGGAGTCCTGGCCATGCCCGGGCAGCGGATCATCATCCAGTACACCGAGGACCACAGCCTCTTCCCGGGCTTCAACAAGGGCTTCCGCCTGGTCGAGCAGGACGAGCACCGCCACATCGCCTTCGGCGTCCGCTTCCTCAAGGACGTCTGCGAGGAGCGCCCCGAGATGAAGGCCGTCATCCTCCGCCGGCTCGAGGAGCTGCTGCCGAAGGCCGCCGAGGTCTTCATGCCGCCCGAGGCCGACGATCCCGCCGATTTCACCTCCTACGGCCATCACTCCTCGCAGGTCTACGGCTTCGCCTACCAGGCGCTGCAGCGCCGGATGAAGATGATCGGCGTCGAGATCCCACCCGCCGAGCAGATGATGCCCGGGCCGGTCGACTACTCGGGCCTCGCCGAGCGCCGCCCGCTGCGCGAGCAGGCCGACGCCGGGCGCCTGGCCACACCCGCCTAGGCCAGGCCCTCCGCGCGCAGCCACTCCTCGCTGCGTCGCAAACCTTCATCGAACGAGACTTGGGGCTCCCAGCCGAGCTCCTCGCGGGCGAGGCGGTTCGAGGCAGTGCCGCGACGATCGACGAGGGTGATCCCGTGGCGGCCGAAGCGCGGCGGCTTGCCGCGCAGCTTCGCCACCGACTCGGTGACGCCGGCGATTGCGCTCAGCAGCGGCCGCGGCAGGTGGCGGGCCCCGGCACCGCCCGAGATCTGGGCGAGCCGCTCGAAGAGCTCGTCGAAGCCGACCGGCGTCCCGTCCCAGATCGTGTACGCCGTTCCCGGCTTGCCCTTCTGGGCCCCGAGCACGATCGCCGCGACCAGGTCGTCGATGTAGGCCGGCAGCATCTGGCCGTCGCCGGCGCCGGGCAGTGCCGCCTGCTTCGCCCGGGTCATCTCGAGCGGTCGCAGGATCCAGGGCACCGAGCCGGGGCCGTAGACGTCGCCGGGCCTGATCACCACCGCGCCGCGGCGGCAGGCGATCCGGTCCGAGGCGCTCTTGGTGTCGATGTAGGGGACGCCGACGTTGCGGCGGTGGGCGCTCTCGTCCTGCTCGCCCTCCTCGGCATATCCGTAGACGACGACTGAGCTCAAATGAACAACGCGTTCGACTCCGGCATCCTCGGCGGCGTCGAGGACGTTGACGGTGCCGCCGACGTTGACGCGGATGAAGTCCTCCATCTCGCCCCACTCGCGCACGTAGGCGGCTGTGTGGATGACGAGGTCGGCGCCGGCGAAGGCGCGGTCGAGCGCCTCGCGCTCGGTGACGTCGGCGAGCTCGAAGCGGGCGCCGGTCTCCTGCACCTTGGACGCGAGCCCGGGGTCGACGTCGAGCCCGACGACTTCGCTGCCCTCGGCCGCGAGCGCCCGGCAGACCGCGTCGCCGATGAACCCGCCGGCCCCCGTGACGACCGCCCTACGAAACCGCGGCGCCTCCGCTTCGCGTCCGGGGCCGCGTATTCCAGAGTCAGACACTGGGCGACTTATACTCGCCGCGCTTTGTATAGGGACGGCCCTCGCACGCCTCGAAGCTCCCGCATGCGGACCGCCGTCCGCATCGGCGCCGCGGTGGCGGTCGCGGGCGCGTTCGCAGCGCCGCTGCTGCGCAAGAAGCTGAAGCTGCCGACGGCGGTCACCGCCGGCGCCCTCGCAGCCGGCCCGCTGGCGATCGCGGTGCTCGCGCCGCGGACCAAGAAGCGCGATGTCGCTCTCTACGCGCAACAGATGTGGGGTTTCCTGCAGGCGCACGAGCTGCCCTTCGACAAGCCCGAGGCGCTCGAGAGCCGGCTCCGCATCGACTACCCGATCCGCCTCGACCGGGCGATCGGCGGCGGCGTCCTGCCCACCACGCGCCTGCAGCGGGGGCTGCGCGGGCGCAGCGAGATCGTCGACCGGACCCTGACCTGGGCGCACTGGCTCTGGTTCCTCGAGCCCCATTCCGCGCTGCTCTGGATCCTCTACCGCCACAACGATCGGTTCCCGCGTGCCGCGCGCCAGATGTCGGCCGTCTTCGACATCGGCTGCGTCGTCTATTACGCCGTTCCGACGGCGCCGCCGTGGTGGGCCTCGGAGGAGGGCCACACCGGCGACGACGAGGTCAGCCGGATCATGGTCGAGGTGGGCGAGCGGACCTGGAAGGGCGCCTGGCCGAAGATGTACGACTCGCTCGGCGGCAACCCGTGGGCGGCGATGCCCTCGCTTCACTTCGCGACGGCGATGATGTCGGCGATCCTGCTCTCCGAGTCGGGCTTCGTCGAGGGCCTCGCCGGCTGGACCTACGCGGCGACGCTTGGCTTCTCGCTCGTCTATCTCGGAGAGCACTACGTCACCGACCTGATCGCCGGCGCCGCGCTGGTCGCAGCGGTCCGTTACGGCGAGCCGCTGGCCGAACCGGTGGTCAACGAGGTGAACAAGGGACTGCAGAGTCTCGAGCGAATAGCCGAGCCGCAAGAACCACCTGCGTAGGATTCATATTTCGTGCGGGAAG
>JAWVFN010000262.1:0-7590 GCA_033855935.1 Solirubrobacterales bacterium | reverse complement strand
GACGATGACCTCGTCGTCGTCGACAAGCCCGCGGGCCTGGTCGTCCACCCGGCGCCGTCGCACACGGGCGTCACCCTGGTCGAGCTGCTCGCCGACCTCGCCGGGGGCGGACAGGAAGGCCGGCCTGGGATCGTCCACCGGCTCGACAAGGACACCTCGGGCCTGATGGTCGTCGCCCGCAACGAAGTTGCACATGCGGAACTGTCGAGGCAGATCCGCAAACGCGAGGCCAAGCGCGAGTACCGGGCCCTGGTCGTCGGAGCGCTCTCTTCGCGGACGGGGACGATCGACGCGCCGCTCGGCCGCCACCGGCGCCGGCCCACGGACATGGCGGTGCGGGGAGGGGGAAAGGAAGCGAGGACCCACTTCGAGGTGCTCGAGGTGCTTCCCGGCGACACCCTCGTCGCCGCCCGCCTCGAGACCGGCCGCACCCACCAGATCCGCGCCCACTTCGCGGCGATCGGCCACCCGGTCGCCGGCGACCCCCGTTACGGCGAGGCGGGCCGCCACGGGCTGACCCGGCAGTTCCTGCACTCGACCGAGCTCGCCTTCGTGCATCCGGCGAGCGGTGAGCAGATGACGTTTCACTCGGAGCTGCCCGAGGACCTGCAGGCGGCGCTGAAGCGCGCACGCGACGCCTGACACCTACAATCCCACGCCAACCAACTAATCCCGGCGCATAGGCGCGGGGTGCTGCCCAGACAACCGACATCAAGAGGTTCGCTGGGTCCCCACCGCAACGCCGGGCTTATCGAAGAAACCCAAGCAAGCAAGGAGCTTCAAATGGCAGCCGAAGTAGGCATCAAGGAGCTGCTGGAGGCCGGTGTGCATTTCGGCCACCAGACGCGCCGCTGGAACCCCCGCATGCGCCGCTACATCCACGGCGAGCGGGACGGGATTCACATCATCGACCTGCTGCAGACCGAGCAGTTGCTCAAGCAGGCGAGCGATTTCGCCGCCGAGGAGGCCCGCAAGGGTGGAGTGGTCCTCTTCGTCGGCACCAAGAAACAGGCGCAGGACTCGGTGCAGGAATGGGCCGGGCGCTGCCAGATGCCGTATGTCAACAAGCGCTGGCTCGGCGGCCTGCTGACCAACTTCAACACGATCAAGGACCGGATCAAGCGCCTGCACGAGCTGCGCGGTCTCCAGGAGACCGGCAAGCTCGATCTGCTGCCGACCAAGGAGCGGATGTCGATGGAAGCCGAGCTGCGAAAGCTCGAGTTCAACCTCGGCGGCGTCGCCGACATGCAGCGGCTGCCGGACGCGGTCTTCATCATCGACCTGAAGACCGAGGAGATCGCCCTGCGCGAGGCCAGGCGCCTCGGGCTTCCGATCATCGGCCTCGTCGACACCAACTGCGATCCGACCCCCGTCGACTACGTGGTCCCCGGCAACGACGACGCGATCCGCTCCTGCGATCTGATCGTCTCCGCTATTGGCTCTGCGATCGAGGAATCGGCCGCCGTCTGGCGTGTCGAGGAGGAGAAGCGCCGAGCCGAGGAGGAGAAGCGCAAGGCCGAAGCCGAAGCGCTGCGCCTCAAGGAAGAAGAGGAGCGCAAGAAGCGCGAAGCCGAGGAAGAGGAGAAGCGCAAGGCCGAGGAGGCCAAGCGGGCTGAGGAGGCACGCAAGGCCGAGGCCGCCAAGCCGAAGCCCGTGCCGCAGGCCGCTCCTCAGAAGGCGGCGCCGCAGCAGGCTGCGCCAAAGACCCCGGCACATCCGCAGGCCGTTCCCGCGGACGCACCGGAAAAGCAGCCCACCCCGGCCGCACCCGCGCCGGCGCCCGCCGAGAGCAAGTGAGCGACTACAAGCCAAGCGCAGCGGAGGTGAAAGCCCTCCGCGAGAAGACCGGCGCGCCGATCTCCGACTGCCGGGACGCGCTCGCCGAGGCCGGCGGCGATCAGGAGAAGGCGGTCGACGTCCTTCGCAAGAAGGGCGCCGCCTCGGCGGCCAAGCGCAGCGGCCGAGGCACCGAGGAGGGCGTCATCGCCTCCTACATCCACGCCGACAGCCGCAAGGGCGCCCTGGTCGAGGTCCAGTGCGAGACCGACTTCGTCGCCCGCAACGATGACTTCAAGGAATTCGCGCGTCAGGTGGCGATCCATGTCACGGCGATGAACCCGCAGCACGTCTCGATCGAGGACATCCCCGCCGCAGAGCGCGAGCGGGAGACCGCGATCTTCGAAGAGAAGGCGAAGGCCGAGGGCAAGCCCGACGACGTCGTGGGAAAGATCGTCGAGGGCCAGCTCAAGAAATGGGCCTCCGAGGTCGTCCTCCTCGACCAGAAGCATTTCAACGAAGAGCGCTACGAGGGCAAGACGATCGAGGACATCCGCACCGAGGTTGCGGCGAAGACGGGCGAAAATGTCCGCATCGCCCGCTTCTCGCGGTTCGAGATCGGCGACGAGGAGTAGCTCGCGTGGCGGATAACTCGTCGAAGCCGAGCTTCAAGCGGATTCTCCTGAAGCTCTCCGGCGAGGCGTTGATGGGCGAGCTCGAGTACGGCACGGATCCCGTCCAGATTGATCGGATCGCGGCCCAGGTCCGCGACGTCTCGGCCCGCGGCGTCGAGACCTCGGTCGTCGTCGGCGCCGGCAACATCTACCGCGGGCTCGAGGGCGCCGCGGCGGGCATGGACCGCGCGACCGCCGACTACATGGGGATGATCGCCACCGTGCTCAACGCGCTGACGCTCCAGGACGCATTCGAGAACGTCGGCGTCGACACCCGTGTGATGTCGGCGATCGACGTCAGCGAGGTCGCCGAGCCATACATCCGCCGCCGCGCGATCCGCCACCTCGAGAAGGGCCGCGTCG
Source organism: Solirubrobacterales bacterium (assembly GCA_033855935.1). Lineage (GTDB taxonomy): Bacteria > Actinomycetota > Thermoleophilia > Solirubrobacterales > 70-9 > JAWVFN01. The sequence continues at coordinate 4,777 of JAWVFN010000262.1, read as the reverse complement.
TCATCTTCGCCGCCGGCACCGGCAACCCGTTCTTCACCACCGACACCGCCGCGGCCCTGCGTGCGCTAGAGATCCACGCCGACGCGATCCTGATGGCCAAGAACGGCGTCGAGGGGGTCTACGACGACGACCCGTCGGTGAATCCCGAGGCGACCTTCCTGCCCGAGATCGGCCACATGGAGGCGATCGAAAAGGGCCTCAAGGTGATGGACTCGACGGCGCTGTCGCTGTGCATGGACAACGACCTGCCGATCTATGTCTTCAACATGGCTGACGAGGGCAACATAGATAGGATCGTCTCCGGGGAGCGAGTAGGAACCCTCGTCTCATGACCGACGAAGCCCTGATCGACGCGTTTCTCGAGGACGCGACCGACCGAATGAAGAAGTCGGTCGAATCGACGCGCACCGAGTTCTCCTCGGTACGGACGGGCCGCGCTTCGCCCCACCTTCTAGACCGGATCGTCGTCGACTACTACGGAGCCGAGACACCGCTCAAGCAGCTCGCCCAGATCGCCGCCTCCGACGCTCGGCTGCTGACGCTGACGCCGTTCGACAAGTCCTCGATCGGTGCGATCGAGAAAGCGGTGATGGAGTCCGACCTCGGCCTGACTCCCAACAACGACGGCAACGTGATCCGCCTCCAGATCCCCGAGCTGACCGAGGACCGCCGCAAGGAGATGGTCAAGGTCGTCCACGGGGTCGCCGAGGAGGGCCGGATCGCAGTGCGCAACGTCCGCCGCGACGTGATGCAGGACCTGCGCGACATGAAGAAGGAAGGTGACGCCGGCGAGGACGACGAGCGGCGGGCCGAGTCCGAGCTTCAGAAACAGACTGACGCGGCGATCAGCGAGATCGATTCTCTTCTGAAAGGCAAAGAAGAAGAGATTCTGGAGGTCTAGGTGGCTTCCTCCGACGGCGCGCGGTACGTCGCCATCATCACCGACGGCAACGGACGCTGGGCCGAGGGGCGTGGCCTGCCGACGATCGAGGGCCACCGGGCCGGCGCCGACGTGGTCAAGGCGCGGCTCAAGGACGCAGTCGAGTTCGGGATCGAGGAGCTGACCGTGTTCTCGTTCTCGACCGAGAACTGGACCCGGCCGAAGGACGAGGTCGACGGGCTGATGGCGATGTTCGGCGAGCGCATCGACCGCGAGACCCCCGAGCTCGACGAGGAGGGCGTGAAGATGCGCTTCATCGGCCGCCGCGACGAGATCCCGCCGGAGCTGATCGAGCGCATGAGCTGGGCCGAGGAGAAGACCGCGCAGAACGATCGCATCACCCTGTTCGTCGCCTTCAACTACGGCGGCCGCGCCGAGATCCTCGACGCAGCCGAGCGCTACAGCGGCGGCGGGGAGGAGGCCTTCCGCGAAGGCCTCTACGCGCCCGAGATGCACGACCCCGACTTGCTGATCCGCACTTCGGGGGAAGAGCGCATCTCCAACTACCTGCTCTGGCAGTGCGCCTATTCGGAGTTCGTCTTCCGCGACGAGCTCTGGCCCGACTTCAGCAAGGAGGCGTTCAAGAGCTCGCTGGAGGAGTACGAGTCTCGGCAGCGGCGGTTCGGGGCCCGGGCATGACACCGGAGGACTTCGACGGCCTCGACGACATCGAGTTCGTCCCCGAGCGACCGGGCGAGAAGGCGAGGGCCGAGCGGGAGGCGGCCTCAGAGCAGGAGCCGGAGGCCCCTGAGGCCCAGTCTGACCGCGAGCCGGACCCGCCACCCCCGAGCGATCCCGAAGCCGACTTCCACGTAGAGCCCGGCGTGCCCCGGGCGAGGCGGCCGAAGAAGAAACGGAAGCCCCGGCGCACGCTCGCCTCGATCCTGCGCTCGGAGACGACGCGGCGGGTGCTCTGGGCGATTCCATGGGTCGTCTTCGCGATCGTGATCATCGCCGTTGGCGGCGCCCTGTTTGCCGCCGCGATGGTGGGGCTGGGCTACATCGGTCTGCGCGAGTACTTCGCGATGACCGAGCGGTCCCGGCCCCTGGCCACGCCCGCCTTCGTCGTCGTCGCCGGCATGATCGTCGCCGCCTACCTCGGCAGCTCGTTCCAGGTGCTGCTTGCCCTTGCCTGCATCTTCCCGGCGATGTTCCTGTTCGCGGCCAGGCGCGACGACCAGCGCGACATCACCTACTCGATGGCGATCACGGCGATGGGGGTCGCCTGGATCGGGCTCGGCTTCTCGCACGCCGTCCTGCTCGACGGGCTGCCGCGCCACGGCGGCGCGCTCGTCGTCGACGTCCTCGTCGCAACCGTCCTCAGCGACACCGCGGCCTATGGCGCCGGGCGGCTGTTCGGCAGCCGCAAGCTGGCGCCGCGCATCTCTCCCAACAAGACGGTCGAGGGCCTCGCCGGCGGCATCGTCGGCGGAATCATGGGCTTCTGGGTCGCCGGCCTTTACCAGGACTGGCTGACCGGAACCCAGGCGCTCGAGATGGGCCTCGCCGTCGCCCTGCTGGCGCCGATCGGGGACCTCTTCGCCTCGATGATCAAGCGCGACTGTGAGATCAAGGACACCGGCAAGCTCTTCGGCCCCCACGGCGGCCTGATCGACCGCCTCGACGCGATCCTGTTCACGATCGTCGCCAGCTACTACCTCGCCGTCGCGCTCCTCTACTAGCGCGAGCCGCAACTTCGCCATCCGCTGCTTGTTCCGGCTAGCGAAAGCAAGCCAAGGAGGCAATCGAATGAGCAGGCATCTCAAGGGCCGGCGCCCGTCGGCAAGCATGATCGTCGCCGTCGTCGCGCTGGTAGCGGCTCTCGGCGGCACAGCGGTCGCCGCGGGCAAGATCAGCTTCGGCTCACTGAGCAAGGAGACAAAGCAGAAGGTCCTGCCGTACGGCGCGTCTGCATCGCAGACGGTGACGTGCGACCCGACCGACGCCACGTTCAAGACCTGCGTGCAGGCGACGGTCAAGGTCTCGGCGCAGTTCCAGCGGCGGATGCTGGTGATCGCCGACGGCACCTACACGACCGACGCCAGCGGGGCCAAGGGCACCTGCCGGCTCCAGGTCGACGGCCAGCCGATCGGCACGGGCGTCGCCCGGATCGGCAGCACCACGGCCACCCACACCGGTGACAACGGCGCCGGCTTCGGGCTCAACGCGATCGCCCCGTCATTGGGCGGCTCGCACACCTATTCGCTCGCCTGCAACCAGGGAGCGAATGACCTGAAGGTCCAGGACGCCTCGATCACCGCGATGACGATGCGGGGCTAGGCAGGCAGCAGTCAACCCAGATTGAGGACGCGTTGAGCGGCGCCCCTACACTGGATCGCCGTGAAACGCGTCCTCATTCTCGGGTCCACCGGGTCGATCGGCACGCAGGCACTCGAGGTGATCGAGGCCTCGAACGAGCTCGCCCTGGCCGGCCTCTGCGCAGGCTCGAGCTGGGAGCTGGCCGTCGCCCAGGCCAAGCAGCACGGGGCGCCCGTGCTCGCCTTCGCCGACGCTGAAGCGGCCGCAAGCGCGGGGGAGGAATGGGGAGGGGCCGTGCTCTCGGGCGAGGACGGGATCCGCGAGCTGATCGCCGGCTCGCAGCCCGATCTCGTGCTCAACGCGATCGTCGGCGCCGCCGGGCTCGGACCGACGATCGTCGCGCTGACCGAGGGCATCGACGTCGCCCTCGCCAACAAGGAGTCACTCGTCGTCGGCGGCGAGCTGGTCATGGCGCTGGCCGAGGCGACCGGCGCCCAGCTGATCCCGGTCGACTCCGAGCATTCGGCGCTGCACCAGCTGATCCGCCGTGAGGCTCCGGGAACGGTCGAGCGCCTCGTGCTCACCGCCTCGGGAGGCCCGTTCCGCGGTCGCACCGATCTCGACGGCGTGACCCGCGAGGAGGCGCTCGCACACCCGACTTGGGACATGGGCGGCAAGATCTCGATCGACTCGGCGACGCTGACCAACAAGGGCCTCGAGCTGATCGAGGCCCACCACCTCTTCGGCGTTCCCTACGAGCAGATCGAGGTCGTCGTCCACCCGCAGTCGATCGTCCACGCGATGGTGCACCTGAACGACGGCGCCTCGCTCGCGCACATGGGCTACCCCGACATGCGGGTGCCGATCTCCTACGCGCTCCACTACCCGGAGCGCATGGACGTGCCGCAGCCGGCCCTCGACCTCGCCGAGACCGGCGAGCTCACCTTCGAGCAACCCGATCTCGAGGCGTTCCCGTGCCTGCGCCTGGCCCGGGAGGCGGGAGAGCTCGGCGGCACGGCACCGTGCGTCCTCAACGCGGCGAATGAAGTCGCGGTCGAGGCCTTCCTCGGCGGCGAGCTCGGCTTCACCGGCATCCCCGAGGTGACCGAGCGGACGCTCGACGCGATGCCACTGCGGCAGGTCACCCACTTCCAAGAGCTGTTCGACGCCGACGCCGCGGCGCGCGAGCATGCCTCAGGCCTGCTCGGTGGAGCCCTGAGCTCGGCATGAGCTGGCTCCTCGTCGTCGCCGGCTTCTCGGTGCTGATCATCCTCCACGAAGCCGGCCACTTCGTCGCGGCGAAGGCCGTCGGCATGCGAGTCGAGCGCTTCTTCCTCTTCTTTCCCCCGAAGCTGGTTTCGATCAAACGCGGCGAGACCGAGTACGGGATCGGCATGATCCCGCTCGGCGGCTTCGTCAAGATCACCGGCATGAACCCGGACGAGGTTCACCCCCCTGACCACCCGCGGCAGGCGGGGAGGAGCACAAAGCTGACGGCGATGATGGAAGGCGACGCCGCCGGTGGCGAGGACGACTTCAAGCCGCTGCCGCCGGAGCTCGTCAAGCGCGCCTATTACA
>JAWVFN010000261.1:0-5711 GCA_033855935.1 Solirubrobacterales bacterium | reverse complement strand
TCGCCGGCGAGCAGACCTCGCGAGCGACGGTGACCGCCGCCTTCAACTTCGCCCAGGCGATCCGCAAGCAGGGGATCACCTGCACCGAGGTCCCCGGCTTCGTCGTCAACCGCATCCTCAACTCGGCGGTCGGCGAGATCTGGCGCGCCCAGGAAGAAAAGGGGCTCTCGATCCAGAAGATCGACGAGGGCGCCGCCGGCAAGACCGCGCCGATGGGGCCGTTCATCCTCACCGACATGCTCGGCCTCGACACGACGCTGCACGTCGCCGAGCACCTCGAGGAGGCCTATGGGGATCGCTTCTACGTCCACAAGGGGATGCAGAAGCTGGTCGCCGACGGCAAGCTCGGCGCCAAGTCCGGTGGCGAGGGCTTCTACAAGGACGGCGCACCCAACATCGAAGGCGACGCCGATCCCGACCCGGAGGAGCTCGCCGACCTGTTCACGCTCAAGGGCCTGGTCGAGGCGTGCCTGATCCTCGAGGAGGGCGTCTGCACCGTGCGCGAGATCGACCTCGGGCTGATGGCCGGCGCCGGGCTCGACCCGCGCCGCGGCCTGTTCCCGCCGTTCTGGAAGGCGGACCTCGAGGGCCTCGACGTGATGCTCGAGAAGCTCGAGAAGTACTCCGAGTCCCACGGCGACCGCTTCACGCCGCCGCGGACCCTGAAGCGGCTCGTCAACCAGGGCCGCTTGGGCCTCAAGTCCGGCCACGGCTTCTACGCATATCCCCAGACCGAAGAAGACGGAACGGTCAAGCTCGAGAAGCGCGGCGACGTCGCGATCGCCTGGCTCGCCAACGCGCCGATGAACGCGATCTCACCGCAGGTGATCGAGGACCTCGGCAAGGTCTGGGAGCAGGTCAAGTCCGACGACGAGATCAAGGCGATGGTGATCTACTCGTCAATCCCCGTTGTCTTCTCGGCCGGCGCCGACATCAAGGCGTTCACGAGCATGGACGAGTCGGCCGGTGCCGACCTGATCCACGGCGGCCACGCGCTCCTGCGCGAGCTCGGCCAGAACAAGGTCTCGACCGTCGCCGCGATCAACGCGATCGCCTACGGTGGCGGCTGCGAGCTGGCGATGGCCTGCGACTTCCGCGTCGCCGCCGACTCGGCGATCTTCGGCCAGCCCGAGATCAACCTCGGGATCATCCCCGGCTTCGGCGGCACCCAGCGCCTGCCGCGGTTGGTCGGCGAGAGCCGCGCTCTGGAGATGAACCTGACCGGCGACGCCGTGCTGGCTCCGGAGGCCGAGGACTACGGGCTCGTCAACGAGCGCGTCTCCGACGAGGAGCTGCTCGACGTCGCGATCTCGTGGGCCCGCAAGCTCGCCGGCCAGGCGCCGCTCGCGGCCGAGTCGATCAAGAAGGTCTCCCACAAGGGTGACCTCGACGACGGCATCGAGGCCGAGAAGGAGGGCTTCGCAGCCGCCTTCCAGACCGAAGACGCCAAGGAGGGCATCTCCGCGTTCCTCGGCAAGCGCAGCGCTCAGTGGAAGGGCAAGTAGCTAGGCTGGAAAGGTGACAGCACGCCTGCTCATTCCCCCCATCGTCGCGGCCATTCTGCTCGGGGTGCCGGTCTTGGCCTCGGGCAGTGGTCTCAAGCTGATCGGCGAGGACACGGCGCACGGTCTCGACCCCTACCCCCAGGCGACCGGGACCGCGCATCGCCCGCGGGCGCTGTTCATCAAGGTCGACGTCGTCGCCACCCACCCCGAAGACGGCGTGGTTGAGAGCGACTTCGAAGGCGACACGCAGTGCAACGCAGGCGGCCGGGGCAGCCCGGTCAAGGTGAAGAAGTTCAGCTTTCCCGCCACCGGGCCGCTGATGCGCAAGCTGCCGAAGCCGAAGGGCAGACCCGACACCTGCTTTGTCAACGCCCGGGCTTTCACCGGCGGCGTGGCGACCGTGACGGTCCAGTTGTTCGCAAAGAAATAGCGATGATGGAGGGGCGGGCCGTGGCGAGCGCCGCCGAGCGGCTCGCGGAATTGATCACCGGATCCGAGCGCGTCGTCGCCCTCACTGGCGCGGGGATCTCGGTGCCCTCCGGGATCCCCGACTTCCGCTCGCCCGGCGAGGGGATCTGGGAGAAGGTCGACCCGATGGAAGTCGCCCACATCGACGCTTTTCGCGCCGACCCCTCGCGGTTCTGGGGCTTCTACCGGCCGCGGTTCCAGACCCTGGGCTCGAAGCAGCCGAACGCCGCCCACGCCGCGCTCGCCGAGCTCGAGTCGCGCGGCCTGCTGCAAGCCGTGATCACCCAGAACATCGACATGCTCCATGTCAAGGCGGGCTCGCAAAACGTGATCGAGGTCCACGGCTCGATCCGGACCTCGAGCTGCTTCGACTGCGGCGAGACATACGAGCTCGACAACGTGCCGGCCCTGTTCGCGGAGGACGGTGCGGCGATCTGCAGCACCTGCTCGGGCAACGTCAAGCCCGACGTCGTCCTCTTCGGCGAGATGCTCCCCGCCGCGGCGATGAACGAAGCCGAGCGCCTCGCGCGCGAGGCCGACCTGATGATCTGCGTCGGCTCCTCGCTCGAGGTCTTTCCGGTCGCCGGCCTGCCGTCGGTGACGCTCGCCTCGGGCGGCCGCCTGGCGATCGTCACCAAGGGCCCGACCGCGTTCGACGCGGACGCCGAGGTCAAGCTCGACGGCGACGTCGCCGAAGAGCTGCCCGCCGTGCTCGCAGCGCTCTAACACGGTGCGGCTCGCCAAGCTGAATGACGAGCGCGTGCTCGAGGCCACCGCCAAGCTCGCCGGCGACGGCTACTGCCTGATCGCGGAGCTGATCCCGGCGTTGCCGCGCCGCACCCACGCCGACCGCCGCAGGGCGATCAAACGCGCGGTCAACCGGGGCCTGCTGATCGAGCGCCGCGGCCCCGACGGCCGCGCACGTGTCGCCCTCTCAGCCGAGGGATGGCGGATACTGCGCTCGTGAGCAAGTACACCCTTCGTGTCAGCGGCGAGCCGATCGAGGGCGCCGCCGAGGTCCTCGAAGCCACCGGAGGCTTCACCGTCAGAGGCGCCGCGGGCGATCTCGTCGTAGTCGTCGACGCCTCGACCATGGCCGAGGCCGAGGCGAGGCTCTCCGAGGCACTTCCGTCTCTGGGCACCTACTCCGTCAGCCGCCCCGCGCCCCTCGAAGACGAAGACGACTGACGTCTCACTCATCGATGTCGGAGCAAGATGTCGAACTGGCTCGCCGCGGACTCAAGGCGCTGAATCGGGAGGGAGTCGACGCCATAGTCGGTCTCTGCGACCCGGAGGTTGAATGGATAGCGATTCCGGGATTCCTCCCCGACGCCGAGGACTTCCACGGGCGCGAGGGTGTCCGAGCATGGTTCGGCAAGCTCGGCGAGACCTTTGGGGAGGTCAGCTGGGAGGCGGAGGAGATCACCGACGCAGGCGAGTGCCTGCTGGTCGCGTTGAAGCTGAGCGCCGTTGGTAGGGCCAGCGGGATACCGGGCGAGTTCCGGATCTTTCAGGCCTGGAAGATGCGGAACGGGAAGCTGGTTCGATTGGAGTCCTACCTATCTCGCGGCGATGCCCTCCAGGCCGCTGGCATAGCGGAGTAGCAATTCGCCATCCACCGTAGGAGGTGGAGCAAAGAGCGGGTTACCTATCGTCGTCTCCGTCCTCATGGTCATCCTCCCGCCCGGCCAGCCTGTTCGCCACCTGCCGCTGCGGGTCGAGCTGTTCGTGGCGGCGGGGGGCGGGAGCCGGGAGCTGGCGGGCCTCGGTCCAGTGGCCGTCGGCGAGCTCTTCGCCTGAGCCGAAGCCGAGGCGGACGACGAGGGCGTTGGTGACGCCGACGTCGCCGATCAGAGGATCGTTGGCGGCGTCGCGAAGAGCGCCGAGTGCGACATTGAGGAGGTCGACCGCTTCCCGCGCCGCCTCGTTCAGGGCCTTGCCGTCGTTCAGGGTGCGCTCGAGCCATGCGGCCGCGGCCTCGGGAGTCTCGAATGGCGCCGCCTCGGCGACGGTGACCCGCGTCACCGGCACCGTCTCGGGCTCGGCCGGCGGCTCGACTGGCTTCGCCTTGCGCCGCCTACGCGGCCGCCGCGCGGGGTGAGGCGTGCCAAAGGTCTGCACGATCAGGACCCGCTCGCGATCGCCGTCGTCGCTCTCCTCGCGCGAGAGGTAGCGGCCGTCGCTGAGGCCGAGCTTGCCTGCGTACTCGAATTGGACGAAGGGGAGGAGCGTGGCGGCTAGTCGCCGATGTGGGCGTTGCCCGCGCTGTCGCTGGGCTTGACCGGGACCGCGAACGGCGAGGTCTTGGTCGGCACCGTCGGGTTCTTGATCTGGCCGAGGCGTCCGATCAGGCGCTCCCACTGCTGGGGCTTCAAGATGCGGGCGAGCTGGGCGCCGAGCTTGCCGTCGCCGAAGGTCGGTGTGTAGCCGACATGGATGTGGTCATTGTGGTCGGGGAGGATGAACGTCGGCGGGCCGAGGTCCATCAGCGAGATGATCTGGGCCGGTCGCATCGTTCCCTGGAGCTTGAGCAGGTCCTTGATCACGTCCTCGGTGATCGAGCCCGGGCCCTGGTGGCCGAGGATCGGGATGCCGTTGACCTGGGCAATGTCGACGGCGTTGCCCGAGCTGTGCGCGGACACATTGCCCGACGTGGTCAGGAGCGGGTGGCCGCACTTGAGCGAGGTGATCGTCAGGCGGTAGCCGCGCTCGGCCAGGTACTCCATAACGGCCAGCGGGCGGCGGTCGATCTGGCCGGTCTCGATGTCGGTGCGGCCGCAGGCGTAGATCTCGAGGCGGGGGTCGGCGAGGACGCGCTGCTCGAGCGAGGCCTTGTCCATCAGCAGCACCTGGCCGATGGTGACGTTCTGAGTGGCGAACGGGTTCTGGCCCGCGGCTCGATAGATGGCGGTGGACTCGAGCAGCTTCCAGCCGTCCAAGATCGGCTTCGGGTCGATCGACGGGGCGCCGCGGCCGGCGGGCCGGATCGCGAACGCGAGGTGGGGGGCGACGGTACTGCTGCCCACCTGGGTCGCCGGGCCGACCTGGCCGAGAACGGTGCCGCCCGTGACCTTGGAGCCGACCTTGAGTGGCTTCAGCTCCATCGTCTTCTGATCGAACTTGAAGGCATCGGAGAAAGTGCCCTTGAAGGTCTCGTAGCCCGGGATCTTGCTCGCGAGGAGGTTGTCGACCTGGCCGCCGAGGTCGCTGGGAGCGGCCGCGGTGGAGCTGCCCGGCTTCTGCGGGTTGGCGAACAGCCGCGAGCGCAGGTTCTCGGTATTGACCGGGGCGCCGCCGGCGGGCTTGACGCCACCGCCGCTCTCGCCGCTGGTCGATTGGGTCTTGACGTTGGCGTCATTCGAGCCGGCGCTCGCCGGGGTGCCCGGCTTCGCGTCGGCCTTGGGCGTCACCAGCTGGAAGTCCTTGGCGGTCAGGGCGTGCTGCTTGGGCACCGGATAAGAGGGCTGGACCGATCCGAGCTGGGCGTAGGTGTAACGGTTGCCGTACGCGTCCTCGAGGACGATGAATTTGCCGAGCCGCTTTGACTCGCCGATCTTCTTGATCGTGCCGTCGTTGACGGTGACGACCGGAGCATTAACCTTCGAGTAGATGTTGATGCTTCGGCGGGTGGGGGAGCTGGTGATGACGTCGGCGGCGTTGCCGGAGGCCCTGGCGTTGGTCTGTGAGCGGCGGATCGCCTCGCGCTCGGAGATGTCGTCGGCGTAGCGGGCCTTGGCC
>JAWVFN010000260.1:0-5372 GCA_033855935.1 Solirubrobacterales bacterium | reverse complement strand
GGCCACCGGCAAGCCGGCGATCGCCGACGACTCCGGCATCGAGGCCGCGGCGCTCGGCGGCAAGCCGGGGGTGCACTCGGCGCGTTACGCCGGTGAGGACGCCACCGACGCCCAGAACCTCGCCAAGCTGATCGGGGCGCTCGCCGGCGCCTCGGACCAGCGGCTTACCTACGTCTGCGCGCTGGCCTACATAAGCGGGACCGGCGAGGAGGAGCTGTTCGAGGGCCGCTGCACCGGCACGATGGCGCCCGTCCCGCGCGGTGAGGGCGGCTTCGGCTATGACCCGGCCTTCGTCCCCGACGACACCGGGCCCGGCGACGAGCGGACGATGGCCGAGCTCAGCCCCGAGGAGAAGCACGCGATCAGCCACAGGGGCCGTGCCGCGCGCCAGCTCGCCGACTATCTGGCGGCGAACTCGTGAGCGCCCCCGGCAGTCCGGCCCGCGCCCGCACCCGCGCCGCCGGCGTCTCGATCGCATCGAACTCGCTGCTGATCGCGCTCAAGCTCGCCGCCGCCGCGATCACCGGCTCGGTCGCGATTCTGAGCGAGGCGCTGCATTCCTCGATCGATCTGATCGCCTCGGTGATCGCCTTCGTCTCGGTCCGGGTGTCCGACGAGCCCGCCGACGCCGAGCACCACTACGGGCACGAAAAGGCCGAGAGCCTCGCGGCCGCGATCGAGGGCATGCTGATCCTCGTCGGCGCCGGGGTGATCGTCTACGAGGCGGTGCACCGGCTATCGACCCACGCCGAGGTCTCCTCGCTCGGCGTCGGCATCGCCGTCGTCGCCTTCTCGGCGCTGGTCAACTTCTTCGTCTCGCGCTTTCTGCGCCGCGCCGCCGAGACCTACGAGTCGCCGGCGCTGGCCGGCGACGCCGCGCACCTCGGCGCGGATGCGCTTACTTCCGCCGGGGTCCTGGTCGGCCTGGTCCTCGTCGTCATCACCGGCGCCAACTCGCTCGACTCGATCGTCGCCCTCGCCGTCGCCGCGACGATCGTCACCGCGGGCCTGCGGATCCTCGGCCGCTCGGGACGGGTGCTGCTCGACGAGTCGCCGCCCGCCGAGGAGCTCGACCGGATCGAGGCGGTGATCGCCAGGGAGCGGCCGCCGGAGGTTGTCGGCTACCACAAGCTCCGGGCCCGGACCGCCGGGCGCCGCCACTACGTCGACCTCCACATGCAGTTCCGCGACGGGACGACGCTCGAACGAGCCCACCAACTCGCCCACGTGCTGCGCGACGCGATCGAGCGCGAGCTGCCGAACGTCGAGATCCTGATCCACGTCGAGCCCGAAGGCTCGCTCCGCGACCCGGAGGCCGACGAGCCGTTCAGAGCAGGTTGATCGCCGCCGCCAGCCCCACCGCGCCGACGACGATGCTGTACCCGGTGTAGCCGCCGACCGCGAGCAGCACCACGCCGATCACGCAGAGGAGGACGATCGTCAGCCATGAGCCTTGGGCCAGGGACATCGCCCGCTATTTTGACTGTATGCCGGACGTTGCGACTACCCCGGGGGAACTTGCTTCGAAGGCCCTGGCCTATCTGATCGAGATCTCACCGGAGATGCGCGGCTGCGCAATCCTCGATTCGGCGGGCCACGTGCTCGCCGCCAGCGGCTCGGGTCGGGCTTGGGAGGACGCGGCGCGCGAGCTCGCCGGCGCCGCCGACGCAGCCGGTGACGAGCCCGTCTCCCACGTCCACGTCTCGACCGGAGACGGCGACGTCTTCCTCGTCCGCGCCGAGAACCTCTCCGCTGTCGCCGTCACCGAGCGGCTCACCCTCGCCTCGCTCGTGCTCTTCGACCTGCGCGCGGCGCTTCACGGCGTCGCTGCCGGGGAGGGGGGACGATGAAGCCCCACCGCTTGATGAGGGAGCGAGTCACCGACATCGCCGCCGAGGCCTCGGCCTACCTTCGCCGGCGCAAGCTCGAAAAGAATCCGTTCGCGCGCGTCTACTACCCCGAGGGTCGCAGCGCCGCGCATACCGCCGAGACCGACGCCGGCAAGGCCCTGTTCGTTGCCGCCTCGCACCTGATCGAAATCGCCGGGCCGCCGCTCACGCGGCGCCAGCAGAAGCGCCCGAAGGCCCCTGCCAGGTAGTCGCGCCGGCGATGCCTCCGCGAGCGGTGTTAGATTGGCGGCAATGGTGCCCAAAGGAAGGACTGCAACGTGACCAAGGCTGATTTCCTCGAGCTCCTCGCTAAGGACCACAGGATCGGCAACAAGAAGGACGCGGCCAAGTCGCTCGACGCCGTGCTCGACGCGATCACCCAGACCCTCGCCGGAGGGGACAGCGTCAACTTCACCGGCTTCGGCAAGTTCAGCGTCGCCGAGCGCAAGCCGCGCCAGGGCGTCAATCCCAGGACCGGAGAGCGCATCTTCATCCCGGGCGCAAACGTCCCGCGCTTCTCGGCCGGATCGGCGCTGAAGAACAAGGTCAAGGGCGCCTGAGCGCTCCCTTCGCCGACCGCCTGACGGCGCTCGTCTCCGAGCGCCGCAGTCAGATTTGCCTCGGGCTCGACCCGGCCGCCGACATTCCGGTCTCCGGCGTGGCAGCGCACTGCGCCGAGCTGATCGAGAGTGCCGGGCCGGCCTGCGTCGCGGTCAAGCCCCAGCTCGCCTGTTTCGAGCGCCACGGCGTCGCCGGCTGGCAGGCGCTGAACGAGGTGATCACGGTCGCCCAGGCCGCCGGCCTGCTCGTCGTGGCCGATGGCAAACGCGGCGATGTGCCGACGACCGCCGCCGTCTACGCCGAGTCGCTGACGGCTCTCGGTGCCGACGCCTTCACCGTCAACCCGCTGCTCGGCGGCGACGCGCTCGAGCCCTTTGTCGCGGCAGCCGAGGAGAGCGGGGCGGGGGTCTTCTCGCTCGTGCGTACTTCGAACCCCGGCGCCGCGGAACTCCAGGACGCCGGCGACCCGCCGCTGCGTGAGCAGCTCGCCGGGCTGGTCGCCGAGCGCGCCGACCGGCTGACGGGGGAGTCCGGCCTGAGCGGCATGGGCGCCGTCGTTGGCGCCACCCACCCGGAGCTGATGGCTCGCCTCCGCGAGCTGATGCCGGCCTCGATCTTCCTCATCCCCGGGGTCGGCGCCCAGGGCGGAAAGCCCGAGGATCTGGCGCCGGCGCTGGTCGAGGGCAAGCCCGCCTCGATCCTGGTAGCCGCCGCGCGAAGCATCGCCGGTGCCGCCGATCCCGCCGCCGCGGCAGCGGAATTGCGCGATGCGGTGTGGGCGCTTCGTTAACAGCGCCTTGCCATCATCCTGCGGCTAGATGAGCGATGACTGATCGGCCGCCAAACCAATTCGCCCGCTTCATCGCCGTCGGCGGGCTGGTCGTCGTCTTCGTGGCCGTGATCGTCGTCATCGGAACCTCCGGCGGCAGCAGCAACTCCTCGGGCTCCTCCAACACCGGCTCGATCAACGGATCGACGTCGACCGGCGTCGACACGAGCGATCCGCGGATCCAGAGGGCGCTCCAGAACGGCATCTACGTCGTCCAGAACGGCGACACCCTGACCTCGATCTCCGACGCCACCGGCATCTCGGTCGACACGATCATCACCCTCAACCCGACGACCGATCCGCAGCTACTCGTCGCCGGCACCCACCTGAAGCTGAAATAGGAACCGTTGCGCCGGGCGCTGATCTCATTTGCTCTCGTAGCGCTGCTCGCGACGCCCGTCGCGGCGGCGATGACCCGGTCGCCCGCCGCGCCGGCGCCCAAGTTGGCGCCCGCGAAGCCCGGCGCGGCGACGCAGCCCGCCAAGACCAAGCCCGGCGGTCCGCCGCAGCTCAAGGACGCGAAGGCCTACGTCCTCGTCGACCCGCGGGACGGCACAGTGCTCGACTCGAAGGCGGCTCACCGCAAGCTGCCGATCGCCAGCACGACGAAGCTGATGACCGCTTTCCTCGCGCTCGAGCGGCTCAAGCCCTCGCAAATGCTGAAGGCCCCGCGCTACAACGCCGCGGCCGCCGAGTCGCTGCTCGGCCTCCGCGTCGGCGAGAGGATGTCGGTGCGCGACCTGATCTTCGCGCTCGTCATCGAGAGCGCCAACGACGCCGCCGAGACGCTCGCCGTCGGAGTTTCGGGATCGGTACCGGCCTTCGTCAACCAGATGAACGCCGAAGCCCAGAAGCTGGGCCTGACGGAGACCCACTACTCGACGCCGGTCGGGCTCGACTCGCCCGGCAACTACTCGAGCGCCAATGACCTGACCAAGCTCGCGGCGCTGCTGCTCAAGAACCCCCTCTTCGCCCAGGCGGCAAACAGCCCCAGTGCGACGCTCAAAACCGGCGACGAGCGGCGCACGATCCAGAACCGCGACCTGCTGATCGGCTCGACCCCGTACGTCACCGGGGTCAAGACCGGCCACACGCTCAAGGCGGGATACGTCCTCGTCGGATCCGGGGAGCAGCACGGCACGACGCTGATCTCCGCGGTACTCGGCACCCCGAGCGAAGCGGCCCGCGACGGCGACACCCTCGCCCTCCTCAACTACGGCTTCTCCCTGTACAAGGGGCAGACCCCGGTGAAGAAGGGCGCCGAGCTGGCGGCGCCGACGCTCGACTGGGGCCGCGGAGACCTGCCGCTCGTCGCCGCCAAGACGCTCCAGGTCGACGTACGGCCGGGGCAGAAGGTCGCGACCCGCGTCAACGCGCCGAGCGACATCAAGGGCTCGATCGCCGACGGCGAGAAGCTGGGCGCGGTCCAGGTCACGGTCGACGGCAAGCCCGCGGGCGCCTCGCCGCTGCTCGCGACCAAGGCCGTCGCCGCGGCGAGCACCCTCGACAAGATCACCTCGATCCTGTTCAACCCCCTCGTCCTCGTGCCGCTCGGATTGCTGGTGCTGCTGGCCGGGATCTGGCTGGCCCGCCGCGAGGGAGCTCCGCACCGCCCCCATATCCACTTCCCGAGCGTCGAGCGCAAGTCATTGCCGAAAGTCAGCCTGCCGAAGCGCGAGCCGAAATCACCACGGACGGCCGCGGACCGTGAGAGGATGCGTGACGAACGGATGCGCCGCCGAGCAGAACAGTCGAGGAGCCGCGAGGAATGATCCTCACCGTCACCCTCAACGCGGCGATCGACCGGACCATTGCGGTGCCTAACTTCCGCCAGGGCCGCCGCCACCGCGCCGTCGAGGCGACGACGGCGGCGGGCGGCAAGGGCATCAACGTCGCCCGCGCGCTGAAGCTCCTCGGCCGTCCCGTGATCGCGACCGGCCTCGCCGGCGGTCCGACCGGCGCCCGTTTGATGGAGCGGCTGGCCGAGGAATCGATCCTCACCGACTTCACCTGGATCGGCGGTGACTCGCGGACCAACATCGCCGTCGTCGATCCGACCACCGGCGAGCAGACCGAGATCAACGAGCGCGGCC
>JAWVFN010000259.1:0-7636 GCA_033855935.1 Solirubrobacterales bacterium | reverse complement strand
GTGGCGGCGATCAAGATGATGTTGTCCTTCATCTCGAAGCCGTCCATCTCGACCAGCAGCTGGTTCAGCGTCTGCTCGCGCTCGTCGTGCCCGCCACCCATGCCGGCGCCGCGGTGACGGCCGACGGCGTCGATCTCGTCCATGAAGATGATGCAGGGCGAGTTCTGCTTGGCCTGCTCGAAGAGGTCGCGGACGCGGCTGGCGCCGACGCCGACGAACATCTCGACGAAGTCAGAGCCTGAGATCGAGAAGAAGGGCACGCCTGCCTCGCCGGCGACGGCGCGCGCGAGCAGCGTCTTGCCGGTGCCCGGCGGCCCGTAGAGCAGGACGCCCTTCGGGATCCGGGCGCCGAGGGCCTGGAACTTCTTCGGGTTCTCGAGGAACTCCTTGATCTCGTGCAGCTCCTGGACGGCCTCGTCGGCGCCGGCGACGTCGCGGAAGGTGATCTTCGGCGCGTCGACCGACATCCGCTTCGCTCGCGACTTGCCGAAGCTCATCACGCGCGAGCCGCCGCCCTGCATCTGGTTCATCAGGAATATCCAGAAGCCGAAGAAGAGGATGAAGGGGAGGATGTAGGTGAGCAGCGAGAGGATGCTCGAGCCGCCGGTGCCCTTGACGTCGGTTTTGACGTTGTTGCGCTGCAGCGTGTTGATCAGCTCCGGCTCGTAGTTGTTCGGGTAGCCGGTCGAGTACGCCTTGCCGTCGGTCTGCTTGACGTCGAGCGTGTTGTCCTTCGGGTTGAACGTGACCTGGGCGACCTGGTGCGTGTCGACCTGGCTCAGGAACTGGTTGAACGAAGGCGTCGGCGGCTTATCGGCCCCGGCGATCCAGTGCTGCGCAAAGAACGCGAGCACGAGCACGAGAACGATCGGAAAAAAAGCGCTGCGGAAGAGGCGTCTCACCTTGATCCGAGAGTAACAGGAAGCAGGTTTTTCTCAGGCGCTTTCGGGGTCATCGAGGGCTGCGACGAAGGGAAGATTGCGAAACCGCTGCTTGTGGTCGAGCCCGTAGCCAATCGCAAAGCGGTTGGCGATCTCAAAGCCTACGTAGCGGATCGGGTCCTCGACCCTGCGCCGCTCGGGCTTGGTCAGCAGCGAGCAGACCTCGAGCGAGGCGGGATTTCGAGCCTTCAAATTGCGCAGTAGATAGTGGAGGGTCAGCCCCGAATCGATGATGTCCTCGACGATCAGGACGTCGCGGCCCTCTATCGGCGCGTCGAGGTCCTTGAGGATCCGCACCACTCCCGAGGAGTCGGTGCTCGAGCCGTAGCTGGAGACGGCCATGAAGTCGAGCACAGGGTCGACGGTCAGATTGCGCATCAGATCGGCGAGGAAGAGGACCGCCCCCTTGAGAATGCCGACCATGATCAGGTCACGGCCTTCGTAGTCGCGGCTGATCTCGGCGCCGAGCTCGGCGACCCGTTTCTGCAGCGCTTCCTCCGAAACGAGGATGTCGCCGATCGGCTCGCCGTCCGCGCTCACTGGGGCCAAGTCTAGGGTCAGAGGGCTCGGGCTGTGAGAAGCGTCGCGCGCTCGGTCTCGTCGCTGAGCTTGAACTCGTCGGAGACGGCGACGCCGGCGACCCAGGCGATCCGATCGCCGGCGAGCACCACCGGAAGCGAGCGCCGCAGGGACCGCGGCACTTTGGCGTCGCTGAACAGGTCCTGGAGGCTCTTCGAGCCGTCGAGGCCGAGCGGGCGCATGCGGTCGCCTTCGCGCCAGCCGCGCACGCTGAGCTCGCCGCCGAGCTTGGCGGCGTCGAGCGCTGCGGCTTCGGGGCCCGGGGGCGGCGGGCGGCCCTCGACCAGCTCGGCGCGCAGCTCCCAGGCGCCGACGGTACAGCTGCCCGGGACTGCCAGTGACACCTCGCCGAGCGTGTCCTCGGCGCCCGGGGAGAAGCGGATGTGCCCATATTCGACGCTGGCCTCGACGCCGCCGCCGAGCTCGACCACGCCGCCCTCGGCGTTGTCGGCGAGGCGCATGATCTCGCCGACGCGCTCGGCGCCGAGCGGCACGTTGCGCCCCGTGCTGCGCTCGGCGAGCCGCCGCAGCGCCAGCCGCCGCAGCGCCGGATGCAGCTCGGCTAGCCCTGCCGCCGGCGCCGCGATGGCGTCGCCGCCGGCGCCGAGCGACTCGAGCGCTCGATCGGCGAGCTCGTCGAGGGCCTCCCCCTCCTCGGCCAGCTCGGCCCAGGTCGCAGCGATCGTCTGCTCGGTGGCCGGTGCCAGCTCCTCGAGCACCGGCAGCACCTCGGCCCGGATCCGGTTGCGCGCGTAGAGCGGCTGCTCGTTCGTGGGGTCGTCGCGGAAGGGCAGGCGGTTGCGCTCGGCGAGCTCGCGGACCTCACCACGCGAGAGGCCGAGCAGCGGGCGGACGACGCGGCCGCTGCGAGGCGCCAGCCCGAGCAGGGCGCGGCGCCCGGGCGAGCTCGCGAGCCGGTAGAGCACGGTCTCGGCGAGGTCGGTGCGGGTGTGCCCGGTCACGATCACGCCGGCGCCGGTCTCGTTGCGCACCTCCTCGGCGAGGCGGTAGCGGGCGTCGCGGGCCGCGGCCTGGACGTTGCCGGCCGTGTCGAGCTCGACGCGCTGGACCCGCAGCTCCACTCCGAGGCCCTCGCAGAGCGCGCGGCAAACCGCCTCGTCCTCGCCCGAGTCCTCGCGCAGGCCGTAGTTGAGATGAAGGGCGTGGACCCGGCCCGAGCCGAGGAGACCGACGGTCCCCGCGAGCGCCACCGCCGAGTCGGCGCCGCCCGAGGCGAGCACGACGGCGGAGCGCTGCTCGTCGAGCAGCCCGCCGGCGCGCACAGCTGTGACCAGCTCCTCGGTCATGCCCACACATTAGGTAGATCCAGGAAGCCAACAGATGTCCAGGGGTCGCCTCGTAGAAACGTTTAGTCCAAGCAGCGCCGCCTGCCTGACTCGTCACTAGGGGTCGACCGGGAGGTGCATGCCGGCGAAGAGAACACTTCTCAGGCTCGCCCTCGGGTTGGCCGCACTTACGTCTGTTGGGGCGCTGGCCGCGCCGTCCGCATCGGCCGCGACGCCGTGCCCGAACGCCGGGACGCTGGCGGGTGTGACGAGCCTCGCGACGTACAACGACGCCGTCCTCTGCCTCCTCAACGAACAGCGCGCCGACGCCGGGCTGCTGCCGGTCACCGTTGATGCCGGGCTAACCGCCTCGGCCCTCGGGCACTCCGACTCGATGCAGGCCAACAGCTACTTCCAGCACGACTCGCCCGACGGCACCACCTTCGCCGATCGCATCGCCCAGACCGGCTTCCTGCGTGGCGCCCGGCGCTGGCTGATCGGCGAGAACATCGCCTGGGGCAGCCTCACCCTCGGCACCCCCCAGGCATTGATGACGGCCTGGATGAACAGCCCGGAGCACCGCGACAACATCCTCGAGCCCGCCTACCGCGAGATCGGCGTCGGCACCGCCTGGGGCGCCCCGAGCAACCCGCTGATGCCCGCCGCCGCGATCGTCACCACCGACTTCGGCTACGTCCAGCTCAACGCCAAACCCAGCCCCAAGAAGGCGAAAAAGGCGAGGAAGGCGAAGAAGAAGCGGCGCGCGATCCGCAAGCGTTTGCGCGGTCACTGAGCGCCGCGCGAAATCGGCTCAGGAGGAGGCCGGGTAGGTGACGTAGAGCGCCACCGGCTCGTCGAAGCCCTTGAGCGTCACCTCGCCAATCGGCTCGAAGCTGAGCCAGTCCGAATCGGCGATCGCCTCGACGATCGGCTTGGTGACCAGGACCTCGCCGCCGAGCGCGCGACTGACGACCCGGTGCGTGAGGTTGACGTCGCCGCCGAAGTAGTCGCCGTCGCGGAACACCGCGCGCCCGTAATGGAGACCGACCCGGGGCTGCGGCCGCTCCTGGAACAACCGCAGGAAACCGACGGCCCATTCGGTGAGCGTCGCCGGATCGGGCGAAACGATCATCACCTCGTCCCCGATCGTCTTGACTGTCGTCGCCTCGGCCGGCAGTGTCGCCTCGACCGTGTCGACGAATCGCTCGACCAGGTCGAGCGCCTCCTCGTCGCCCTCCTCCTCCGTATAGCGGGTGAACCCGGCGAGGTCGACGAAGCAGAAGGCCATCGTGACGTGGGCGAGCTCCTTGCCGCCGCCGAGGTCGGACTCCATGTGCCCGACGACGTCCTGCTCGATGTAGAAGCGCAGGTAGCGCTTGTGCATGTACTCCATCAGCGGCGTGGTCGCCGGCAGCAGGTCGGCCGCCAGCCCTTCGAGCTCCTCGGCGATCTGCAGCGGAGGCACGCCGTCGTGGATCAGTGGCTCGTGGACGTAGAGGTGGAAGAGGCGGACCTCGGCGTCGGCGAGCTTGCGGATCGACTGGGCGTAAACACGGACGAGCTGGAGGAAGGCGACGAGCGGGAAGCCCGAGGTCAGCATCGCGGCGATGTGCTCGGTCGCCTTTATGTCATCCTCGTTGAGGGTGCCGTCATGGCCCTTGGGGGTCCCGAGCAGTGTCATCAGGCGGTCGATCAGCTCGACCTCGAGGCCGGTGCGCTCGGCGGCCTGCTCCTGGGTGTAGGTGCCGCCGGGTACCTCGAACAGGTCCTCGGCGAAGCCGAAGGCGAGCTTGCCCTCCCGGGCGGCCTCCTTGACCGACTCGAG
Source organism: Solirubrobacterales bacterium (assembly GCA_033855935.1). Lineage (GTDB taxonomy): Bacteria > Actinomycetota > Thermoleophilia > Solirubrobacterales > 70-9 > JAWVFN01. The sequence continues at coordinate 3,005 of JAWVFN010000259.1, read as the reverse complement.
CGAGTAGCCGCGTTCGCGCATCCGAGCGGCGATCCGGGCCTGGGCCGCGGCGGCCCTGGTCCAGTTGCCGTCCTCGACAGGGACGACGCCCTCTGCGGCCCAGCTCTCGAGGGTCGCCACCGGAAGACCGGCGAGCTCGGAGGCCTCCTCGATCGTGATCGTCTCGCCGGCCACTAGACGACCGATCCCCGGGCGCGGCGGGTCAGTCGAGCAGCATCTGCGGGTAGTCGCGCTCCAGCGCCTTGCGATAGTGCGCGAACAGCGGCTTTGCCGCGGGGAAGAAACGCAGCGCGGCGCCGGCGTCGGAGGTCGAGGCGCTCATCCGCCCCCGGACCAGGGCGATCGCCGGGTTCTCCTTGCCCTGGAGGAAGCGGTTGCCGACCGTCGAGTCCATCGTCAGATGCAGGCCGGGCTTGACCCGCGAGCGTTTCGAGAAGCTCCATTCGAGCCAGTGGTCCTTGCGATCCGCGGCCGAGATGTCCACGCGCACCTTGAGGTCGGTGAACTCGAGCCGCAGGGGAGCGGCGGCGGCGCGCAGCCGCGGGCCGTCCACCGGATCGTCGTCGATGTCGGTGAGGACCTCGTCGAGAAGGCGGCGCATTTGACGGGCCGAGCGAAAGCCGGCCGGCCCCTCCTCCTTGATCGCCGAAGCGGCCATCGGTTCGAAGTCTATTCCTGGTTTTACAAAGCGCAAACCCGGGCCCTGCGGTCCGTTCCGTCATCGAGCTCCTCATATCTAACCCTCTACCTAAGGTTTAAGGCGGCGCTGCAAATGCTTGAGCAACCGCGAGAGCTTGCCCGCCGCGTCGGCCGAGGCCTTGCGCGCGTCCTCGGTCCGCTGGCCCGCCGTGCGGCGTGCAGCACCAACCGTCTGGTCGACGAGCTGCCCCGCTTTATCCCGGGTCTCCGAGACCGAGCCCACCGTCGCCTCGAAGGTCTGCTCGACCGCCGAGCGCAGGGCGTCGGGTCCCGGTGGAGTGACCTTTCGCTTTGACTTTGCCACGCCGCCAAGCCTACCCATCCCGCCCGCGTACCCTGTCCGCCCTTGACCGCCCTCCATCTACGGCCATCTACGCAGGTCGCCGCCGACGCTCTGCTCCCCGGGGATCCGGGGCGCGCACTGGCGCTCGCCCAGCTGCTGCTGGTCAAGCCGGAGATGTCGAACCACGCCCGCGGGCTCTGGGGTTATACGGGCGAGACGCCCGCCGGCGACCGACTCACCGTGCAGGCGACCGGAATGGGAGGGCCGAGCGCGGCGATCGTCGTTACCGAGCTCGCCGAGCTCGGCACGAGGAGGGCGGTGCGGGTCGGCACCTGCGGGGCGCTCGACCCGGCGCTTGGCCTCGGCGACCTGCTCGTCGCGACGGCGGCGATCTCCGCCGACGGCGCCAGCTCGCGCCTCGGCGCAAACGGCCGCGCCGAGCCCGATCCGAGCCTGACGGCGGCGCTCGAAGTCGAGGGCGCCGCGCCCGTGCTCGCCGTCAGCACCGACCTCTTTTACGAGCCCGACGAGGGCGAGCCACGGCGCTGGCGCGAACTGGGGGCCGGCGCGGTCGAAATGGAGGCGGCGACCGTGTTCGCACTCGGGGCCCGGCTCGGGCTGGCGACGGCCTGCCTGCTCGTGGTCAGCGACGTCTTCGAAGACGGTCAGCGGCGGCGAATCGCCGACGAGGACCTGGCCGAGGCCGCTGAGCGCATGGGCCGTGCGGGTGCCGCGGCACTCGCGGCTACTCGCTGAGGCCGAGCCGCTCCTGCTCGAGCGCGACGTCGCGGCTGGGCGGCGCGGGTGGATCCGCGCGCAGCGAGGCGATCTCGTCGGCGAGGGCGTCGAGGCGGTCCTCGACCGCCTCGAGGCGGTCCGAAACCGAGCGCAGGCGGCGCGCGAAACGGTCGAGGTCCGCCGCCGTGGCGATATTGAGGTTCTTCAACGCGCTCCCCGTCGCCGAGTTGGCGATGTCGCGGGCCCCGAGCGTCGCGTTGACGACCTGGTGCAGAAGCGGATTCTCGGCGAGCAGGTGGGCGATCTCCCCGAGCGCGTCCTCGCCGCGCGCGGTGACCCGCTCTCTGGCCGTCTTTTCTTCGCTGGTTTCCACTCTCCTGTCACGGTAGCGCGAGCCGGTGCTCAGGCCCTAATCGGGAACATTTACCGGCAGGCGTCGTGCATAGACTGGCCCTGCGTGGCCGAGCGCCTTGTTGACTGTTTCAGTAGAGTTTCTCCATGCTGGTTCTCCGTTGCAAACGGGGGGTCGAACAAGTAGCTTTCCCATGCCTGTGGGAACGGGAGAGGTACAGCGGATCCGAGCGCGAACCGATAGATAACCCCGTGCTCACCGCCAATTTCTCGCAACTATGAAACGAACGCTCACACTTGCCATCGCCCTGGGGACGGCCCTGGCAGTTATCGCGGCCGGTACGGCGAGCTCAGTCACGCTCGACCTCGGCGGCGGCCTTGCGGTGCACGTTCCCACCGGCGGCATCCTGCCCCAGTGCTCGGACCTCGAAGACAACAACGGCAACGGCCTCGTCGATCTCCAGGACCCGGGCTGCTCCGGTCCCCTCGACACCACCGAGGCGACCCCCGCCCAGGGCAGCGGCGGCGGCGCGACCGGCGGTGGCGCGAACGGCACACCCGCACCAGGCGGCAAGGCCGGCAGCACGGTCACTCCCGCCCTCGGCAAGAACGGCAAGAAGGTCAAGCCCGGTTTCAACGTCAGGCCCGGTGGGGTCACGGGCGGTGTCACCGGCCCCGATGCAAAGCAGGGCCTGCAGCTACCGACCCTCCCCCAGCGGAACCCCGACGGCACTCCCACCAACGCCAACCCGACCCTCTCGGTCGCCAGCTTCGGCCCCGCCCCGCTCGGCGTTCCCAACTTCATCATCGACCAGTTCGAGATCCCGCCCTTCTTGCTGCCGATCTACCAGGCCTGCGGAACCCAGTACGGGATCCCGTGGCAGGTGCTCGCCTCGATTAACAGGATCGAGACCGCCTTCGGCACCAACCTCAA
>JAWVFN010000258.1:0-3730 GCA_033855935.1 Solirubrobacterales bacterium | reverse complement strand
CCGCGCTGCGGCTCGTTCAGCCGCCAGCGCGCGATGGCGCTGCTCTTCGAGAGCGGCACCCTCCCGGGGGGCAGGCTTCTCCAGCTCGCCCCCGAGCCGTTCCTCGACCAGCTCTTCGAGCGGCTGCCGCAGGTCGACCGCGTCACCGCCGACCTCTTCATTCCCGCCGATCTGAAGCTCGACATCACCGCCATGGACCTCCCCGACGCGAGCTTCGACGCGATCATCTGCAGCCACGTCCTCGAGCACGTTCCCGACGACAAGGCGGCGATGGGCGAGATGCGCCGGGTGCTGAAGCCGGGAGGCACCCTGCTCGTCCTGGTCCCGTTCCGTCCCGACCAGCAGACCTACGAGGATCCGGCGATCACCGAGCCCTTCGATCGCATGATGGCCTTCGGCCAGCACGATCACGTGCGCTTCTATGGCACCGACCTGGTCGACCGCCTGCGCGCTTCCGGGTTCGAGGTCGAGGACAGGACCGGGGGCGAGCTCTTCGACCCGGCGGCGATCGAGCGCTACTCGCTCGATCCCGGCGAGCACTTCTTCATCTGCTCAACGGTGGCGTAGTTTCGAGATCGCCTGCGCCCCGCGGATCAGGGGCGACGGCTCGGGGTGCGGCCAGTTGGAGATCCGCGGCAGGATCGCCCGACGCGCGCTCTCCGAGCCGGACATGATCAGGCGGTCGAGCGGGGTCCGGGCCCAGCCCAGGCGGATCTCCAGCGCTTCGTCGAGCTGGGTCCAGACGTCGGAGGACGATTTGCTGGTCTCGTGGTAACGGAAGTGGACGAGGGCTTCGGCCCAGCGGTCGATGCGGCGGTTCTGGAAGAGGCGCAGGTAGAAGTCGTAGTCGGCCGCGTCAGCGAAGCGCTCGTTGAGTGAGGGCGCTTGCTCCAGCAGCTCGCGCTTGAAGATGAACGTCGGGGTCGGATAGTTGTAGTTGAAGTAGAGGTAGCGCTTCCAGCTCCACTCGGCGGGGATGTGGGTGCGCATGTGCGACCCGTCGGCGTTGACGAGCTCGTAGCCGCCGTAGATTGCACCGGTCTCGGGGGAGGAGAGAAGGTGGTCGATGGCGCGGTCGACGGCCTCCGAGTTGTAGGCGTCGTCGCCGTTCAGCCAGCCGATCACCTTTCCCCGCGCCGCGGCCACGCCCTTGTTGACCGCATGGGTCTGCCCCCGGTCGGGCTCCGAGACCCACTTCAGCCGCGGGTCCTCCCGCGCGGCGAGGAGGTCCCGGGTGCCGTCGTCGGAATCGCCGTCGAAGACGAGGTGCTCGTGGTCGGTGCGCAGCGCCGCAACGCTGTCGAGCGTGTCCCCGATGTAGCGCACCGCGTTGCGCACCGGCGTGATCACCGAGAGGGTGGGAGAGGTGGTCGAGCCTGGCATCGGCCGGGATACTAGGGACGCCTTGCGGGACGGAATGCCCGCTGCGGTTCAGGCGGACCCCTAACCTTCCGCGCATGTCCACGAAGGTCGGAATCATCGGCCTCGGGTATGTCGGGCTGCCGCTGGCGGTCGCATTCGCCGAGGCGGGGAGCGAGGTCGTCGGCCTCGACGTCGACCCGCGCAAGATCGAGGCGCTGGGCCGCGGCGAGACCTACATCGAGGACGTCTCCTCCGAGCGCATCGCGGCGCTCGGTAAGAGCCTGCGCCCGACGGGCGATTACGAGGACCTCGGCGAATGCGACGCGGTGCTGATCTGCGTGCCGACGCCGCTTACGCGCTCGCGCGAGCCCGACCTCACCTACCTGATCGACTCCGCGAGCTCGCTCGCCCGGGTCCTGAAGGAGGGGCAGCTCGTGGTCCTCGAATCGACGACCTATCCCGGCACGACGCGCGAGCGCCTCCAGCCGGTGCTCGAGGAATCGGGCCTCGCCGCCGGTCGCGACTTCAACCTCGCCTTCTCGCCCGAGCGCATCGACCCGGGCCGCACCGACCACACGATCCGCACGACTCCGAAGATCATCGGCGGCCTGACCGAAGCTTGCACGCAGCGCGCCGCCGAGGTCTACGGCGAGATCTGCGACGAGATCGTCCCGGTGTCGGGCCCGGAGGCAGCCGAGCTCTCGAAGCTGCTCGAGAACATCTTCCGCTCGGTCAACATCGCTCTCGTCAATGAGCTGGCAGCGCTCTGCGACCGAATGGGAATCGACGTATGGGAGGTGATCGACGCCGCCGCGACCAAGCCCTTCGGCTTCATGCGCTTCGACCCGGGGCCGGGCATGGGCGGGCACTGCCTCCCGGTCGATCCCTTCTACCTCGCCTACAAGGCCCGCGAGTTCGACTTCTACACCGAGTTCATCGAGCTCGCCGGGAAGATCAACCAGAACCAGCCGCGCTTCTGTGTCGAGCGGATCGAGAAGGCGCTCAACGACGTCGGCAAGCCGGTCAAGGATTCGCGCGTGCTGCTGCTCGGCGTGTCCTACAAGGGCGGCACCGGCGACACCCGCGAGTCGCCGGCGCTGAAGATCATCCAGCTGCTGCGCGAGATGGGCGCCGACGTCGCCTACGCCGATCCCCACGTGCCCGAGTTGCCCGAATTCGAGCTCACGGCCTCCGATCTCGGCGACGAGCTCGGTCGCTGCGACATCGCCGCCGTCGTCACCGCCCACGCCGAGTTCGATCTCGAGCGGGTCGTCGCCGAGGCGCCGCTGGTCATCGACTTCCGCGGCGCCACTCGCGGCATCGAAGCCGCGAACCTGCTCCGCCTCTAGGCCGCCGAGTCCTCCGAGCGATTAGTTTCGGCCTGCACGGCCGTTCTATTCGGCAGTACCCCGACGACCAAGGAGACGAATGATCAAGGCCCACGCATCGATTTCGCTGGACGGCTACATGGCCGGTCCCAACCAGAACGAGGACAACCCGCTCGGCGAGGGCGGCATGCAGGTCCATGACTGGATGTTCCAGCTCGAATCCTGGCGTGAGGCGCACGGCGAAGAGGGCGGAACGACCGGCGATTCGGACAAGGTCGTCGACGAGATGAGCGAGAACGCCGGCGCCGGGATCATGGGCCGCAACATGTTCGGGCCGATCCGCGGCGATTGGGGCGACTCCCCATGGGACGGCTGGTGGGGCGACGACCCGCCGTACCACACGCCCGTCTACGTCCTGACCCACCACGCCCGCGAGCCGGTCGAGATGGAGGGCGGCACGACTTTCCACTTCGTCACCGATGGCATCGAATCGGCGCTCGAGCAGGCCAGGAAAGCAGCCGGCGACAAGGACATCCATGTCCACGGCGGCGCCAGCACGATCCAGCAGTACCTCGCGATGGGAGTGATCGACGAGATCGCGCTCAACGTCTCCCCGGTCCTCCTCGGTCAGGGCGAGCGCCTTTTCGAAAACCTCCCCGAGAACCTGCCCGAGCTGGAGCTCGAGCGGACGATCGCCGCGCCCAACGTGACGCACCTGAAGTACCGGGTTAAGAACTGACCCGGTCGTAGTTCAGGCGCATCATCGCGACCACGTCGCGGACGTCGTCATCGCCGTCGATCGCACGCGACGCCGGGCCGACCTTGTCGGGGAAGACGGGGTGGTGGTCGATCCGCCCCTGGTCGTGGAGCTCGCTCCAGACCGGCTTGGGGAAGAAGAAGTGCGCGGCGTGGTTGCCGTGCAGATGGCCGATCTCGTGGCGGCCGACCTTGAACGACCACTCGCCGCGGCGACCGGTGCCGGCCTCGACGCCGGGCCACGAGGTGACCTCGTCGGTGATCCGCTGGTGGACGCTGTGGGC
>JAWVFN010000257.1:0-2576 GCA_033855935.1 Solirubrobacterales bacterium | reverse complement strand
CTGTCGAGCCGAACGCCAACGCCGCGTCCTCGACGAGTGCGAGACCACGCCGGCGAGCGATCTCCCGCAGGCGCACCATGTCGGCCGGAAGCCCATACAGGTGCACTGCGACGATCGCCGTGGTGCGCGGCGTGATCGCCGCCTCGACCGCGGCAGGATCGATGCAGAACGTCGAGTGGTCGATGTCGACGAAGACGATTCGGGCCCCGACGTGGCCGATCGCTGAGCAGGTCGAGATGTCGGTGTTCGCGACCGTGATCACCTCGTCGCCTGCGGTGACGCCGAGAGCGCGCAGCGCGACGAAGAGCGCTGCCTGTCCTGTGCCGACACCGATCCCGTGTGTTGCTCGGCAGGCCTGGGCGAACTCCTCCTCGAAGCCCCACAGCTCGGGACCGCGCTCGAACTCGCCTCCGGCCAACACGGCGTGGATCGCACTGTCGATCTCTTCGTGGATCGACTCGTACTGGGCCACTAGGTCATGGGCCGGGATGAACGTCGGTGTGTCGCTCATCCGGCGGTAACAGTGTCGAGGGACGTCGGGACTCCGAGCTCGGCTCCGAGCGCGACGAGCTCCGCGAAGCGACCAGCCTCGATCGGCACCCCGTTTCGCGTCCGTGACTCCGTTCGGCGATGTTCGAGCTCGCCGGGCAGGTAGATCGCCTCGGCGTCCCGAGCGAGCCGGGAGGAGCGGATCTGGCCGATCAGGCCGTCCATGCGCTCCTTGAACTCCGAGACCGGCCCGAAACGGCCCACATCGAGGGCGACGAGCAGGTGGCCGACGTTCTGCCAGTCCGCTCCGAAGCAGGCGAGCCCGAATGCCGAGCCGGTGAGGACGCCGGTCAGCGCGTCGACCACGACGGCCATTCCGTATCCCTTCGGCCCGCCGAGCGGGAAGAGTGTGCCGGCCATCGCCAACGCCGGGTCGACCGTCCGGTTGCCGTCTGCAGTGAGCCCCCAGTCGTCGGGAATTGCGCGACCCTCCCGGAGGTACCAGCCGATCATGCCCTTGCCGGACGTGCTGTTCGCGATATCGAGGACGACGGGCCACTCGGCGCCGGCCGGCACCGCGACGGCCCAGGGATTCGTCCCGACCACTGCCTCGGTGCCGCCCCAGGGGGCGATCTCAGGCCCGGCGTTGCTGAACGCGAGGCCGATGAAGTCGTGTGGCAGCGCAAGCATCGCGTAGTAGGCGGCAACTCCGAAATGCGTGCTGTCGCGGACCCCGACCGCGCCGATCCCCTGCGCCTCCGCGAGTTCGACTGCCAATCGCATCGCCCTCGTTGCCGACACCGAGCCGAGGCCGCGGTGGGCGTCTGCCAGGGCGACGGCGCCGTGGCTGCGCGTGATCTCGAAGCGGGCATCGACGTCGATCACGCCCGACTGGGCTCGCTGGTAGTACGTCGGCAGCTGCTGCGCCCCCTGGCCCTGCCCGGGCAGCGATCTCAGCGAGCCGGAAAGGAGGACGTCCACGAAGATCTCCGCGTCGTCGGGCGGTATGCGCATCCGCTCAGCCACGTCGCGGCAAAAACGGCCGAGAATGTCGAGCTGAACGGTGACTGTCGGGATCGTGACCACGCTTCAGGCCGACCGAATTCCCCGTCCCCAAAGCCTGGTGGCGGAATACCAACATACTGAAAATTTGTCATCCTGTCAACAGAACCCGTGGCGCCTCGCGGGTCGCCGCGCCCTCCATCAGAACGTCGGTGGCGTGCAGACGAAAATGCCCTCGACCACGTCCGGACCGGGGTTGCGGAACCAGTGCGGGAGGGTGCTCTGGAAGGAGATCGCATCGCCGGCGTGGAGTGTGTAGAGCACGCCGTTGACGTTGATCTCCTGGGTGCCGCGCAGGATGATTCCCGACTCCTCGCCGCCGTGGACGAACGGTGTCTTCTCGGTCGAGAGGCCCGGCGGCAACTCGTAGCGAACGACCTCGAGCGCCCGATCGAGATCGGGTGTCAGCAGCTCGTAGACCGTACCGCGGTGCTCGGTCGGGTGTGGGTTCAGGCGGCGGCCCTGTCCCCGTCGCACGACGGGCTCGACTGACTTCTCGATGTGCAGGAGGCGCGCGACCGGGACCTCGAGCGCGTGGGCGATCTTCGCCAGCGTGAAGAACGCCGGATTCCCTTTTCCCCGCTCGAGCTGGCTCAGCGACCCGACGCTGCAGCCGCTCTTAGCCGAGATCTCCTCCAGCGTGAGCCCGCGCTCGAGGCGCAGCCGGCGCACGTGTTCGCCGAGATCGCTGACCAGCAGTGACGGATCGTTCGGAGGCGGGCTATCGACTGCCACGGCGTCACCTGTTCGAGTGGGATGCGAGTGCATTGCTACTTCACGCTCCTGACAATGCTGACATCACAATGAAAAACTGCAACCATGATCATAGTGGCCCGAGGAGCGGACAGCCGCCAGCCAATCCTCTCGTCGCCGAGGCCCAGGCTGTCGACGCACACCCGTGCGGAGCTGATGCTGCTTGGCGCGATTGTGGTCTGGAGCGTCAACTTCTCCGTTGCCAAGTTCGCGCTCGGGCGATTCTCACCCCTCGCGTACACCGCGCCCCGTTACGCGCTTGCCGGGATCAT
>JAWVFN010000256.1:0-4671 GCA_033855935.1 Solirubrobacterales bacterium | reverse complement strand
CCGCGCTGGGCGCGGCCGACCCGAAATAGTAGGCGATTTGCAACATCTCGTTCCCTTGTTATCCTGCCGCGCCAAGTGAGTGCCCAATTTCCTGCGGCCTGCCGTAGGGGAACGGGGGAACCAACTGAAGCCGGAAGCATCGGCTTCGGGGCGAATCGGCCCGACCCGGCCGTAGCGCTGCTCTTTCAGCGCGAGCCCGTCAGCTAACCCCGTAGGCCGGCGAAAGAGTACGACGGTGGCTTCGACAAAAACCTGGATGGACGGCGCCTCGAGGCGCGGACGCCCCGCGCTCGTCTTGGCGCTCGCGATGATCGCCGCGACGGCCATCCTCGGCGCCGGCATGGCCTCGGCGCAGACCGGCGGCGCGACCACCCCCACCGACCCGACCGCCCCGCCGCCTGCCCCCACACCCGCCGCGGGCACCTACACCTTCCCGGTCGCCGGCCCCCACACCTATGGCGACGGCTTCGGCGCCGCCCGCGCGGGCCACACGCACATGGGCCAGGACATCATGGCTGCCTGCGGAACACCGCTGGTCGCGGTCAGCCGCTCGATCGTCATCTACCGCAAGTGGCAGGGCCTCGCGGGCAACTACGTGGTGCTCAAAGACAAGCGGACGGGCCAGAGCTACTTCTACGCGCACCTCGCGGTGCCGGCGATGGTGCTGCCGCGGCAGAAGGTCCAGCCCGGCCAACAGGTCGGCATCGTCGGCGACACCGGCGACGCCACCGCCTGCCACCTCCACTTCGAGCTCTGGACCAAGGGCGGCTGGTATCGCCGCGGTCACGCGATCGACCCGCTGCCGACGCTGCAGGTCTGGGACAGCCTGTCCTGAGCCGCGTCGCTCGCTTCGCCGCCCCGCTGGCGGTCCTCGCCGTATTCGCCTGCGCCGCCCCCGCCGGCGCCGCCAACATCCAGAAGGCGAAGAAGAACTGGCGCTACCCCGTCAGCGGCGCCCACAGCTACGGCGACCTGGCGGTCACCGGATTCGGTGTCCTGCGGCCCGACGGCAGCCACCACACCGGGCAGGACATCCTCGCCGACTGCGGCACCCCGGTCCGCGCCGTCCACGACAGCAAGGTGCTCTCGCGCGGCTACTCCCCCGGCTACGGCTTCTACGTCGTCCTCGACGCCCTCGGCAGCGGCCTCGATTTCGCCTACGGCCACCTGAAGGAGGCTCGCCTGCCGCGCCGCGGCAAGTCGCTTCACAAGGGCCAGCGGATCGGCTTCGTCGGCATGACCGGCACCGACTCGGGCACCTGCCATCTCCACTTCGAGCTCTGGCACGGCCACTGGCTCAAGGGCAAGCGGACCGACCCGCTGCCACGGCTGAAGCTTTGGGACCGGTTCTCCTGACTGAACCCCAAGCCGGGGTCGGACCGTATATCGGGGTGTCCACGTAAGCCCAGGAAGGGGCACCTCGAATGCGCGTCAGAATCAATCGCTGGATCGCGGTCGCCGTAGCGGCGTTCGCGCTCCTCGGCCTCGGCGGGGGATTGGCTGGAATCGCCTCCGCCCGGCACCACCATCACCACCATCGCGGGATCCCGCAGCACAACGGCGGCGACCACGACGCCGACAACAACGGCGGGCCCAGCGACGGCGACGGCAATCTCTAGCCGCCGACCCGGCATCGTCGCCGCGCTCGCAATCGCGGGCGCGGCGATGCTCGCCGCCTGCGGCTCCTCGGATCCCGCGACCCAGTCCGGTGCCGGCGCCGCCGCGTTCGGCTGGCTGGCGCCTTCTGCCCCTCCCAGGGCATGGGCAGCGGCGCGGCTGCCGGCCGGGCCGTCGGTGCTGGCCCATCCCACCTCGTGGCGCGCGATCAAGACCGATGCCGGAACGGTCTCGGTGGCGCGCAAGAGCAACGGACAGATCACCGGCTACCTCAACGTCACCCCGCAGAGCGGTGACGAGACGCTTGCGAACTGGCCGGCGTTCAGGGCCGCCCACAACCGCGAGGAGGGCGATGAGGACGTAACCCAATCGGCCGCGGCGACCGGCCTCGCCTTCCGCGACGCAAAAGGCTCGTGTGTGATCGACGACTACTCAACGACCACCAACCGCCGCTACCGCGAGATCGCCTGCATCGTCGAGGGCCCGAGCGCAACTACCGTGGTCGTCGGCGCGGCCCCACCACGGCTATGGCAGGGCACGGCGCCCGTCCTCGAGCGCGCAATCTCGGGCTTCAGCGCCGGCTAGCCCTCGAGGCCGGCCGCCCGCCGCGCCTGCTGCTGGTCGTTGTAGTAGCCGACCTTGGTGACCTTGCCGTCGCGGAACTCAGTGATCGATGCGTCATCGCGAGTGAGCTCGATCCCGCTGCCCCTGCCCGTGGCGACCATCCTGAAAAGGGTCAGGACCTTGTCCTCGCCGACGGAGATGAACTCCGGGTCTTCGATCCGCCACGTCTCCCAGACCTCATTCCAGCGCGCGATCCACGTGTAGAAGGAGTCCTGGCCGTCGGAGTCGGGGATGTCGGTGTCGTCGACCTCAAACCGCGGGGCCAGCTCGCTCGCGGCAACATCCAGATCTCCGCGCCCGATTGCATCTACGAATCTGCGGACCGTCTCGATGTTCTCCTCCTGGGTCACGGCGACCCCGACTCTACGTCTAGTTCGGCGTCGAGGGCGGGGCGCCGGTCTTCAGCAGTGTCGAGAGGTAGATCACGATTTTTACCTTGCCGGCGTTGGTCGCGGTGTGGATCGTCGTCGGCTGCTCGACGATCCAGTCGCCGGCCGGGATCTTGGCGGTCTGGCCCGCATTGACCTTTCGCACTACCTGAGCCTTGTCGGCGGGTCCGCTCATCACCGTGACCGACCCCGACTTGACCGTGTAGGTGAGGACGCCCGCCTGTATGTAGGCGGCCTGGGTTCCCTGGTGGTGATGCAGCGCGATCGTGGCGCCGGGCGGGATCACCACGCGCGCGAGGCCGAGCGTCCGCCCTTTCGCGCCCTTGACGACGGTGCTCTGGGCGAGCGGCTGGCGCACGGCTGTCGGCGCGGAGGACTGCGCGATGACGTTGCCGACCAGAACCCCGACCGCGATCAGCGCGACGGCGATGACGGCGAGGAGTCCGCGGCGGCGTCTCATTCCCACTCGATCGTGCCCGGCGGCTTCGAGGTGACGTCGAGGGCGACCCGGTTGACGCCGGGGACCTCGTTGATGATCCGGTTCGAGACGCGCTCGAGCAGGTCGTAGGGAAGACGGGCCCAGTCGGCGGTCATCGCGTCGTCGGAGGTGACGGCGCGGATCACGATCGGGTATGCGTAAGAGCGCTCGTCGCCCTGGACGCCGACCGAGCGGACGACCGGCAGCACGCAGAACGACTGCCAGAGCTCGCGGTAGAGGCCGGCCGAGCGGACCTCCTCCTGGAGGATCGCGTCGGCGTCGCGGACGATCTCGAGCCGCTCGCGCGTGACCTCACCGCCGACGATGCGGATGCCGAGGCCGGGCCCAGGGAAGGGCTGGCGCCAGACGAACTTGTCGGGGAGGCCGAGCTCGGCGGCGACCGCGCGGACCTCGTCCTTGAACAGCATCCGCAGCGGCTCGACCAGATCGAGGTCGATGTCCTCGGGCAGCCCGCCGACGTTGTGGTGCGACTTGATCGTCGCCGCGGCGCGTCCGTCGCCGCCCGACTCGATCACGTCGGAGTAGAGCGTCCCCTGGACGAGGAACTTGGCGTCCTCGATCTTCAGCGCCTCCTCCTCGAAGACGCGGATGAACTCCTCGCCGATGATCTTGCGCTTCGCCTCGGGCTCGGTGACGCCGGCGAGCTTGTCGATGAAGCGGTCGGCGGCCTTGACGTGGACCAGCGGCACCCCCATCTGCTCGCGGAAGGCCTTGACGACCTGCTCTCCCTCGTCCTTGCGCATCAGGCCGTGGTCGACGAAGACGCAGGTGAGGCGGTCGCCGATCGCCTTGTGAACAAGCAGCGCCGCGGTCGCAGAATCGACACCGCCGGAGAGCCCGCAGACCGCGCGCCCCTCCCCCACCTGGGCGCGGATCGCCGCCACCTGCTCGTCGATCACCGAAGCCGGCGACCAGCGCTCCTCGCAGCCGGCGATCTCGCGCAGGAACCGCGTGAGGATCTCGCCGCCGTGGGGGGTGTGGACGACCTCGGGGTGAAACTGGATCCCGTAGAGGCCGCGGTCGACGTCCTCGGTCGCGGCGACCGGCGACTCGGGGCTCGAGGCCAGCGCCGTGAAACCGGGCGGCGGGGTGAAGACGGTGTCGCGGTGGCTCATCCAGCACTGCTGCTCGAGGGGCAGGCCCTCGAGCAGGCGGCCGGGCTCGAGGACCTCGAGCTGGGCGCGGCCGAACTCGCCCGACGGCGCCTGCTCGACCTTGCCGCCGAGGTCGTGGACCATCACCTGCATCCCGTAACAGATGCCGAGCACCGGGATGCCGAGCTCGAGCAGCTCGGTGTCGAGCTTCGGGGCCCCCTCGGCGTACACGGACGCGGGACCACCGGAGAGGACGAGCCCGCGCGGGTTGCGCTCGCGGATCTTCTCGATCGGGGTGTCGTGGGGAAGCAGCTCGCTGAAGACGCCGCACTCGCGGATTCGGCGGGCGATCAGCTGCGAGTACTGGCCGCCGAAGTCGAGGACCAAGACTTCTTCAACCGCCGGCTGCTCCGCTTCGCGTCCGCGGCCGGCGGGACGCTCGACGATC
>JAWVFN010000255.1:0-8844 GCA_033855935.1 Solirubrobacterales bacterium | reverse complement strand
GGTCGGCGTGCAGTAAGAAGGCTTGCTGCTTCCGCAGCCGGTGACGACGAAGCCCACCGCCACGACGGCGATCGCGAACACCACTCCCAATCCCCTCATCGATCTCATCGGCGTGAGCCTACTTCTTGTTCCAGGGACTTGACTTCAACCAGAGTTGAACCCCTAGGTTGCTCGCCAGCGACCCCTGCGAACGAGACGGAGGATCGATGAGCGACACCAAGGTCAAGCCGATTCCCGAAGGCATTCACACGATCACGCCGCACATCGTCGTCGGCGACGCCGCCGAAGCGAGCGACTGGTACGCGAAGGCGTTCGGCGCCGAGGAGCGCAGCCGCATCCCGCTGCCGGGCGGCAAGGTGATGACGGTCGAGCTCTGGATCGGCGACTCGCCGGTGATGGTCGCCGGCGAGTTCCCCGACATGGGAATCGTCTCGCCGCTGCGCATCGGTGGAACCGCCACCGTCCTTCACATCTACACCGACGACGTCGACGCCGCCTGGGAGCGGGCGATCGCCGCTGGCGCCGAGGAGCGCACTCCGCTCGGCGACATGTTCTGGGGCGACCGCCACGGACAGCTCACCGACCCCTTCGGGCACCGCTGGAACCTCGCTCAGCACATCCGCGACGTCCCGCCTGAGGAAATCACCGCGGCGGCGGCGGAGGCGTTCGCGGGCTAGGAACTCAGGCCGAAGGACTGCCGCCGATCAGCTCCTGCAGCCGGCGCTGCCGGGCTCGGTAGTGGCGGTCGCGCTCGGTCGCCTCGGCCAGCTTGGCGCTTCCCGGTTCGTAGCGCCGCCGGCCCCAGAGAGATCCCGGTCTCGCCAGCCTGATCGCCGAAACGTAGGCAACCGGCGGCAAGAACATCCCGGTCAGGGTCGAGGCGACCTTGCCCTTGAGCCCGGCGACGACGCAGGCGGTGAGATTGATCAGGGTGGTCGCGACGACGACGATCACGGCCCCCCCTCCGCCGGTGTCGAGGGGTGCAAACCCGAGTACGAAGCCACCTCCGACAATCGTCGCCACGATCATCGCGTCGACCGAGCTGCGGCCCTCCTCGGACCAGTAGACGTCCTCGAGGTGTAGCCAGAGAGCGAACTCGTCGATCGTCAGCCCGGCCCCGATGCCGAACACGGCGGCGAGGATCTCCAAACCCGGCTCGCCGGGCTGCAGGACAAAGGCCAGAAACCCACTCAGCATCATCGCGACGATCCCGAAGACGAGGTGGTGGATGTGGAGGCCGCTGCCGGTCTCGACGCTGCCCGGCCACCAGGGGACGCGGGGGCTGCGCATCAGGCGCGTGCTCATGCGGATGAAGCCGAACGACAGCAGGAAGCCCGCGAGCAGGACCAGCCCGGTGCGCTGGCCCTCGGTCTTGAGAAATCCACCTCCGAGTTCGAAGGCGAGGTCGGCGATCGGCACGCTCAGATCCTCCCGGTTGCCAGCGCCCGGCGCCTCGCCGCCTTGACGGCCGCGGTCAGTGTCGCGACGTCGTATGCGCCGCGGTGGCGGCTGCCGTTGATGAAGAAGCCCGGTGTGCCGGCGACGCCGCTGGCGTCGGCGCTGCCGACGTCCTCCGACACGCGGTCCGCGTAGCGGCGGTGCCGGAGCTCGTCCCAGAACCGGTCGACGTCGAGGCCGAGCTCCTTGGCGTGGGCTCGCAGGTCGCCGGGCGTCAACTGGTCCTGGTTACGAAGAAGCTTGTCGTTCATCTCCCAGAAGGCGCCCTGGGCGCCGGCCGCCTCGGCCGCCTCGGCCGCCATCTGCGCGTTGGGATGGACATCGTTGAGCGGAAGGTGACGCCAGACGTAGCGCAGATCGTCGCCGAACGAGTCGAGCAGCTCACGAACGACCGGCTCCGCCTGCCCGCAGTAGGGGCATTCGTAATCTCCGTACTCGACCAGCGTCACCTGGGCGCGCTCAGAGCCGCGGACGTGGTCGCGGCCGGGAACGACGTCCTCGGAGAGGTCGAGCAGGTCGTCGTAGGTCCCCGCCACCTGTCGCGCCCTGACCTCGGCGGGCATCAGCCTGATCACGCGAAACACCCCCCAGGCGACGAGCGTCGAGAGGATCGCGGCGGCGAGAACGCCGATCTTCGCCTCCTCGAGCTGGCGGCCGTCGAAGGCGAGGCTCGAGATCAGGACCGAGACCGTGAAGCCGACGCCGGCGACAGCTCCCCCGCCTGCGATCACCGGCCAGCTCAGGCCGCGCTGGAGGCCGGCGATCCAGGGCCTCGACGCGAGCCACGAGGCGCCGAGGATGCCGAGCGGCTTGCCGACGACGTAGCCGAAGACGATCCCGAGCGTGATCGGCGAGCCGATGGCGTCGCTCAGCAACGGCCCGTCGATGTGGATTCCGGCGTTTGCGAGGGCAAAGAGGGGAACGATCACGTAGCTGGTCCACGGGTGCAGCCCGTACTGGAGGCGCTCGTTGGCGGAGATCGCCGAGGCGACGCTGCGCTGGGCTGAGCGGGCGAGCTCGGGAGTCGGCTGCTCGCGGAACGACCGGGTCTGCTCGGTGACCTGCTCGAGATCGCCTCGCGCAGGTGGGTAGGCGCTGGTGACGAGGCCGACCGCGAGCCCGGCGACGATGGGATCGATCCCGGATTCGAAGAGTGCTATCCAGAGGCCGATACCGATCAGCACGGCGACTTGCCCGCGCCAGGCGAACGGCGCGTAGCGAAGCGCGAGCAGAAGACCGAAGCCGCCGACCCCCAGCGCCAAGGGCAGCAGCGAGAGGTGCTCCGTGTAAACGAGGGCGATCACGACCAGGGCGACGAGGTCGTCGACGACGGCCAGCGTCAGCAGACGCAAGCGCAAGCGCGTGCCTTGGGGGGCGAGCAGCGCCAGCACGCCGAGCGCCAGAGCAGTGTCGGTCGACATCGCCGCGCCCCAGCCGTGGGCGCCGTCGCCGCCAGCGTTGAACGCGAGGAAGATCGCGACCGGCAGCGCCATCCCGCCGAGGGCCGCTGCGACGGGAATCGCCAGGCGCTGCCGCTCACGCAGCTCCCCGGTGTCGAGCTCGCGCTTGGCCTCGAGCCCGACGACGAGGAAGAAGAACGTCATCAGGCCCTCATTGACCCAGTGGCGCAGATCGAGCGAAATGCCCCCGCTGCCGACCGTGACCGCGAGTTTCGTCGTCCAGAACGACTCGTAGGTCTCCCGCCAGGGCGAGTTCGCCCACAGCAGTGCCGCAGCGGCCGCGGTGAGCAGGACCACCGCGCCGCCGGTCTCGGCGCTGAGGAAGTCGCGGACCGGGGCCGCCAGATTGCGCGCCCAGGCCGTGCGGCCGGTGAAGGTCGTCGTTTCCGGGCTCGCGCTCAGATGCGAAGCCTAAGACTCAGATGATCCGGTGTGACAGCCCGGCGAGGATCCCGAGCGCCAGCAGCCCGCCGGCGACAATCCACAGCCAGCTGCCGATGGCGGCAAATGCGATGACCAGCATCAGCGCTCCGACCACCAGCAACGGAAAGCCGATTGACGAGGCGATGCCAACCTGCTTGATCGGCCCGAACCCCTCTGAATGACTGCGCATCCAGCTCTGCTTGCGCCTGATCGCCCGTTCGCTCATTCGTGCACCTCCTTGTCAAAGAGCGTACTCCTGCTCAGACCGGCAGCACCAGTGCCTTCTTCTTACACTTCTTGCGCGCCTTCTTCGACTTCTTCTTCTTGCACTTCTTCAGCGCCGCGGCGCGCTGGCCGGTGGGGCCCGCCGCCGCGGGAGGCGGTGACGGCGGTACCTGGTACTCGAACGCGCCCGAGTCACAAGCGGTGCCGGGGAACGGTCGCGGCAGCCCGCGCTGATCGGTCGCCGGGCACGGCCCGGTGTTGACGCCGTTGTCGAGCGCGATGCTCCCGGGTCCGATCGCGTGGGTGAAGCCGTTCGGGCCGCCGTTGTCCTGCAGCGGTCCGAGCAGGGGGTTGCCGACGTGATCGGTGGCGGTCGGCACGAAATCGCAACCGGCCGTATTGGCGCCGATCACGTTGCCGCCGGCGCTGGTGACCCCGCCCTCCCCCATGCCCAGGCAGTCGGTGGATGTGTCGCCAAGCTGGTGGTTGCCCGCGATGATCGTGTTGCGTATATGGAGATCGACATTGGCTGCGACCCAGAGCCCGCCGCCGTCGCCGCCGTCGCCCGGGGGGACCGCGAGGGAGTCGTTGTCTGAATTGGCGGTGTTGTTTGCGATCGTCACGTTGTCGAGATTGAGCGTGCCGGCGCCGATCATTCTGATCCCGCCCCCGTCGGTCGAAGCCGTGTTGCCGCTGACTGTGGTGTTGGTCAGGGTCACGCTGATCGCCGGGTTGTTCTGAGCCACGATTCCGCCGCCATAGCCGAAGTTGTTGGCATCACCGATGGAGTTCCCCGACACCACGCTGTTGTTCATCACGAGCGTGCTCTGGACCTGGATCCCGCCGCCGTACCCGCCACTCGCGACCGCGGCCCCGCTCACGGTGACCCCGTTCAAGGTCACGCCAGCCGTGTTGAGGAGGACAAGCATGACCCGGTCGTTGGTGGCGGTGAGCGTCACCGGCGTCGGAGTGGAGCGCTGGATCGTCAGCATGTCGCCGGAAGTTGGATCGCCGACGTTCAGAGCGTTGAAATTGGAGTAGGTGCCGCCGGTCAGGTTGATGGTGTCGGGACCCGCCGTTGCGATCGGGCAGTCGTTGGCGTTGGGGGTGTCCGAGTTCGAAACCGCCACCGCCTCAACCAGCTGGCAGACGTTGTCGTTGTTGGCCAGTGCGCCGGGGACGACGTCATAGACGTCGGCGCTCGCCGCCGCGGGCAACGCCAGCACCAGGATCGCCCCGAACCCAAAGAAAACCTTCCTCATGATTCCCCCTTGTAGGCAATGGCCGCGCTCGCCGGTCCGGCGAGCGGAATGACCTCGGTCATCTTGAACCCGGCCTCCTTGCACCAGCCGTCGAAGTCGGCGCCGGTGTAGTCGAACGCGGCTCCGAACTCGATCAGCATGTTCAGCGACATCAGCAGGCCGAAGGCGTTCTCGCGTCGCGCGTTGTCGATCAGGTTCTCGATCACGATGAAGGCGCCGCCATCCGGGAGCGCGTCGTAGGCGGCCTTGATCAGGCGCTTCTTGTCCTCGAGGTCCCAGTCGTGCAGGATCAGCCCCATCGTGATCACGTCCGCCTTGGGCAGCGGATCGGTGAAGAAATCGCCGCCGACCGCCGTGACGCGGTCGCCCAGTCCGGCGGCCTCGATCGTCCGCCTCGCGATCGGCTCGACCACCGGCAGGTCGAAGCTGGTGCATTTCAGGTTCGGATGCTGGCCGGCGACGATGACCGAGAGCTGGCCGGTCGCCCCTCCCACGTCGCAGAGCGTTTCGTACTTGGAGAAGTCGAACTTCTCGGCGAGCGCCATGAACGGGCCGGCCGAGATGCCGGCCATCGCGTTCATGAACTGCTCGAGCCTGGCCTCGTCGGCGTAGAGCTCCTCGAACATCGCCTTGCCGGTGTGCTTGATCTCGTTCTGGGGCTCGCCGGTCTTCAGGGCCTCCGTGAGGTCGCCCCAGAACGGGTAGAGCCGCGCGTTGGCCATCTCGAGAATCCCGCCGACGTATGCGGGGCTTGCCTTGTCGAGGAAGAGCGCCGTCGTCTCGGTGTTGCGATAGACGCCATCGCTTCCATCGCCCTCACGTTCCAGCAGCTGCAGGGCGACGAGCGCATCGGGGAAATCCGGGACGGCGCGGTCGTCGAGCCCCAGGTCCTTGGCGAGTTGCGCGGCCGTCATGCCATCCCCGAGCCTGCTGAACAACTCCAGCTCGACTGCCGACAGCAGGGTCTTCGAACCGAAGAACCCCATGCCGACCTGCATGATGTGCGAAGGGTCGACTGACCCGGTCATGCCCCACCCATGTAGTTCCTCATTGCGCCTCCTCAGTTGGACTGGATTTGATCCAAAGCGTCCGACGCGAGGCGCTGCGCCCAAAGTCCCGCCTCAACTCACTCCCTCTCAACCCCTGGTGCAAACACCCTACGCCCATTCCCGCCGGCGTGTCAACGTCGCGGCGGACACGGGAGGCTTGCGTACTATCGGGCCAATCGCGCCGATCCGTGGGAATCCGCTCGCGGTGGAATGCGCAATCGGGAGGGAACCCATGCCCAGGATCCTGATCCACCACGACGTCGATGACACCGAGAAGTGGCTGACGCAGCACACGCGCGAAGAGTTCTTCGGGCCGCTCGGGATAACGGACGTCAAGACCTACACCAACCCGGAGAAGCCGACCCAGGTCGGGCTGACGATGGACGTTCCCGACCTCGACGCCCTCATGGCCGCGCTGCAGACGCCGGAGGCTGCCGAGGCGATGAAGAAGGATGGCGTCCACGGCGATTCCATCGTGCTCTGCGTCGAGTCCTAGCCGCGGCCTTCGACGTCGCGGTCGACCAAAGCGCTTGACCGAGCCCCCAGCTGAGTCGCGTCAGCTGGCCTTGAATACGTAGTAGCTCGGCTTGGGGTTCCCGTTCGGATCCATCAGGCCCCCCGAGCTGATGTCGGTGTCGACCGCGCGGACCCAACCGAGCGTGTAGATGCGATCCCAGGTCCGGGCGATTCGATAGCCGGCTCGAATCCACTTCGCCTGGGTCTTGAAGTTGACGCGGAACCGCCCTTCGACCTCGGTTCCCACGTCGACGCCCCACTCGGCAAGGAAGAACCGCAGCGACGGGCCGGGGAAGTAGCGGTCGAGGGCCTTGCCGAAGCGGGGCAGGTCCGAGAAGTCGACGCGCCCTTGGGGCGACGGCGGGGCGTGCAGAGTCGGCTTGCGATAACAGAAGGGGTTGTGGCCATAGAGGTCCATCCGCGGCCTGCTCCCGTCCGGCAGGACCATGTACCGGATCCACTGGTAGGGATGGATCAACCTCGTGCCGGTCGAGTTGAAGGTGTTGCCGCCGATCACCAGGTTCGCCGAGTTGAGCGCCTTGAGCGCCCCGTAAGTCGTATCGAGGAGCAAGGCGTAGTTGCGGGGCGCCACCTGCTGGGCGGCGTTGAGCGGGCCCTTGACGCGGGATGGCGTCAGCGGCCCGAAGTTGGATTCCCGGTTGGGCTCGCCCCAGACGCTCCAAAGCCGGACGCTCGGATACCGCTTCGCGGCCGCGACCGCGAAGTCGGCGTAGTCGCCCGGGTTCGTCGGCACGAAGCGAGCGTTGCGGCCGCCGTTCGCCCAGAGCGGCGTACCGAGGATCCTGATCGAGACCTGCATCCCGTTCGCGGCGGCCTCGGCGACGGCTTGGTCGAGCTCGGCGGGCCAGACGTAGGCCGGGTCCGTCGGGTCGGTCGGATTCGCCGGCCGCTGCTTGGCGGTCCGGTACCAGCGCAGGTCGTATTGGTAGAGGCCGACACCGAGATCGCGATAGGCCGGGAAAAGCGATTTGCCGCCGGCCTCGACCGGTCCCCAGATCGACTTCTTCACGGTCTGCCCGCTTGCGGCGCCAAGCGCGGGATCGGCCGACTGGCGCGCGCCGGCAGTCGCGGCGCAGATCGCGATCACCGCGACTATCAGCAGGTTTCGTGTTTTCCGGGACACTGGGCAATCTAAACACACGGTCGAGAACGGAGTTTCCGTTGCAGAAGAGATTGTCGGCACTGGTAGTGGTAGCGGCGGCGCTCGCCGTCCCGGCGATGGCTGGGGCGAAGATACTCGTCGAGACCTACAACGAGGGCCTCGAGCCACACGTGGTCCTCGAGGGCCCGAGCCCTGCGATCAACAACCCCAAACAGATAACCGTCGAGTTCTCCGCCAACCACGCGGCCGATCTCACGGGCGGCTTCACGATCAAGTGCGATCACAGGCGCTCGCGAAGCTACGACGACTCCGGCCTCTCGCCCGCCGTGCGCACCGTCCGCATCGGCGGCAAGCCGGGCAAGTGCCGGGTGACGGCCGCGTCCGCCGGCTTCACCGATCCCTTGGACGAAGGCTGGATCCAGCTTCGCGCCTCGGGGAAGTAGCGCTCGACGGCCCTGGAATGGTGAGCGGCGGGAAATTGCGAGACCTGCGAACCGCGGCGGCAGCCGCCCTGCTGGCGGGCGTGATCGCGATCTGGATCGCCCCGGCGCACGCCGGCGCCCAGGGCCCCCAGCCTTCGACCTCGGTCTCTGCCCAACGCATCAACGACGCCATCGCCGGCGGCTGGCTCGGAGAGGTTGTCGCGGGCGCGTGGGGATATCGCGACGAATTCGACTTCAACGGTCGCACCGTCCCGCGCCGAGCAATACCGCCCTACCGCCCCAAGTTCACGAGCCGCTACACGTTTGGGGGCGGTAACCGGGCGGCGTCGGATGAGACCTACGTCGAGATCCCGCTGATCGAGGCGCTGCGGCGGTACGGCCTCCAGGCCGACTGGGGACAGCTGGCGCAGCCGTTCGCGGCCTCGCAGTTCCTGCTCTTCGGGGCCAACGATACGGCCCGCAAGAACCTCCGCGCCGGCCTGCTGCCGCCGGACTCCGGTGCCCCCGCGCACAGTCCCTACTCGCAGGAAATCGACTTCCAGATCGAGTCGGACTTCATCGGCATGGCGGCACCCGCGCAACCCGGCGCGGCGGTCGAGATGGCTTGGCGCCTGGGCCACATCATGAATTACGGAGACGGCGTCTATGGCGGGGTGATGGTCAGCGCGATGCATGCCGCTGCCTTCCGGGCGAAGAGCGTCGACGAGATCGTCGCTGCCGGACAAGCCGCGGTCCCCGAGGGGACGGCCTATCGGCGGATGATCGACGACGTGATCAGCTGGCATCGGCTCTACCCCGGGAACTGGCGAGCTGCGTGGAACCTGCTCGAACAGAACTGGGACCACCCGGATCCAACCGCGCCCCATCCGGGCGAGCTGCCCGGCA
>JAWVFN010000254.1:0-8173 GCA_033855935.1 Solirubrobacterales bacterium | reverse complement strand
ACCCAGGGCTTGCCGTCGACGAACTCCTCGAGGAATGAGGCGGCGTAGATCGTGCCCGCCTTGCGCCCGGAAGAGGCGTTGGTGAGGTCGGCGACCTTGCCCTTGGTGATTTCCTTGTACTCGTCGTGGAGCGGCAGGCGCCAGGCGATCTCGCCCGTCGCGGCGCCCGCCGCGATCACCTCCTCGACGAATCCGTCGTCGTTTGAGATCGCCGCGGCGTAGGTCGAGCCGAGTGCGATCAGGACGGCGCCGGTCAGGGTCGCAAGGTCGACGAGCTGCTCGGCGCCCTGCTCGACCGCGTAGGCGAGGGCGTCGGCGAGGATCAGCCTGCCCTCGGCGTCGGTGTTGTTGACCTCGACCGTCTTGCCGTTGAGCTGGGTGATGATGTCGCCGGGCTTGATCGCGTGGCCGCTGGGCATGTTCTCGGTCGAGGGGATGACGGCGATCAGATTCACCGGAAGATCGAGCTCGGCGATCGCGCCGACGGCCTCGAGCACCGCGGCACCGCCAGACATGTCCATCTTCATCTCCTCCATGCCGCCGGAGGGCTTGATCGAGATGCCGCCGGTGTCGAAGGTGACGGCTTTGCCGACGAGGCCCAAAGTGGTGCCGGTCTTTCCAGAGCCGGCGCCGTCGTAGCGGAGGCTGATCATCCGCGGCTCGGTGTCGCTGCCCTGGGAGACGGCCGTGAGGCCGCCCATCTTCTTGTCGGCGATCTGCTTGCGGTCGAGGACCTCGACGGTGAGCTTCTCGTATTCCCCCGCCAGCTCCTCGGCGCGCTTGGCGAGGTAGCTCGGCGTGACCACGTTGGAGGGCAGGTCCTGGAGATGGCGGGCGCGGTTCTCTGCCTCGGAGGCGACGCGCGCGACCTCGACGGCGTCGGCGACGGACTCGCCGCTGAGCAGAGTGAGCTCGGAGATCTCGGCCTTGGGCTCGTCGTCATCGTCGTTCTTGGACTTGAACTCGTCGAAGCTGTAGCTCGCGAGCACCGTCCCTTCGACCAACGCAGCCGCGATCGCGGCCGGCTCGCCCTCGGCCGGGAGGGCCCAGGCGATCGAGCTCGCCTCGAATCCCTTCGCGGCGCCCGCCGCGGCGGCGGCGGCGACGCGGGCCCGCTCCGGCTCCCAGTCCTTTGGCTTGCCGAGCCCGACGACGAGCACTCGTCCCGGCTTCTCCGGGTAGAGCGCCGTCGCCTTCTTGAAGCCGGCCTTGGCGTCGCCGGCGCCCGCAGCCTCGGCGAGCTCGGGGGGCAGGTCAGCCCCGTCGAACAGCCCGACCGCGGTCAGGTCGGCGCCGGAGTCGGCGAGGGGCTTGTCGGCGACGGAGACCTTCATCGACGCGTGAGCCTACCGTCAAGCGCTGCCTCCACCGCTGCGCGTCCGGGGGCGGCGCGCGGCGATTAGCGAGCTGTTTGGCTGAATTAGTGGGGTAGAGGTCATTGCGGACAAGCGGCGCGTCGGCGATGATGGCCTCGATGACCCCCGCAGCCGCGACCAAGCGCATCGTGATCGTCACCTACGAGGGCCTCCAGGGCCTCGATCTCGCCGGCCCGCTCGAGGTCTTCACCGGGGCCTCGACCCTGGCGACGGCTCGCGGAGCAAAGTCGCCGGCCTACTCGGTCGAGATCGTCGCGCCGTCGGCGGAGCCGATTCGCACCGCCAGCGGCATGCGCCTGACGCCGGACGCCGAGATCTCCCGCTGTCGCGGGGTGATCGACACGCTGGTCATCGCCGGCGGCTTCGGCTGGCGGCGGGCCGTCGACGACAAGCGCCTCGTCGATTGGATCACGGCGGCGGCCGGGCGCTCGCGCCGGGTCAGCTCGGTCTGCTCCGGCGCGCTCCTCCTCGCCGCGACCGGGCTACTCGACGGCAAGCGCGCCACGACGCACTGGGCATCGTGCGACGAGCTCGCCGCCCGCCATCCGTCGATCGAGGTCGACCCCGATTCGATCTACGTCCACGACGGCCAGGTCTGGACCTCGGCCGGCGTCACCGCCGGCATGGACCTGGCGCTGGCGATGGTCGAGGAGGATCTCGGCAGGGACATCGCGCTCGAGATCGCGCGCTGGCTGGTGATGTTCGTCCAGCGGCCCGGCGGCCAGTCGCAGTTCAGCTCCCACATCACCGCGCAGAGGGCGGAGCGCCGGCCGTTGCGCGATCTCCAGGCCTGGATCGCCGACAACCTCGACGCCGACCTGCGCGTAGAGACCCTCGCCGAGCGCGTCCACATGAGCACCCGAAACTTCGCCCGCGCCTTCTCGCGAGAGGTCGGCTTGACGCCGGCCGCCTACGTCGAGGCCGTCCGCATCGAGCGCGCCAAGCAGTGGCTCGAGGAGGGCGGCGAGCCGGTGGCCCTGGTCGCCGCGCGCTGCGGCTTCGGCACCGCCGAGACCATGCGGCGCGCCTTCGGCCGCCGCGTCGGCGTCGCCCCTTCCGACTACCGCGACAGATTCCGCAGCCCAAGCCAACCGGCCAGCGCCGCGAGCCGCTGAGGAGACCTCATGCAAGTCGCCTTCCTCCTCTACGACCGCTTCACCGCCCTCGACTGGGTAGGGCCGCACGAGGTGCTCAACTCGCTGCCCGACAGCGAGTGCGTGACCGTCGCCGAGAAGGCCGGACCGGTTGGCAACGAGTCGGGGACGATCGAGGTCATCGCCGCCAAGACCCTCGACGAGGTCAGCTCGCCGGACATCGTCGTCATCCCCGGCGGGCTGGGAAACCGGCTGCTGCTCGAGCACGAGCCGCTGCAGGAGTGGATTCGCGACGTCCACGAGACGAGCGTGTGGACGACGTCGGTCTGCACGGGCTCGCTGCTGCTGGCGTCGTCCGGGCTCCTCGACGGCGCCCCGGCGACGACCCACTGGCTGGCCCGCGATCTGCTCGAATCGCTCGGGGCAAAGCCGGTGCCCGAGCGCGTGGTCGAGCACGGCAAGATCATCACCGCCGCCGGCGTATCGGCCGGCATCGACATGGCATTGCTCCTGGTGCAGAAGATGTACGGCGACGAGGTGGCCCAGACCGTGCAGCTCGGCATCGAATACGACCCCCAGCCCGCGTTCGATTCGGGCTCGCCCGAGAAGGCGCCCGAGGAGATCGTCGAAGCCGCGCGGGCCGCGATGATCGCCGCCAACACCTCAGGGATGGCGAGGTAGGCCTCCCGCTATGGTTCCCGCCGCAGTGGCCGGCCCGAACGGAAATCGCAGCGTCATCCTGAGCACAGCCCGCACGCCCTTCGGCAAGATGGGTGGTGCGCTGGCCTCGCTCGACGCCACCGACCTCGGCGGCATAGCGATCGCCGAGGCGATCGAGCGCTCGGGTGTCAAGGCCGACCAGATCGAGGCCGTTTCCTACGGCCAGGTGCTCCAGGCCGGCCAGGGACAGATTCCCTCGCGCCAGGCCCAGATCAAGGGCGGCATCCCCAAGGAGGTCCCGTCGGAGACCGTCAACAAGGTCTGCGCCTCGGGCATGCGCTCGCTCGGCCTCGTCGACCAGGCAATCCGCGCCGGCGACGTCGGCGTCGCGGTCACCGGCGGCATGGAGTCGATGAGCCAGGCGCCCTACCTGCTGCCCGGCGCGCGCTTCGGCTTCCGCATGGGCGATGTCACCGCGATCGACGCGATGACCCACGACGGCCTCACCAACCCCTTCACCGGCAAGCAGATGATCAACGAGGCCTCGGAGGTCGGCAACGAGCTCGAGATCACCCGCCCCGACCTCGACCGATTCGCGGTGCGCTCGCACGAGCTCGCCGCCAAGGCGACCGACGAGGGCCTGCTCGCCGAAGAGATCGTCTCGGTCACCGTCAAGACCCGGAAGTCCGAGGACGTGGTCGAAGCCGACGAGGCGATCCGCGCCGACACCAACCTCGAGACCCTGGCCAAGCTGAAGGCGGTCGGCGGCGACGACGCCACCCACACGGCCGGCAACTCGCCCGGAGTCAACGACGGCGCCGCCGCTGTCGTCGTCGCCTCCGAGGAATGGGCCAAGGGCAACGGCGCGACGCCGATCGCCACGGTGCTCGCCTACGGCACTGTCGCCGACGACTTCGCCTATCTGCCGCGGACTCCCGCCAACGCCGCCAAGCAGGCGCTCGAGAAGATCGGCAAGTCGGCCGACGATGTCGACCTCTGGGAGATCAACGAAGCCTTCGCCTCGGTCGCGATCAACTCGATACGGATGCTCAACATCGACGAGGACAAGGTCAACGTCAACGGCGGCGCGATCGCCCTCGGCCACCCGATCGGCGCCTCCGGCGGCCGCATCGTCGGCGCCCTCGTCCACGAGCTCCGCCGCAGGGGTGGCGGCCTCGGCGTCGCGGCCATATGCTCCGGCGGTGGCCAGGGTGACGCGATCGTTCTCGAAGTCAACGGCGGCTAGCGCACTCTTCCTGATCGCACTGGTCTGGCTGCTTCTCGCGGCCCGCGCCGACGCGTTCATCTACTACACGACCGGGAACGACATCGGCCGCGCCAGCATCAACGGGACCGGGGGCGACAACAACTTCATCACCGGCGCGAATGCGCCCTGCGGGCTTGCCGTCGACGCCAAGTACGTCTACTGGGCGAACCAGGGAGACGGAACGATCGGGCGCGCCAACCTCGACGGGACCGGCGTCAACCAATCGCTGATCACCGGCGGAGCCGGTAGCTGCGGCATCAGCACTCCCCCGAACAGCAACGGCGAGCTGTTCTGGGCGAACCCCGACGATGGAACCATCGGCACCGGGTTCAACGACGGAACCGGTGTGATCCAGAACATCGT
Organism: Solirubrobacterales bacterium; assembly: GCA_033855935.1. Lineage (GTDB taxonomy): Bacteria > Actinomycetota > Thermoleophilia > Solirubrobacterales > 70-9 > JAWVFN01. The sequence goes on along the minus strand of JAWVFN010000254.1, from coordinate 3,413 downwards.
CGGGCCGCCGAACACGCACGGCCCGCAGATGACGGCGACGGATGGCCTCTACGTCTACTGGACCAACCGCGGCAACATGACGATCTCGCGGGCGCAGGCTCCACTCGGCACCAACCCCGAGGTGTTGGCCGGACCGCCGGCCGTGCAGGGCCTGGCTGGGCTCGCGGTGAACGCGAGCAACATCTTCTGGACCGAAGAAAACCTCAACAACATCGGCCAGGCTTCGATCGACGGGTCGAACCCGAACGGAGCTTTCAGCCATACCGGTCCGGCGACGCCCTGCGGGCTCGCGCTTGACAGCACTTACATCTACTGGGGAACCCAGGGGGGCTCGGTCGGCCGGGCGCTCCTCAACGGCGGCAGCCCATTCGAAGCCTTCGCTCCGGTCAACGCATACGGTTGCCCCTCCGGGGTGGGGGTGAACGCGGACACCGCCGCCGGCACCGTGTCGCCTTCCGCACTGAATTTCGGCGGCATCCTCGTCGCTGGCGGCACGGCGGCGCTCGACGTAACCGTCTCCAACTCCGAGTCGACGAGCCTCAACCTCGATATCCAGGCCGCCGGTCTGTCGGGCCCCAACGCCAGCCAGTACAGCGTCACAGGCGGCACCTGTCCGGGACTGGGGACTTCGCTCGCGCCGGGTGCGAGCTGCACGCTCCAGGTCACGCTCGACCCGACCTCGCTCGGCGGCAAGTTCGCGACCCTCGACATCCCCTCCAACAATCCCAGCGGCGCGCTGCACGTGCCGATGGTGGGTACCGGCACAGACCCCGCCGAGAGCATCTCGCCGGGTTCGATTGCCTTCGCCCCGCGGCTCTTAAACACGCAGAGCACCCCGCAGACGGTGACGTTGACCAACGGCGCAAGCGCATCGGCGCCCGACAATGTCAGCCAGGCGAGCATCGTCGGGGCGGGCGCGGGACAATTTGCGATCGTCTCCGACGGCTGCTCCAACACGAGCGTCGCCGTCGGCGCCTCTTGCCAGATGTCGGTTCGATACTCGCCGACGGCGACCGGGCCGGTGTCAGCGAGCCTGACGATCCCCTCCGACGATCCCTCGAGCCCGGCGACCGTTGCGCTCTCCGGCACCGGCACGGTTCCCGACGAGAGCGTGCTGCCCAACTCGCTCGCCTTCAGCCCCCAACCGGTAGCGTCGAGCAGCCCGACGCAGAAGCTGACCGTCGCCAATACCGCCGACGGGACCGGCGCGCTCATGATCGGCACCGTCGCGAAGACCGGCGCCGGCGCGGGTGCTTTCGACGTCGTCTTCGACTCCTGCTCGGGGGTCTCGGTCGCGCCCGGCGACTCGTGTGAGCTCGGCGTCCGCTTCGCGCCGAGCGCCCCCGGCCCAGCGGCGGCGGCGCTTCAGATTCCCGCCAACGACCCCGGCGGCCCGGTCAGCGCCGCGCTCTCCGGGGTGGGAACCACGGTGTCGGTTCCCACGGCCGCCAAGTGCAAGAAAAAAAAGCACAGCAAGAAGCACAAGAAGAAGTGCGCCAAGAAGCATACGAAGCGCCATAAGTAAGTCATTTAGGCTGGAGGCATGCCTCGAGCCGCCGCCTTCTTCGACCTCGATAAGACCCTGATGGCCGGGTCGAGCGGCATGGTTTTCGCCCGCGTTGCCAATCGCCACGGAATCGTCCCTCGCCGCCAGCTCGCCAAGTGGGGGCTCGACCACCTCCGGTACCGCGTCCGTGGGGCGACCGACGAGCAGACCAACAGCGTCCTCGAGGTGGCCCGCCGGACGTTCGCCGACGTCCCCCAGGGCGACATCCAGCGCATGGGCCCCGAAGTCCTGGCAGGCATCCTGCCGCGCGTCTACCCGCAGATGCTCGAGGAGGTGCACAGCCACCACGACGAGGGCCGCCCGACCTTCATCGTCAGCGCCGCCGGCAACGACGTTGTCGCGGCCCTGGCGCGCGTCCTCGGCATGGACGGCGGCATCGGCACCAAGTGGGCGATCGGGCCTGACGATGCCTACACCGGCGAGATCGAGGGCGACTTCGTGTACGGCAAGGGCAAGGTCACCGCGATGGAGGCTTATGCCGCCGAGCACGACATCGATCTCGACGCCTCCTACTCCTATTCGGATTCAGCCTCGGACTTGCCGATGCTGCGCGCCGTCGGCAACGCGGTCGTCGTCAACCCCGACCCGGCCCTGCTCGAGGTCGCCAGGGCCGAGGGCTGGCGCGTGATGCGCTTCGAGAAGCTCGGCCGCCGGATGGCGATCGCCGGCGCGACCGTGCTCGCCGCCGCGCTCGGCGCCGGCGCCAGCATCGCCTCCTCGCGGCGCGGCCGTCGCAACGTGAAATTGCCGCGCCGGTAACCGCCCAGCGCCCCGCTTAGACTTCCTGCATGGCGATAGAGCCCGACGCACGCCGTCGCGCCCACCAGTGGTCGGAGGAGGTCTACGCGCAGAAGCCCGAGCGCGAGGCTCTGTTCGAGACGATCTCCGGCGAGCCGGTGAAGCCGCTCTACACCGAGGAGGACCGCGCCGACGCCGACGCCGAGCGCGACCTCGGCTACCCGGGTGACTTCCCCTACACCCGCGGCCCCTATCCCTCGATGTACCGCGGCCAGCTCTGGACGATGCGCCAATTCGCCGGCTTTGGCACCGCCGAGGAGACCAACGAGCGCTTCCACTATCTCCTCGACCACGGCAACAAGGGCCTCTCGACCGCCTTCGACATGCCCTCGCTGATGGGCTACGACTCAGACCACCCGCGCTCGCTCGGCGAGGTCGGGGTGGAGGGGGTCGCGATCGACACGCTCGACGACATGCAGACGCTCTTCGGCGGCATCGACCTCGGCGAGGTGACGACGTCGATGACGATCAACGCGCCGGCCGCGATCGCCCTGGCCTTCTACGTCTGCGCGGCCGAGGAGCAGGGAATCGGGCCAGAGAGACTCGGGGGCACGATCCAGACCGACATCTTGAAGGAGTACATCGCCCAGAAGGAGTGGTGCTTCCCGATCGAGCCGGCGATGCGCCTGGTCGAGGACATGATCGAGTGGTCCTCGCAGAACATGCCGCGCTGGCACCCGATCTCGATCTCCGGGTACCACATCCGCGAAGCCGGATCGACGGCACAGCAGGAGCTCGCCTTCACGCTCAAGAACGGCTTCACCTACGTCGAGCGCGCGATCGAGCGTGGCCTCGACGTCGACGACTTTGCGCCGCGGCTCTCGTTCTTCTTCAACGCCCACATCGACTTCTTCGAGGAGATCGCCAAGTACCGCGCCGCGCGCCGGATCTGGGCCCGCGAGATGCGGGACACCTACGGCGCCAAGGATCCGCGCTCGCTGACGATGCGCTTCCACACCCAGACCGCGGGCGTCTCGCTTACCGCGCAGCAGCCCCAGGTCAACATCGTCCGCACCGCGATCGAGGCGCTCGCCGGCGTCCTCGGCGG
>JAWVFN010000253.1:0-6682 GCA_033855935.1 Solirubrobacterales bacterium | reverse complement strand
GCCGTTGCCGCCGGCGGCGTTGGCGACAGCCGGCACGTCGAACACCCGGGGCAAACCGCGCGCGTCGGCGGTGAAGGCACTCAGGCCCTTGTCGACGACGGGGCTCAGCCCGGCGGGCTTCATCGTTTGTACGTGGCCGCCGTTGTTCTGGAGCGGTCCGAGCTGCGGGGAGACGCCGAAGATATTCGGGCCAGTCGAGTTGATCGTGGCCCCGGCGGTGCTCTGAATCAGGCTGAACGAGGCCGTCAGCGATTTGGAGGGGTTGATCGAGACGTCGGGACTGGACGGCGCCGAGTTGCCGGCGACGATCGTGTTGAGGATCTCCGGACCGCTGCCCGTGGGTCCGCCGGAGTGCAAGCCCCCACCGCCCGCGATCGCTGTCGCCGTGTTCCCGGCGATCGTGCTGCCCTCGATGAAGGCGGTCCAGTAAGCCTCGACCCCACCCCCGATGCCGGCGGTGTTGCCGCTGACCGTTGTCCCATAGATGCCGCCAAGGCTCTCGAAGCCGTAGAGGCCGCCGCCCTTGTTGGCAGCGGTATTACCACTGATTGTCGAGTTGATGATCAGGTTGTCGTCGCCCAGCGAGGGTGAGCCCCCCTTGTCATAGAGAGCACCGCCATTCCCCCCGGCGGTGTTGGCGCTGTTGCCGGAGAGCACCGAGTCGAAAATGCTCAGATCGGCGTCCTCGTTCCGGATCGCTCCACCGTCGAGGCCGCCGGTGACCGTCCCGTTGCGAATCGTGAGTCCGTTGATAACGACGCGATCGCCGGCAGTCGTTTCGTTGATGTCGAAGATGCGCGACGTGTGGTTGCCGTCGATCGCGAGCACGTCGGCACCGGGGCCGTAGATGAAGGTCGGGCCGGTGATCAGCGGTAGCTCGCTGCCGCCCAGCGTGATGCTGCCTGTGACCGTCGGCGCGAAGGTGATGTTGTCGGGGCCGACATTGATCGCCGCGTCGGTGAGCGCCCCGGGCAGCGAACAATCGTCTGGCGAGGCCGTGCAGGGCCGGAAGGTGACGCCGCCGTCATTGCTCGTCGTGTCGACCTGGAAGTCGGCATGCGCGGCCGCAGGCAGCGCGAACGCGGCCCCGATTGAAAGCCCGACGCCTGCCGCGGTCCGTCTCTTCCTCATCCCAGTCTCCTCGGCCCGTTGGATGCGCTGCCCTCTGCGCGACTGCGAGCATATGCGGCACCGTTGAGAGAGTCAAACAAGAGCCCGATCTTCGTCGTCGCCCCGCCCCGCTCGGGCGGGGTCCTGCTCGCCTCGGCCCTGGCGCGCTCGCCGCAGCTATCAGCCGTCCCCGGCGATGCGGATGTCGGGGAAGCGCCGCCGCACGCGGATGGGGAGAGGGCGCTCTACTCGGCACCGCGATTTGCGCTGCGGGTCGCCGAGCTTGCCGAACGGTTTCCCGAGGCTTCCTTCGTCTATGTCTACCGCGACCCCGAGGCCGCGATCTCGGCTCTGCTCGGCGCCTGGGAGTCCGGCGACGGCGTCACCCATCCCGACCTCGAGGGCTGGACCGGCCCGCCGTGGACCGGGCCGCTGATCCCCGGCTGGAAGCAGCTCAAGGGCAAGGACATGACCGAGATCGCCGCCCGCCAGTGGGCCGCGATCAGCGAGGCGGCGCTGAATGACCTCGAGAAGCTCGACCCCGGACGCTGGGCGGTCACCGACCACAACGCGCTGCTCGCGGACCCCAAAACCCACGTTGACCGGATCTGCGAGTTCCTCGGGATCGAGCCGAGCGAGGAGATCACGGCGCCCCTGCGCATGGTGCGCGAGGAGCTGCAAGCGGCGGACCGGCGTGTTCGTCAGGGGCCCACGCCGGCCGTCGAGCACGTGCGCGAGGACGCGACCAAGATCACCGCGAAGGTCCGCGAGCTCTTCGCCGAAGGGCCCGAGGGCCACCTGCAGGCGATGCCCTCGGCTGACTCGCCGCTGCGCAGCGTCTACAGCGGCGGCATGCGCGAGCTCGTCGGCCGCCTCGACGGCTCGATCCTCGTCTCCACATACCAGACGGGCAAGCTGATCTGCCTGCGAGAGCAGGGCGGCACCGTCAACACCCACTTCCGCAACTTCGACAAGCCGATGGGGCTCGCGGCGCACGAGGGGCGGTTCGCCCTCGGTGGCCGCACCGAGGTCTGGGACTTCCGCGACGTCCCCAGCGCGGCGCCGCGGGTCGAGCCCGTGGGCACGCACGATGCCTGTTACGTGCCCCGCAACCGGCACGTCACCGGCGACATCGCGATCCACGAGATCGCCTTCGCCCAGGGCGAGCTATGGCTCTGCGCGACCGCGTTCTCGTGCCTGGGCACCCTCAACGCCGAGCACAGCTTCGTGCCCCGCTGGCGGCCCGGCTTCATCAGCGAGCTCGCCCCCGGCGATCGCTGCCACCTGAACGGGATGTGCGTCGTCGAGGACGAGGTGCGCTACGTGACCGCGCTGGGACAGACCGACGAACAGGGCGGCTGGCGCGAGGGCAAGGCGCGAGGCGGGGTGATCCTCGAGGTGCCGAGCTCGGACGTGATCGTCGACGGCCTCTCGATGCCGCATTCGCCGCGCTGGCACGACGGCAAGCTGTGGTTCCTCGAGTCGGGCGAAGGCGGGCTCTGCGTCGCCGACCTCGAAGCCGGCGAGTGGGAGACCGTCGCCGAGCTGCCCGGGTTCACCCGCGGGCTGGCCTTCGTCGATCGGATCGCCCTGGTCGGACTGTCCCAAGTCCGCGAGACGGGGACCTTTGGCGGCTTGCCGCTGACCGAGCGGCTCGACCAATCAGAGCGCCTCTGCGGGGTCTGGGCCGTCGACACGACCACCGGCCGGGAACTCGGCTTTTTGCGCTTCGAGGAGCTGGTCCAGGAGGTCTTCGACGTCGCGATCCTGCCCGGCAAGAACTTCCCCGAGATCGCCGAGCCGGGGAGCACTGCGACGAGCCAGACGTTCGCACTACCCTGAGCCGATGCCGCCGACCGGCAATCCGCTGCGTGAGGCCTTAGATGCCCGCGATCCCGAGATGGCGCGGGCGGCTTTGGCCGAGGACGTCATCCTCCGGTCGCCGATCTTCAGCGTCGAGTTCGACGGAGTCGACGAGGCGACCGACGTCATCGCCGCCGTCTACGAGGCCATTGGCGAGATTGAGTATCTGTACGACGCGCCGGGCGACCCACACGTCTTCATCTGGCGCAGCGACGTCGACGGCGAGCCGGTCGAGGGGACAGACCTGGTCCGCTATGACGAGGCCGGGAAGATCACCGAGATCACCGTCTTCTTCCGCCCCCTGCGGGGGATCGCGGCCTTCCTCGACAAGACCGGCCCGATCCTCGCCAAGCGGCGAGGCAAGAGCACGTTGCTGCCGAGGCTCTTGGCGCCACCGCCCTCGGCGATGATGCGCTCCGTCGCCGGCCTCGGACCGCGAATGATGGGCCTGCGACGAGCTAAGAAGTAGGCGCGTGAACTTCATAGAGGATGTCCTCGAGCGCTTTCCGGCCGCGCGGCCGGCGCTGGTCACGATCTCGCCGCTGGGCGAGCGGCGCGTCTGGCACTTCGGCGAGCTGATCGCGATGAGCGGCGGGCTCTCGGGGGCGATGGCTACGCGCGGCGTGCATAGAGAGGACACGGTTTTACTGATGGTGGGCAATCGGCTCGAGTGGGTTCTGGCGATGCTCGCCTGCTGGCGGATGGGCGCGATCGCGCTGCCGTGCAACACCCAGCTGCGCCGGAAAGACCTCGAGACGCGGGTCGCGGCCGCCAACCCGGTGCTCGCGATCGGCGAGGACGGGGCGCTTGGCGAGCTGCCGGGCGGCATCGAGACGATGACGATGGACGAGGTCGCGGCGGCGACCGACGACGACGTGCTCGGCGAGCCGCCGGTCGAGCCGGCCGACCTCGGCCTCGAGGACCCGGCGCTGATCGTCTTCACCTCGGGCACGACCGGCGAGCCGCGCGGGGCGCTGCACCCGCAGCGCTACCTCGCCGGTCAGGCGACCCAGGCTGAGCACTGGTTCGGCGCCGGCGACGGCGACCTCGCCTGGTGCACGGCGGCGAGCGGCTGGTCGAAATCGGCGCGGAATGCGTTCGTCGCGCCCTGGCTGCGAGGAGCGGCGGCACTGCTCCACGACGGTCGTTTCGACCCCGCCGAGCGCCTCGAGATCGCCGCGCGCGAGGGCGTCACCGTTCTCTGCCAGGCGCCGACCGAGTACCGGATGCTCGCCAAGCGAACCGAGCTTGGGCCCGTGCCGGGGATGAAGCGCATGGTCTCGGCCGGCGAGGCGCTCAACGCCGAGGTCATCGAGGCGTTCAAGGCGGCGACGGGTCTCTGGATCGGCGACGGCTACGGCCAGACCGAGACCGGTGCCATCGCCGGCATGCGTCCCGACGACGAGGGCAGGGAGGGTTCGATGGGCCGGCCGCTGCCCGGGATCGAGACCCGGATCGAAGAAGGGGAGCTGCAGCTGCACGCGGCCTCCTCCCCCACCTTCTTCACGCGCTACCTCGACGGCAAGCCGTTCGACGAAGAGTGGTGGCCGACCGGCGACCTCGTCACCCAGGACGACGACGGCTACCTGACACACGTCGGCCGCGCCGACGACCTGATCTCCTCGGCCGGCTACCGGATCGGCCCGGTCGAGGTCGAGTCGGCGCTGCTCAGCCACCCGGCGGTCGCCGAGGCCGCCGCGGTAGCGGCGCCCGACGCCGAGCGCGGTTCGGTGGTCCGCGCGATCGTCGTTCTCCGCCAGGGCGAGCCGAGCGACGCGCTCGTCACCGAGCTTCAGGAGCACTGCAAGCGCGTCACCGCGCCCTACAAGTACCCGCGCATCGTCGAGTTCGCCGAGTCGCTGCCGAAGACGAGCTCGGGCAAGATCAAGCGCGCCGAGCTCCGCGAGGCCAAGTGACCAACCGTCCCTGGGCGTCGTTTGCCGGGATCTTCATCGTCACCAACCTGGGGCTGCTCGCGGTCGGCGCCACCCTGCCGGTGCTGCCCGACTATGTCCGCGGCCATCTCCACGGCTCGGACTTCGAGGTCGGAGTCGTGATCGGCGCCTTCGCGGTCACGGGCATCGTCTGCCGGCCGATCGCCGGGCACTACGCCGACCTCAGGGGCCGCCGGGTGACCGTGATGATCGGCGCGATCCTGGCGGCGATCGCGGGCTGCCTCTACTTCGTCCCGGCCGGCATCCCGGGCCTGCTCGTCGCCCGCTTCTTCCTCGGCGCCGGCGAGGGCACGGTCTTCACGGCGGGCTCGGCCTGGAACGTCGACATCGCCCCCGAGGAGAAACGCGGGCGGATGATCGGTCTCTACGGGCTGGCGATCTGGACCGGCCTCACGCTCGGGCCACCGATCGGCGTCCTGCTCCAGCACGCCGGCGGCTTCAACCTCGTCTGGGCCTTCGCCGCCGGCGCGCCGCTGCTCGGCGCCGTGATCGCCTCGCAGCTTCCCGAGGCGCCCGTCACCGGCGGCGAGCGCTCGAGCGGCCCCTTCATCTCGCGCGAGGCGATCGGGCCGGGCGTCACCTTCGCTCTCAGCGTCGTCGGCTTCGCCGCCGTTTCGGCCTTCATCGTCCTCAGCCTCGACCAGCGCGGCATCGGCCACGGTGCCGCGGTCTTCAGCGTCTTCGCCGGCACCGTCGTCGCCACCCGGCTGGTGGCCGGCGGCCTGCCGGACCGGATCGGGCCCGCCCGCTGCGCCCTCGGCGCGGCGCTGGTCGAGACGCTCGGGCTGGTTCTGCTCGGCGCCGCCGACACGCTGCCCGTGGTTATCGCCGGCGCCGTCGGCATGGGCGCGGCGTTCTCGCTGCTCTTCCCCTCCCTTTCGCTGCTGGCCGTCGAGCGGGTGCCGCCCGAGCGCCGCGGCGCGGCGATGGGGACATTCACCGCCTGCTTCGACCTCGGCATGCTCGTCGGCTCGCCGCTGGTCGGCGCGGCGGCGGCGATCGCCGGCTACTCCTCGGCCTTCTACGTCGCGGCGGCGGCGTCCCTGGGCTGCGCTGTTCTCGCCTCGCGCTTCATCGGGATTCCAGCCACCATCCCCGAGCCGGCTCGCTAGTCTGAATCTGTGACTGTGGAGACGACCACCGGCGGCGCTTCGACGATCGACAAGGAGCGAATCGCCGAGCTGACCAAGCAGCAGATGGCGCTGTTCGAGGAGCGCACGCCGCGATCGCGCGAGTACTTCGAGCGCGGCAGCAAGGTGATGCCGAACGGCGTCCCCTCCTCGTTCCAGTCCAACGACCCGTGGCCTGTCTACATCGAGAAGGGCGAAGGCACGGCCGTCGTCGACGTCGACGGCAACTCCTACGTCGACTTCCACAACGGCTTCGGCGTCATGTGCGTCGGCCACGCCAACCCCGACATCGGCGCCGCCGTCAAGGCCCGCGTCGACATGGGCACCCACTTCGCCGCACCCACGGAGGGCTCGATCAACGTCGCCGAGGAGCTCGTGCGCCGCTTCGGCCTGCCCCAGTGGCGGTTCACCAACTCGGGCACCGAATCGACGATGGATGCCGTCCACCTCGCCCGCGGCGTCACCGGCCGCGACGGGCTGCTCAAGATCGAGGGCTCTTACCACGGCCACCACGACTCGGTGATGGTCAGCGTCTACCCCGAGCTCTCCGACCTCGGCGACCGCGACGACCCGGTCAGCGTCCCCTACGGCGCCGGCTACCCGCGCGCGATCACCGACCTCACC
>JAWVFN010000252.1:0-13902 GCA_033855935.1 Solirubrobacterales bacterium | reverse complement strand
ATCGGCAAGAAGCTGCTGCAGCGCTACAAGATCTGACCGGTCGCTAGACCGGCAGCTTCAGCGCCTTCTTCTTGCACTTCTTGCGGGCGCTTCCCTTCTTCTTCTTGCACTTCTTGAGGGCGGCCGCCCGCTTTCCCGTCGGCGCCGCTGCGGGCGGGGGCTTCTGAGGATTCGCCGTTAAGCCCTGGCTCGTGCCGCCGGCGGTGCCACCCGGGCCGCCGCCACCGCCGGGGTTTACTCCGGGAGCGTCGACGAACAGGCCCTGATGCGGGTAGAGGTGCGGCGAGCTGTTGCCGTCGAGGACAAAGGTGTCAAAGGCATTGCAGTCGTTGCAGTAGCCGAAACCGCCATGCAGGGCATGATCCACCGTGACGGGAATCTGGATCTCCCAGCCCCTGCCTTGCGGGAGCGGCCAGGGCGCGGGGTTGTTGCCCGATGAATCGACGGCGTCAAAGCTCGCGCCCGTGGCGTTGAAGATCCCGGCCTGCGGTGCTTGCGGGCAGGCTCCTGCAGGTGGTGGCGGCTCTTGCACCGCGCTCGCCGGGCTGGTGTTCCAGTTGATCGCCCAACAAATCACTGGGGTCCCGCCCGTAATCGCGGTAGCCATGCCGCTGACAGGGAGCCCGAGGATCTCGAAGTGCACGCGCTGGCCCGAGCACGAGTTCCCGACCGCGCCTGCGACGACATCGACATAGAAGGTTTGACCAACGTCAGGAGGGTTCGCCGGGTCGAGGTACTGACCGGTCCAGGTCCAGGCACCCTCCTCGATGTAGGGATCGCCGAAGATGATGCTGGGGCAGTTGGTGATGTGCGACTTCTCGATCAGCCCGCTGCTCCACGACGAAGCCGCCTGTGCCGCGGAGGCAAAGACCAGGACCACCGTCATTGCCGCCAGTGCAGTGAGTCCCCGTACTTTCATCATCTCCACCCTCTCCGTTTGCCGTCGTTCGAGTCTAGACCAGCCCGCGCGGTCTGTTTGAGAAGATCATCCGGCCCATGCCAGTCAACCCGAAAGTCGCCGTCGTCAGCGGCGCCAACCGCGGCCTCGGCCAGGAGATCGCCCGCCAGCTCCGCGAGGATCACGGCTTCGTCGTCTACGCCGGCTCGCGCCATCCGAAGGACAAGGAGGTCCTGCTCGACGTCACCGACCAGGGCAGCGTCGACGAGCTCGCGGTCAAGATCGGCAAGGAGCAGGAGCGCCTCGACGTTCTCGTCAACAATGCGGGTATCTCCGGCGGCAGCTACAACGACACCTTCGAGGAATCCGAGATCGAGGAGATCAGGGACGTGCTCGAGACCAACCTCTACGGCGCCTGGCGTTTGACCCAGGCGCTGCTGCCGCTGCTGCGCGGTTCCGAGGACCCGCGCGTCGTCAACGTCTCCAGTGGCGCCGGCCAGCTCAGCGACATGGACGGCGGCATCCACCCGTACCGGGTATCGAAGACCGGCATGAACGTGATGACGAGGACGCTCCACGCCGACGGCGAGGTCACCGTCAACTCGATGTGCCCGGGCTGGGTGCGCACCGACATGGGCGGCCAGAACGCGCGCCTCTCGGTCGAAGAGGGCGCCGACACCGCGATCTGGCTCGCGACCGAGCCCGGGATCGAGGGCGGCGGCTTCTACCGCGAGCGCGAGCCGATCCCCTGGTAATGGCCTCGACCCAGGAACAGATCAAGGCGGCGATCGAGGGCTTTCTGGCCGAGGTGCCGGCGCTCGCCAATCTCAAGCTCGTCTTCGAGCTCGAGCTCGCCGGGCGCGGCGACGTCCAGATGTTCAGGGTCGAGCTGCCCGGGCCGCAAATCACCAAGGCCATTGCTCAGGACGCGCGGTTGACGATCACGATGCCTCGCGCCCAGTTCAACGAGCTCGCCGCTGAGGGCACTCTCAAGGGTTACCACCGCGCCTACGACACCGGCCACATCAAGGTCAACGGCGACGAGCAGGTCCAGAAGCTGATCGCCCAGGTGGTCGAGCGCCAGGAGGAACGGGCGCGGCTGAAGAAGGCCCACTGAGCCCCTCGCTGGCCCGGCGCCGCGCGGCGGCCCAGCTGCTTCACCGCCCGGCCTCCGCGACGGATCCGGTCGAGATCGCGCGGCAGATCGTCGGCGCCCAGGCGCAGGACCGCTATGCCGGGCGCCTCCAGTTTCGATCGCGCTCGCGGTCGCTGACCGGGGCCGACATCGACCGCGCCCGGGTCGAAGAGCGCTCGCTGGTCCGCACCTGGCTGATGCGGATGACGGTTCACCTGATCCCGGCCGAAGACGTGGGCTGGATGGCGCCGCTGTTCGAGCCGATCATCGAGAAGTGGTCGCGGCGGCGGCTCGTCCAGCTCGGCCTGCCGGCGGCAAAGCACGAGAAGGCGCTCGCGGCGATCGAGCGGGCGCTGGCCAGCGACGGCGCGATCACGCGGATCGACGCCGCGGCGCGGGTCGAGGCAGCCGGCATCGAGCTCGATCAGTCGACGCGCCTGCACATCGTCGGCCTCGCGACGACCTCGGGGCTGGCGATCCAGGGACCGGACTTCGGCGCCAACCCGTCGCTCGTTCTGCGCCGCGAGTGGCTGGGCGAACCGCCGCCCTTTGACCGCGGCGTCGCTCTTGCCGAGCTCGCGCGCCGCTATCTCCGCGGCTTCGGCCCGGCCACCGATCGCGACTTCGCGCGATGGGCGGGCCTGCCGCTCGGGGACGTGCGCGCCGGTCTTGCGGCGATCGCCCCGGAGCTGACGGAGGAGAGGGTGGGGGACGAAGTGCTGCTCTCGTTGGCCAAGCCGCGCCCGCGCCTCCCGCGCCAGGGCCGGCTGCGGCTGCTCGGCGCCTTCGACACCTACGTCCTCGGTTACGCCAGCCGGGATTTCTGCGTGGCGCCCGAGCACGGCAAGGGCATCAATACGCGGGGTGGAGGCATGATCGAGCCGGTGATCGTCCGCGATGGCGAGGTCCTCGGCACCTGGCGGATGCGCCGCAAGGGCAAGCGCGTCGAGGCCGAGCTCGATCCGTTCGAGCCGTTGCAGGCCGGCGAGATTGAAGCGGCCGAGGCAGAGCTCGAGGACATCGCCCGCTTCGAGGGCCTGCCGGCCGTCCTCGTCTAGGTCGCGCCGGGTACCATCCCGCGCCGCCAACTCTCACAGGAGATGAACTGACTCAATGAGCGACGAGAAGCACGAGTTCACGACAGACCAGGCCGAGCGCGAGGCCTCAGGCGCCCACGCATACGGCCGCTACCTCGAGGAGTTCGAGGTCGGCGCCACCTACGAGCACTGGCCGGCGAAGACGGTGACCGAGTCCGAGGACCACATCTTCTGCCTGCTGACGATGAACCAGCACCCGCTGCACATCAACGACGTCTACGCGGCCAAGTCGCAGCAGGGCAAGAACGTCGTCGCGGGGCCGTACGTCTATTCGCTGATCTTCGGGATGACCGTCAACGACGTCTCCGGCAAGGCGATCGCCAACCTCGCCACCGACGAGCTCAGCCACCCGAACCCCGTCTTTCACGGCGACACGCTGTTCGTGGAGTCCGAGGTCCTCGAGGTGCGCCCGTCGGAGTCGAAGCCCGATCGCGGCATCGTCAAGGTCCACACCCGGGCCTACAACCAGGACGGGACGCTCGTCGCCGAGTTCAAGCGCGCGGTGCTCGTACCGAAGAAGAACCCCGGCTAGGCCGGTTGGAGCATCTCGGCGACGGCTTCCATGGCGGCGTCGAACTCGCCGCCGGGGAGACCGCCGATGCACGGCGAAACCGTGCCGGCGTCCTGGTAGCGCTTGACCGCATCACGGACGGCGTCGGCGTCGCCGGCGCCGATCAGCGAGTCGATCATCTCGTCGGAGAGCCCGGCCTTGGCCTTCTCGGCGTCACCTTCGCCCATGCCCGCATCGAACGCCGCGATGTCGTCGGTCCAGCCCGACGCCTCGAGCATCTTGCGGTAGAAGGGAAGGGAGGCGTAGGTGAGCAGCTGGCCGCGCATGGCGTCGCGCGCGGCGCCGGGGTCGTCGGTCAGCCCGACCGGGACCGCGGCGACGACGTCGAAGCCGTCCATGGTCTTGCCGGCCTTCTCGCGCCCCTTGGCCACCTCGGGGATGACGACCCGCTCGATGTACTCGGGTCCGCAGAGCCAGAGCATGACCCCGTCGCCGATCTCTCCCGCGAGCTGGAGCATGTTGGGGGAGAGGGCGCCGATATAGATCGGCAGCTCCTTGCGCGCCTCGTAGCCCATGAACTGGAAGCTCGAGTTGAAGAACTCGCCCTCGGGCGGCTGCTCGCCGAGCATGACCGCCCTCACGATCGAGGCGTATTCGCGCATCTGGGTCACCGGCTTGACGATCTCCGAGTCGAACCAGTTCTCGACCGTGACCTTGTGTGAGACCCCGAGGCCGATGACCATCCGCCCGTGCGAGAGCTCGTCGATCGTCGCCGCGGTCTGGGCGGTCGAGCACGGCGTGCGCGAGAAGATCGGCAGGACGCCGGTGCCGAGCTTGACCTTCTCGGTCTTCTCCGCAAAGGCGGCGAGCAGCGTCAGCGAGTCGCGGCCGGCGATGTGGGTCGTGTAGACCGAGTCGAAGCCGAGCTCGTCGGCGCGAGCGGCGCGCTCGATCCCTTTCTCGAGCGAGCGCCCGGGCGAATTGAAGATGCCGATACCGGCCATGCGGCACGTTTATATACGCCCAGCGGTAGGATCGTCGGCGCATGCGACCTGGAGGAGGCGCAAGGAGGCTGCTCGCCGTTGCAGTGGCGGCGATCGTGGCATTGATCGTGGCGGCTCCCGCCCAGGCCTCGCTGCTCGTCCCCAACCTCAACTGGACGGCGCTGTTGCCGCCGCTCGACTCGCCGACCACGCCCCAGCCGGGCCCGGTTCCCAACTGCGAGGTCGCGTCGATCGCCTGCATCGACACCGAGATCGACCGGCTCAAGGCGCGCCGCGACAGCCTCGGCTGCGATCACCGAGCGATCTTCGCCGCGACCTATCTCGAGCTGACCAAGCAGCTTCGCGAGGACCTCGACAACTTCCCCAACCTCGTCTTCGACCGACCCTACCTCTACACCGAGGACGCGCAGTTCGCGAACATCTACTTCGACACCTCTGCCGCCTACGAGCAGGGCAAGCCTGTCGCGCCGGCCTGGCGAATCGCCTTCAACGCCGCCAAGCGCCCGGCGACCACCGCGACCCAGGACATGCTGCTCGGCATCAATGCCCACGTCCAGAACGACATGCCGTTCCTGATCGCCTCGCTGGGCGTCCGCACTCCCGACGGGCGGACCCGCAAGCCCGACCACGACGCGATCAACGGAACGCTGAACCGCGCCTACACGCGAGTCGTCAACGAGATCCGCAAGCACTACGACCCGCTCGTCACGCTCTCGAATCCGCCGATCGTCCCCGCCGACGACATCGCCGGCCTCGAGCTCGTCCGCGTCTGGCGCGAGCTCGTCTGGCGCAACGCCGAGCGGCTGCTCAACGCCACGAGCGACGCTCAGCGCCTGCGAGTGACGAACCAGATCCAGGCCAATGCCGGCGCCTGGGCGGCGGCGATCGCGATTCCGCCGATCCCGGGCGCCACCGCTATTCGCGACGCCTATTGCGCAAAGCACATCGGCGCTTGACCTGTGGCTAACTCGCGCTACGATGGTCCCAGTGGGCTCTTGATGTTGCTGAAAGGCGTCTGGGGAGCCGCCAAATCCGTCGAGACGGACGACTTGGATACTGAGTAGCCAGGCAATCCGGATCGCTGCATCGGTTCGCAGCTGGTCCTATGGATTGCGACCTCACGACAGCCTCCAACTCAGTCACTCGCTTCTGGGCGGGGTACTAGCTTGGCGCCCGCCAAAAAAGACCAGACCGTTTCCGATGCGGATCAGACGGCTTCGGATTCGGATCAGACGGCTTCGGATGCGGATCAGACGGCTTCTGACGCTGACGAGGCCCACGCCGGCACCGATCAAGCCGCCTCGGACAGAGATCAGGCCGCCGCCGATCGAGACTTCGCGAGTGTCGGGCCATCACCGACGACGGACCGCACGCACGAGGTAACCCGAGTCGAGCGCGAGCGGGGGACCGCCGAACGCGCTGCCGCTCACCTGCTGCGTTCCGAGACCACCTCCCAGCGACTCGAGACTGCTGCGCTTCGCGACGAGCACGCCGACCGACGCGACGCGGCGGCGCAAAAACGCGATCGCGTCGCCGATTCCATCGACCGGGAGGCCGAGGCGATCAATGGAAATGGTTCGCGAGAGGACCCGCGACGCGAGGCGTTGGAGGCGGTGGAGGCGGCCCGAAAAGAAGGCGCTGCGGCCCGCGAACGAGCGGCTGAGGACCGCATCCGCGCCGCCGAGGATCGCCGGCGCGCCGCCGAGGACCGGAAGGCGTCCGATGCCGAGCTCGAGCTCGCCGACGTCGACCACCTCACCGGCGCCTTTCGCCGCGGTGTCGGCGAAGCGGCGCTCAACAACGAGATGATCCGGGCGAAACGCGAGGAGACCTCGTTGATCGTCGCCTTCATCGACGTCAACGGACTCAAGGCGATCAATGACCGGCACGGCCACGCTGCCGGCGATGCGCTGCTGCACGAGGTGGCTGCCGCGATTCGCCTCAGGCTTCGCCCGTATGACCCGCTGGTGCGGGTCGGGGGCGACGAATTCGTCTGCGCCGTGTCCGGCCTCGACATGGATGCAGCTCGCGCTCGCTTCGATGAGATCGACGTGGCGGTCGTGGGCGGCTCGATATCCGTCGGGCTGGCGAAGATGGGGCCCGACGACACTCTCCAGGCTCTGATGGAGCGCAGCGACGCCGAGCTACGCCCGGGGCGCCGCGACTCCTAGTGCCTCTCGTCGGCCGCGTGGGCCGGCGGCCGTGATTCCTCTGCGAGCGAGGTGATCTCGAGCGTGCCCCGCGAGGCCTCTTCGAGGACCTCGGCGGCCTCCTCGGCCGAGCGCGCGTAGAGCTCGACCAGGCAGTGGACGACGATCTTCTCTTCCTCGTGCTTGTGGAAACGCACGTGGGTGAAGAACTCCCGGGTGCCGGCCTCGCCGAGGGCGCCGTAGGTCAGGGCCTCGAGCGCGTCGGGGCCGGAGCAGGTCTCGACCTGGTCCTGGTCGATGCTGACCGTGCAGGAGGCGACCCAGGGCGTGCCGGCGACCATGCGGCCCCAGCGATCCTCGATCGGCACGACCTTGTCGTCGCGGATCGTCAGGTGCGGCTGGTCGTGGAGACATTTGAGGCACTGCACCACCGCCTCCTGGATCTCGTCCATGCGCTCGTTGGGCGCGCCGGTCTCGGGATCGATGCGCAGAATCGCCTCGTAGTGCAGCTGCACCTCGAGCTCGGTTGACCAGCAGCGATAGCACCGGAGCCAAGCGCTCCGATCGCCGTTAAGGCTCTCGTCACTCACACCTTCAGGCTACTAGTGCTTCTTTTTCTTCTTGCACTTCTTGGCGGCCGAGGCGTGCTTTTTCTTCTTCTTGCACTTCTTCTTCGCCGGGGTGGTCGTAGAAGGCGGGGTCGCCGTCCCCCCGCCGCCACCACCACTACCGCCGCCGCCTCCGCCACCGCCCGAAGGGGGTGTGGTGTCCGTATCGATCTTCAGTCGAGTGGCTCCCCCGAAGCCGGCCGAGCTGACCGAGATCAGGTACGGCGTGCCCGCCGCCACCGTCGTAATCAGCTTGCCGTGGTTGCCGTCGGCGCAGCCGCCCTCGTTGTCGGCGAGCGGCGCCGCTGGCGGCGCGCTCGTATAGAGATCGACCCGCGTCAGCGACGCGTTGGCGGGATCGCAGGTGTCGAGCGCTACCTGTCCCGAGCTCGACGGCGTCCAGGAGTACCAGATCGAGAATTCATAGCCGCCGTGCGTCTCGCCGGATTCGAGCGTCGCGCCGGCGTTGTCGCCCAGGACGTCGATGGGCGGGATCAGGCCGGCTGCAAGGGGAGCAGCGTTGGCGATGTTGTCGTTTGAGGGCGGCAGCGCCACGCTGAGATTGACCGTGCCTTCGACCCCGCCGGGGTTGACATTGCCGGCGTTGATCCCCGCCACTGCTATTCGGTAGGTCGTCGTCAAGACCGGAGCGATGAAGACGACCCTGCACTGGTTCGACGTGGGCAGCGCCGCCACGGGCACCAGCGTCGGGAGCGCGTTGCCCGTGTAGACACCGAGCGCGACCTGGGCCGGGCTGCTCGAGCACGCATTGATGGTGGTGACCCCGCCCCCAGGGGGCGAGCTCCACTGATACCAGAGCGACGTATCGCCGGGGATGTTTGCGTGGTCTGGCTCGAGCGGTTCCTTCGTTGCGCCAACGCTCGAGCTCGTGACGTTGACCGGGGCGGTGCCGAGAGTCTGCGCGCCGAGCAGGTCGTCGTTCGCCGGCGTGGCGTTGAATGCGAGGTTGTACGTGTTCAGGTTGACGGCGTCGTGGCTCACGACTCGCACGTAGTAGGTCTGATTTGCGAGTGGCGCGAACTTGAGGCGGGCGCGATCACTCGTGCCGCATCCGTTCTGGGCATCACCGCCGGGGATCGTGGTCTGCACTGCGTGGCTCGGCCCTTGCGAGACGATGATCTCCGAATCAAAAGCGCCGAGGTTGCAGCCGGAAAGCGTGACGCTGGCGGGTGGGGCCGGACCCGACGAATAGACGTGCCAGACCGTCCCTGAAGGCTGTATCGGCCCGAAGTTGCTGTCGCCCACGGTGAGCGGCTTCGCTTCGTTGAAGGTGTCGCCCGGGGCAGCAGCTGCCGGACTTGGGGCGGCCGCGATCAGCGCCGTCGCCGCAATGGCTAGCAGTACACACCGGAATCCCCGGCCCATCCTTGGCCTCTCCTCCTGCACACGTTCGAGGCTACTCCTCTCGGAGCGGCCCATGGGAGAGGACCGTCAGGCGCCCGAGGGAACGGCGGCGCCGTTGCGCTCGGCGATCAGATCGACGATGTCGCCCATGATCCGGTTGATCTCGAAATCCTTGGGGGTGTAGACGCGGGCGACGCCCGAATCGAGCATCGAGCGCTCGTCGGCGGGGGGGATGATGCCGCCGACGATCAGCGGGATCTCGGTGCCGGATTCGGCGAGGAGGCGGACCACCTCGGGGACGAGCTCGCGGTGCGAGCCGGAGAGGATCGAGAGGCCGACGACGTCGACGTCCTCCTCGATCGCCGAGTTGACGATCTGCTCGGGGGTGAGGCGGATGCCGGCGTAGATGACCTCCATGCCGACGTCGCGGGCCCGGACCGCGATCTGCTCGGCGCCGTTGGAGTGACCGTCGAGACCGGGCTTGCCGACCAGGATCTTGAGCCGGTGGCCGATCGCCTCGGAGACCTCGTCGACGCGGGCGCGGGTGCCGGAGATCAGCTCGGCGCTGCCGTTGAAGGCGGCCGTGGCGCCACCGACGCCGGTCGGCCCGCGGTAGTCGCCGAAGGAGTCGCGCAGCGTTTGTGCCCACTCGCCGGTGGTGACGCCGGCCTTAGCGGCCTCGATCGTCGCCGGCATGATGTTCGTGTTCTCGTCGGCGGCGGCCTCGGCGAGAGTCGCCAGCGCCACATCGATCGCGGCCTGGTCGCGCTCGGCCTTCCACTGCTCGAGCGCCTCGACCCGCTGGCGCTCGACCTCCGGGTCGGCCTGCATGATGCCGCCGTCCTCGCCGGTGGTCAGCGGCGAGTCCTCTGTCTCGGTGAAGACGTTCTGGCCGATCACCTTCTGCTCGCCGCGCTCGATGCGGGCGACGCGTTCGCGGTGCGATTCGACCAGGCTCGCCTTCATATAGGGCACGGCCTCGACCGCGCCGCCCTTCTCGGCGACGGCCTTCATCTCCTCGTCGGCGCCCGCCGTCAGTTCAGCGACCAGCCCTTTCATAACGGTGGAGCCCTCGAAGATGTCGGGGTACTCGAGCAGGTCGGTCTCCTCGGCGAGGATCTGCTGGATCCGCAGGCTCCACTGCTGGTCCCAGGGCCGGGGGAGGCCGAGGGCCTCGTTCCAGGCGGGGAGCTGAATCGCGCGGGCGCGGGCGTTGCGGCCGAGGGTCACGGCGAGCGCCTCGAGCACGATCCGCGGCACGTTGTTCTCGGGCTGCGACTCGGTCAGGCCGAGTGAGTTGACCTGGACGCCGTAGCGCATGCGCAACAGCTTCTCGTCGGTGACGCCGTAGCGCTCCTCGCCGATCCGCCGCCACATCTCGGTCATCGCCCGCAGCTTCGCGTGCTCCTCGATGAAGCGGACGCCGGCATTGACGAAGAACGAGATGCGGCCGAAGACCTTGGGGAAGTCCTCGTCGGAGACCTGGCCGCGGGCCTTGACCTCGTCGAGGACGGCGATCGCGGTCGAGAGGGCGAAAGCGATCTCCTGGACTGGAGTCGCGCCCGCCTCCTGCAGGTGGTAGCTGCAGACGTTGATCGGGTTCCAGTCGGGGATCTCGTCGACGGTGAAGGCGACCATGTCGGCGATCAGCCGCATCGAGGGCGCCGGCGGGAAGGCGTACGTGCCGCGCGAGAGGTACTCCTTGATGATGTCGTTCTGCGTGGTCCCCGAGAGAGCGTCGCGGGCGACGCCGTTCTCCTCGGCAACGGTGACGTAGAGGCCGAGCAGCCAGGCGGCGGTCGCGTTGATCGTCATCGACGTGTTCATCTCGTCGAGGGGGATGCCGTCGAACAGGTCGTGCATGTCGCCCTTGTGGACGATCGAGACGCCGACCTTTCCGACCTCGCCGCGCGCGAGCGTGTGGTCGGGGTCGTAGCCAGTCTGCGTGGGCAGGTCGAAGGCGACTGACAGGCCGGTCTGTCCCTTGGCCAGATTGCCTCGGTAGAGCTCGTTGGAACGCTTGGCGTCGGAGTGGCCGGCGTAGGTGCGCATCACCCACGGGCGGTCGCGCTCGGGCAGATGCGGGTCGTTCGTGTCTCGGTCGCTCATGCAACCAATGATATTTGAGCTCGGCCCGCTCCGATTGTGAATGTGAAGTGTTCCTTGCGCTTGGAGACGCCCAGGCGGGCTACTCTCGCAACTCGATGAAGGCCAAGCTGACACTCGCACTCTGCGCCGTCGCCGTACTGGGCGGCACCGTTTCCGCCGCACGCGCGGCCGAGATTCCCGTGGCGATTTACCCGTTCACGGACCCGGGCGACGCGGCCAAGTTCTTCAAGGTCAAAGGCACCAAATGCAGTCGCAAGGCCGTCGCGGGGACGATGAACATCAAGCTCGGTGCCGACACTTCCGATTGCGCCTATCGCAGCTCGGTAATCGCCGACTCGACCGACAGCTCGCCGAGCATCGATCTCTCCGCAAACGCCACTTACAGCGCCAAGACGCCGGCGAACCTCACCAGCAAGCTCTATGTGGGAGTGCTGACCCGGGCGAGCGCCAATGAGCACTACGAGCTGCGTGTGGTCCCGGCCAAGCAGCGCTGGATCATGCTCCGCGACCCCGCCGGCGCCGGCGCCGAAGCCGTCCTCAAGTCGGGCGCTGCCAAGTTCATCAAGGTCAACCCCGCCAAGCCCAACGCGCTGCGGTTGCGCACCTTCGCCATCGCGGGGGGTGTCTCGGTGATCGCGCAGGTCAACGGCCAGACCATCTACTCGGCCATCGACAGCGCCCCCCAGCCGCCGGCCGGCAGGTACAACGAGCTCGCGGTCGGCAGCAAGACGGGCTCCTCGGCCTCGGGGATGGTCGGCGTCTTCGACGACGTCTCGATCCGCGTTCCGAGCCCGTTCTAGCGGCCGCTACTGTCGCGGCCAAATGGCAATTAGAATCCGGCCCATGTCGACCACGACGGTCGAGCGGCCGAGCTCACTGGGACCCGGATCGGACCTCGGCGGGAACTGGATGGTGATCGTCCGCAACGACGATCACAACACCTTCGACCACGTCGCCAAGACCTTGGCCGGCGTGATCCCCGGCGTCAGCGTGCAGCAGGGCTTCGCGATCGCCGACCAGATCCACAGCTCAGGCAAGGCCCTGGTCTGGACCGGGCCCAAGGAACCGGCCGAGCTCTACTGGGAGCAGCTCGCCGACGCGGGCCTGACGATGGCCCCGCTCGAGCAGCACTAGCGACGTCCGGCCGCCCTCTCTGGCCAAGCGAAGGGCGAAGCCCGTAGCGAGTTAGGCCGGGCGGCCCCTACGGAGCGACCTAATGGCGAAGCCGTCTACCGGTGACGCTTCTTGCAGCGGTGCTTCTGCCGGTGCTTCTTCTTGCACTTCTTGGCGGCCGCGGCAGCCGGGGAGGGCGCGTAGTCAACGATCTCGCAGTTGACGAGCGAGTCGACGCGTGCCTGGTCTGACTCGACGGCGTCGTAGTCGGCGCCGCAATCGGCCGTGTCGGCGACGCCGTCGCGCAGCCTGAGGACGTCTATGCCCGAGCCGCCGAGAACAGCGTCCGGCAGCGGGCTGCCGATGAGAAAGTCGCCGCCAGCGCCACCGTCCAGGGTGTTCTGAGTGATACCGCTGAAGCCGGCGGCCCGCGTGACGGAACTGAGGTCAATCACGTCATCGCCGTAGTTGCCGAGCACGGTGATTCGATTGGGGGAGCCGCAGGCGACGAGCGTGTCCGTGGTCGCGGGCAGCGAGTAGTTGACCGAGTATTCGACCTGAACCGTGCCGCCGCTGCACGAAACCTTGAAGGACTCCGGATCGGAATCGCATGGCGACGTCCCCTGGATCGAGAGATTGCCGGCGCTGTTGGTGATCGTCAGCGGCGGGCAGGGCGCGGCTTGCGCGGGCTCCGGGCCGCCGCCGAGCACGACGAGTGTGGTCGCAATGGCGCTCCCGGTCAGGAGGCCACGCAGCACGGCTTCAGCCGCTCGCGACCTGCGTGTGCCAGGCCGGCAGGACCGGCTTGCAGTAGTAGGTGATGGCTTCGGTGCGCTTGGCGGAGACCTCGTCGGAGTACCAGTAGCGCTCGAAGTCTGCGCGGTTCTCCCAGACCGTCGTCTGCCTGAACAGCAGCGGGTCGTCGATCGAGCGGGTCAGCGTCCAGCTCTTGGCGCCGAAGCCGAGCGAGCGCTCCGCCGCCGGCTCCCAGATCTCGAAGAAGCGCTCGGCGCGGAACGGCGTCACGTGCCAGTCGATGACGCTGACTTCGCTCACGCTCCGACCTCGGCGCGGATGGCCCCGGGGCCGTCTTCCTTCTTGCCCTCGTCCTCGGAGGCGGCGCCGACGAGGATCGCGATCTTGCCCAGGTGCTTGTTCTCGTGCAGCAGTTGGTGCGCCTCTGCGACGCCGTCGAAGCCCATCGTCTTCCACAGCACGGGGCGGATCTTGCCCTCGGCCATCAGGGTGTTGGCGCGCATGCACTCGTAGGCGTTGGCGAAGTGCGAGCCGATGATCTGCTTCTGCTTCATCCACAGGTAGCGGACATCGAAGTCGAGGGTGTAGCCCGAAGTCGCACCGCAAATCACAACTTTTCCGAAGGGTTTGACGGTAAAGACCGAGGTCGGGAAGGTCGCCATGCCGACGTGCTCGAAGACGATGTCGGGGGCGTCGCCGAGGATGCCCTTGACCTTCTTGGCGAAGGCGCGCGACTCTTTGAACCGCGCCTTCTCCTCGTCGGGCGACTCGCCGCCCTTGCGCATCATGCCCGCGAACTCGTTGCGGTCGATGTAGTCGACGGCACCGAGCTCCTTGACCAACTCGCCCTTCTGCTCCGAAGAGACGACGCCGACGGCGTTGGCGCCGGCCGCCTTGCAGAGCTGGGTCGCGAAGACCCCGAGGCCGCCGGCCGCGCCCCAGATCAGGACGTTGTGGCCGGGCTGGAGCTTGCACTGGTCGATCAGCATCCGGTAGGCGGTGAAGTAGGTCAGCCCGTAGGCCGCGGACTCGGCCCAGGAAAGGTTCTGGGGACGGGGGAGGAGCTGCTGGGCCTGGACCTTGGTGAACTGGGCGAAGCTGCCCCAGGTCGTCTCGTAGCCCCAGATCTTCTGGCTCGGAGCGGCGAGCGGGTCGA
>JAWVFN010000251.1:0-5466 GCA_033855935.1 Solirubrobacterales bacterium | reverse complement strand
GGCTACGTCAGCCACCAGACGATCACCCACGAGTCGATCCTGAAGCTGATGTCCTACCGGTTCGGCCTCGGCTACCTCAACATGCGCCATCGCTACGCCTCGAACATCGGCCAGAGCTTTGACTGGACCAACCCCGACTTCGACGTCCCCGACCTCCCCCACCCGTCCGCACCGATTCCCCTGGGCCTCGGCCCGGCGGTGACGGCACCGTGCTCCCTCGGCGGAGCCCCGGGCGCCGCCGCCGCGAGCGGGACGCGGACCCGGTCCGGCGGTCCCGGGGGCGAGGGCGTCGAGCTCAACTCGCAGGCGATGATCGACTACGTCGAGCGCGTCGGCTTTGACTACAAGCCGTGGAAGCCGAGCGACATCTTCAGCCAGCCCGACAGCGTGGTCAAAGCACTGCAGGGGGCCAATTGAGATGAGACGGCTGGCCACGATCGTCGGGATCTGCGCCGCGGCGGCCCTGCTCTCACCGACCTCCGGATCCCTGCTCCCCGCCGGCGCCGCCCCCCGCGATGCCGCGAACCCCGAGATCAAGCACGTCTTCATCGTCGTCCTCGAGAACGAGGGAGCCAATGTCACCTTCGGCGCCAACTCGCCGGCGCCCTACCTCTCGCAGACGCTGCGCTCGCAGGGCGCCTTCCTGCCTAACTACTACGGGACCGGCCACCTCAGCCTCGACAACTACATCGCGATGGTCTCGGGCCAGTCGCCGAGCCTCTTGACCCAGGCGGACTGCCCGATCTATCTCGACTCCCTGCCCGCGACGCTGCCGGCGCCCGACGGGCAGGTGATAGCGCCCGGCTGCGTCTACCCGGCGGGGACGGTGCAGACCGTCGCCAACCTGCTCGAGGATCACGGCTACACATGGAAGGGCTACATGGAGGACATGGCGGCGAACGGCCCGGCCAGCTGCCGTCATCCCGGCCTTAACCAGCCCGACGGCACGCAGTCGGCGAAGGTCGGCGACCAATACGCCGCGCGCCACAACCCCTTCGTCTACTTCCACTCGATCATCGACTTCCCGACCTGCGCCCAGAACGACGTCGACTACAGCCGGCTCGCCGGCGATCTGCAATCGGAGAGCACGACCGCGAACTACTCCTTCATCACCCCCAATCTCTGTCACGACGGCCACGACACGCCCTGCGTCAGCGGCGAGCCCGGCGGCCTCAAGACCGCCGACCAGTGGCTGCAGGGCAACATCCCGCAGATCCTCAACTCGCCGGGCTACAAGGACCACGGCCTGTTGATCGTCACGTTCGACGAGGCCGCGGGCGGAACCGGCGGCGGCGACGCGAGCGCCTGCTGCAACGAGCAGCCCGGCCCGAACACGGTCAACCCCGGCGCGCTGACCCCGGGTCCGGGCGGCGGCAAGGTCGGCGCGGTGCTGCTATCGCCGTGCATCTCTCCCGGGACCGCCGACGACACGCCCTACAACCACTACTCGATGCTGAAGAGCGTCGAGAACTTCTTCGGGCTCCCGTACCTCGGCTACTCGCGCCAAGCCGGGCTCTCGGCGTTCGGCAGCAAGATCTTCACCCGCGGCGACTGCGGCGTCGTGCCCAAGACGGCTAAGAAATGCAAGAAGGCCAAGAAGCCGAAGAAGAAGGCCCAGAAGGCGAAGGCCAAGAAGCGCAAGGCCTGCAAGCAAGGGAAAAAGAAGAAGCCGCGTAAGCAGCAGGCGATCGTGCTGCCGGGCTAGCTGCGCATCGCCGGGAACAGCAGGACCTCGCGCAGCGAAGAGGCGCCGGTCATGATCATCACCAGGCGGTCGATGCCGAGGCCGACGCCGCCGGTCGGCGGCATGCCCTGCTCGAGCGCCTCGACGAAGGCCTCGTCGTAGGGCTGGGTCTCCTCGTCGCCGCGCTTCAGCTCCTCGGCCTGCGCCTCGAATCGCCGCCTTTGCTCGTCCGGGTCGTTCAACTCGGTGAACGAGTTGGCGATCTCGATGCCGCCGGCGAACGCCTCCCAGCGCTCGACCAGGCGCGGGTCGTCCCGGTGGACCTTGGCGAAGGGCGAGAGCTCGACCGGGTAGTCGACGATGAAAGTCGGCTGGATCAGCTTCGGCTCGACCTGCTTTGAGAGCAGGCCATCTACGAGCTTGCCCCAGCCTTCTCCGGGCGAGACCTCGGAGTCCATCGCCCTCGCCAGCTCCTCCACGGTCGGGTGCTCGAGGACGTCGATCCCGGTCTCGTCGGAGATCGCGTCCCGCAGCGTGATCCGCCTCCACGGCGGCGACAGGTCGATCGTCTCGCCGTCGCGCTCGACCTTGGTCGTGCCGAGGACCTTCTCGGCCACGGTCGAGACGAGCTCCTCGAGGCGCTTCGCCGTGTCCTCGTAGTCGGTGTAGGCCTCGTACCACTCGAGCATCGTGAACTCGGGGTTGTGCTTGTGGGAGACACCCTCGTTGCGGAAGTCCTTGCCCAGCTCGTAGACCTTGTCGATGCCGCCGACGACCAGCCGCTTGAGGTAGAGCTCGGTGGCGATGCGCAGGTAGAGGTCGCGGTCGAGGGCGTGGTGGTGGGTCGTGAACGGCCGCGCCAGCGCCCCTCCATATAGGGGCTGCAACACGGGGGTCTCGACCTCGACGAAGCCGCGCTCGTCGAGCCAGCGCCGCACCTCGGCGACCGTCCTGCCCCGGGTCAAGAACATCTCGCGGACCTCAGGGTTGGCCATCAGGTCGAGCTCGCGCTTGCGATAGCGGGTCTCGACGTCCTCGAGGCCGTGGAACTTGTCGGGCGGCGGCCGCAGGCTCTTGGCGAGCAGGGTCCAGCCCGCCGCCGCGATCGAGAGCTCGCCGCGCTTGGTCGCGAACACCGTTCCCTCGACCCCGACCAGGTCGCCGAGGTCGAGCGAAACGAGCTGCTCCTGGGATTCGTCGCCGAGCAGGTCGGCGCGGGCGTGGACCTGGATCTGGCCTGATCCATCCCGTAAGTCAAGGAACGCGGCCTTGCCGTGCCCGCGACGGGCCATCAGGCGGCCGGCGACGCGATAGGAGTCGCCGGTCTCCTCGCCGGCGGCGAGGCCCTCGTGCTTCGCGCGCACGTCGGCGATCTCGGTCCGGTTGGGGTACTCGTGCGGGAACGGCTCGATCCCCGCGTCGCGCAGGCGCTCGAGCTTCGCCCGCCGTTCGGCGAGGACCTGCGACTCAGGCTGCTCGGGCTCACTCACGGGGCGAGCCTAACGTCAGGAAAGCTAAGCGGCTTCGATCTTGGTGATCTTGAGCTTCTTCTTCGGGCCGCGGGGCACTGCGACGTCGACGACCTCGCCCTTCTTGTGCCCGACCAGAGCCTGGCCGATCGGCGACTCGTGCGAGAGCTTCGACTCGGCGGGGTTCGCCTCGGATGCTCCGACGAGGTGGAACTTCTGCGACTTGCCGGACTTCTGGTCCTTGACGTGGACGACTGCGCCGACGGCGACGGCGTCGGTGTCGATGTGCTTCTCGTCGATCACCGTTGCGCGGCGGAGCTTCTCCTGAAGATTCAGGATCCGCTGCTCGAGCATCGCCTGCTCGTTCTTGGCGTCGTCGTACTCGGAGTTCTCGGAGATGTCTCCGAACTCCCGCGCCTCCTTGATCCGTTCGGCGACCTCGCGCCGGCGGTCGGTCGAGAGAACCTCGATCTCTTCCTTCAGCTTCTGCAAACCGTCCTCTGTGATCAGCGATTCGCGAGCCACGTGTGGTGAACCTCTTCCTCTCGTTGCTTCGCTCCGGGCAAAAACCGCTGCTCAGAGCCGAAAAATTCGCCCGGGCGAAGTGCCAAATTGCGACACCCAGTCCGAGCGAGCGCGGCATTATAGCGAGCTAGTTACGCCTCGCCAAACGGATTCAGGCGCTGTTCGCGAGCGCCTTTTCGAGCAAATCGGAGACCGTTTCCGGCTCCTCGATCTGGGGGTAGTGGCCGAGATCGGGCCATTCGGTGATCTCCGCCTGGGGGCGCAGCTCGCGGACGGCGGCGAGCACCGCCGGCGTCGCCACCGGATCGAGCATCCCCCAGCCGATCTCGAGGTGGCCCGGCCAGTCGCGCAGCGCGCCGTGCCAGCGCTCAGCCCGCCGCTCGCGCTCGTTCATGTAGCCGATCGTCTTGTGTCCCAGCCGGTGGCCGCCGTTGAAGCGGATCAGCGACCACTGGTCGGAGGCCTCGTCGTCGGTAAGCGGGTGGCCGGGCGAGAAGATCGACCCGAACTGGTTGCGGAAGAAGCGCTCGCTCGAGAGCTGCGAGGCGATCGGGCCGAGCGGGCCGCGGAGAAGGCGCTGGCCCAGCGTCGGGCTGGCGGCGCTCTGCACCATCGAGCCGTTCAGCAGCAGCACGCCGGCGAGCTCGAAGCTGAGCGATCCGTCGATGTCGCGGGCCATCAGCTCGTTGGCGACCGAGGTGCCCATGTCGTGGGCGACTATGAAGACGGGGTCCTCGGGGGCGTTGCGGCGGACGAGCTCCTCGGCGGCGTCGGCCTGCCAGAGCAGCGAGTAATCGTGATCGCGGGGCTTGTCGGAGAGGCCGAAGCCGAGAAAGTCGAAGGCGAGCGTGGCCCGGCCCGGACTCAGGTCGAGCAACGGCTTCCAGTCGTAGGAGCTCGATGGAAAGCCGTGGAGGAAGAGCAGCAGGGGCTCGGCGCCGCCGGCGTGGAGCGTGTGCAGCTTGTGGCCCCGGACCTCGGTTTCGACGCCGCGCCAGCGCCAGGCGCTGACCCTCTCGGTCAGCCCGGTCAAGCGGCCACGGGCTCGCCGAGCGAGGCGACGAGGCGTCGAGCCTCGCCGAGATCGCTCTGCTGAAAGCGCCCGGCTTCGGAGTGGGAGACGCCGAGCCGCTCGGTGTACCAGGGGTAGAACTTGCGCAGGTAGCGGGCCGCGCGCTCTGAGCCGAGGTGGTCCTCGGCGCGGTCGATGATCCAGAGCAGCTCGGCGATCACCTCGGCGCGAGCGGGCGGCTCGGCGCGGACACCGGTCAGCTCCTCGAAGATCCACGGGTTTCCGAGAGAGCCGCGGGCGACCATGACCGCGGCCGCCCCCGACTCGGCGTACGCACGCCGGGCGGCGTCGGCCGTGTCGAGGCCGCCCGAGACGATCACGGGCGCATCGATGCGCTCCGCGAGCCGCCGCGTCAGCGCGTAATCGGGGCTGCCGGTGTGCTGGGCCGTCGCCGGCCGGGGGTGGAAGGCGATTCCGGCGACGCCGGCCTCCTCGACCAATCGCACGGCGAGATCGAAGCCCGACTCGTCGCCGGCCACCGCGCCCGAGCGAATCTTCACCGTGACCGGAACGCCGCCGCCCTCGATCGCACCGCGCGCGAGCGCCAGCGCCAGCTCGTGGTCGCGCAGCAGCGCCGCGCCGGCGCCGGTCTTGCAGACCTTGCGCACCGGGCAGCCCATGTTGATGTCGATCAGGTCGGCGCCCGCCTCGGCGGCGGTGGCGGCGGCCGAGCGCATCACCTCGGGGTCCTGGCCGAAGAGCTGGATCGAGACCGG
>JAWVFN010000250.1:0-9634 GCA_033855935.1 Solirubrobacterales bacterium | reverse complement strand
AGCCGGCGCCGATGCCGCGCTCGGCGCAGCGGTCGAGGACCTCGTGCACCGGCGCGTCGAGGCTGAGCGCGAACTCGCGGACGACCGGGGCGTCGTGGAGCAGCTCGACCCCGTCGATCGCCCCGAGCGTCTCGCGGGCGTAGGCGGTGCGGCGGACGAGCAGCTCGCCGAGCTCGCGGTAACCCTGCTTGCCGAGCCAGCTCAGGTAGATGACTCCGGCCAGGGCGTTGAGCGCCTGCGCCGTGCAGATGTTGTGGGTCGCCTTCTCGCGGCGGATGTGCTGCTCGCGGGTCTGCAACGTGAGAACAAACCCGCGTCTGCCGTCAATGTCGGTCGTCTCGCCGGCGATGCGGCCCGGCATCCTGCGGATGTGGTCCTCGGTCGCGGCGAAGAAGCCGAATGACGGGCCGCCGAAGTCGAGGCGGTTGCCGAGCGGCTGCCCCTCGCCGACGGCGACGTCGGCACCGAGCTCGCCGGGAGGGCGCAAAACCGAGAGCGCGATCGGATCGCAGGCGACGATCAGCAGCGCCCCCTTCTCCTTGGCGGCGGCGCCGAGTGCCTCGATGTCCTCGATCGCACCGAGGAAGTTGGGGTACTGGAGGAACACAGCGGCGGTCTCGTCGGTGACGGCCTCGGCGAGGGCGGCGGCGTCGGTGACGCCGCCGTCGAGCGGCACCTCGGACAGCGTCGAGCCGTAGCCGGCGCCGTAGGTGCCGAGCGCCGCCCGGCTGTGCGGGTGCAGGCCGCGCGAGGCGACGAACCCGGTGCGGCCGGTCGCCGCGATCGCCAGATAGGCAGCCGAGGCGACGGAGGAAGGGCCCTCGTAGAGCCCGGCGTTGGAGACAGGCAGCCCGGTCAGCTCCGAGATCGCCGTCTGGTACTCGAACATCGCCTGCAGGCCGCCCTGGGAGATCTCGGGTTGGTAGGGCGTGTAGGGCGTCAGGAACTCCGAGCGCTGGGTTATCGCGTCGACGATCCCCGGCACGTAGTGGTCGTACATGCCGGCTCCGAGGAAGGAGGCCTCCGCCTCGGCATCGACGTTGCGCGACGCCAACGCCCGGAGGCGCTCATAGACGTCGTGCTCGGAGAGCCCGTCCTCGAGCTCCAGCGCCCGGTCGAGGCGCACGGCTTCTGGCAGCTCCTCGAACAGCTCGTCGATCGAGCCGGCCCCGATCGCGGCCAGCATCTGCTCGCGGTCTCGGTCTGTGGCTGAGGTGTAGCGAGTCACAGACCGAGCATCGTAGACGCCGGGCTGGATCGGCTAGTCGGCTGAGTCAGCGAGAAGCTTCTTGTAGGCGGCGGCGTCCATCAGGGCGTCCGCCTCGCTCGGGTCCGAGAGCTTGACCTTGACCAGCCAGCCCTCGCCGTAGGGATCCTCGTTGATCGCCTCGGGCTCGTCGTCGACCTTGGCGTTGACCTCGGTGACCTCGCCCGAGAGCGGCGCGTAGACCTCCGAGGAGGCCTTGGTCGAGTCGATGTCGGCGTAGGCCGTGTCCTTGGAGATCTCGGTGCCGACGTCGGGGGGGTCGAAAAAGACGACGCCGCCGAGGGCCTCCTGGGCGTACCAGGTGATGCCGAAGGTCGCCTCCTCGCCGTCGATCCGGGCCCAGTCGTGCTCGGCGTGGTAGCGCAGGTCCTCGGGGTAGCTCTCTTCGCTCAAGCTGTTCCTTTCTCGTACAGAGGTGTCTTTTCGATTCTCGCCGGGCGGCGCTTGCTGCGGACGTCGATCTCGATCTCGGTTCCCGGCTCGGCGTGCTCGGTGCCGACGTAGGCGAGGCCGATGCCCTGCTCGAGCGAGGGCGAGAATGTACCGCTGCTCACCTCGCCGACGGTTTGATCCCCGGCGATCACGTCGTTGCCCTGACGCGGCACGCCCTTCTGGGCGAGGGCAAAGGCAGAGAGCAACTCGGCAGCTCCGCCCGAGCGCCGCTCGGCGATCACCTCGGAGCCGATGAAGCCCGTCCCCTCCTTGCAGCACCAGCCGAGGCGGGCCTCGATCGGCGTCCGCTCGGTGCTCAGGTCGTTGCCGTAGAGGCAGTAACCGACCTCGAGCCGCAGGGTGTCGCGGGCGCCGAGCCCTGCGGGCTTGACCCCACCCTCGAGCAGCGCGTCCCAGAGGGCCATGGAGTGCTCGGGGGCGATCAGAACCTCCACCCCGTCCTCACCGGTGTAGCCGGTGCCGCAGACGAGCGCCTCGTGGCCGACGACCTCGAGCTCGGCGGTGTGAAAGCGAGCGGGGAGCTCCCCGCTAGCGAGGCCACCGACGATCTCGCGGGCGGTCGGGCCCTGGACCGCGAGCATCGCGTAGTCGCCGGCGACGTCGCGGACCTCGACCTCGTGCTCGCCGGCGTGGGACGAGAACCATTCGAAGTCGGTCTCATGGTTGGACGCGTTCGTGACCGTCAGGTAGCGGTCCGCGGCGAGGCGGTAGGTGAAGAGGTCGTCGAGGACCCCACCGTCCTCGCGGCAGAGGCACGAGTACTGGGCGCCGCCGACTTCGATCTTCGCCACGTCATTGGAGAGCAGCCGCTGCAGGAAAGCCTCCGCGCCGGGCCCCTCGGTCTCGATCTCGCCCATGTGCGAAACGTCGAACATCCCGGCAGCCGAGCGCACGGCGAGGTGCTCGGGAACGACGCCCTGGTACTGAACCGGCATCTCCCAGCCGGCAAACGGAACCATCCTCGCGCCGGCGGCGTGGTGGCCCTCGATCAGGGGCGTGCGACGGAGGTCTGCGACGGTCACCCGCCCAGGCTATCGAGGCCTTACTTCAAGAAGTCAGGTACGTCGATGTCGGCGTCGCCGATGACGAGGTCGCGGTCGATCGGCTCGCGGTCGTAGCCGGCGCGCTCGCGCTCGCCGGCGGTGCCGCCGCCGCTGTTGCGGTCGCCGCGGTCGCGGCGGCGCGGGAAAGCCTCGAGGCTCTTGCGGGCCTCCTTCTCGATCTGCATCGGCGCCCGGCGGTGCCACTCGATGCCGGACTCGAAGCCGGTGGCGATCACGGTGACGCGGACCTCCTCGGTCATCGCTGCGTCGATCACCGAGCCGAAGACGATGTTGGCGCGCGCATCGGCGGCGGAGGAGATCAGCTCGGCGGCCTCGGAGACCTCGAACAGCCCGAGGTCCTCGCCACCGGTGATGTTGAGCAGCAGGCCCTTGGCGCCGTCGATCTGCTCGGCGATCAGCGGCGAGGTGATCGCTGCCTTGGCGGCCTCGATCGCGCGCTTCTCGCCGGCTCCCTCGCCGACACCCATCATTGCCGTGCCGGCCTCGTGCATGACGAGGCGCACGTCGGCGAAGTCGAGGTTGATCAGGCCGGGGATCGTGATCAGGTCGGTGATGCCCTGGACGCCCTGGCGCAGGATGTCATCGGCCTGGCGGAAGGCGTCGAGCATCGTCGTCCGCCGTTCGACGATCTCGAGCAGCTTCTCGTTGGGGACGACGATCAGCGTGTCGACCTCGCGCCGCAGCTTGTCGATGCCGTCATCGGCGGTCTGCATCCGGTTCTGGCCTTCGAAGGCGAACGGCTTGGTGATCGCGCCCACGGTCAGTGCGCCGATCTCCTGCTTGGCGATCTCGGCGATCACGGGGGCTGCACCGGTACCGGTACCGCCACCCTCACCGGCGGTGATGAAGACCATGTCCGCGCCCTTGAGCGCCTCCTTGATCTCGTCGCGGCTCTCGGCCGCGGCACCAGCGCCGACCTCGGGGTTGGCTCCGGCGCCCAGACCCTTGGTCAGGTTGTGGCCGATGCCGATCTTGACGTCGGCGTCACAGGCGAGCAGCGCCTGGGCGTCGGTATTGCAGGCGATGAACTCGACGCCCTTCATGCCGGCGTCGACCATGCGGCTCACCGCATTGGATCCGCCGCCGCCTACGCCGACGACTTTGATGACTGCGAGGTATGAAGACTCCATATGCCTTGGTCTTGCTCCAGTTGGTCCTTCGTATGGTTTCGGAAGACTTCCTTGCGGACCGGGGTCCGCCTCCCGGAAGGTTCCGTCTATGTCGTGGGGCACAATGCCGAAAGTAGGGCAAAAAGGCCCGCGTGTCAACGACCCCGCACGCCCTAACCCTCAAGTCTTACTTGAGACTCTCGAGAGGGTTAGCCTCGACTGCAACTCGAGGTACAGACTTAGTTTAGCCTACGGAAAATCCCTGCAAATTACGCATTTCGTGGGTCGAGGGTTGACGCTGTGCCCGGCGCCGTCGATAAGGCCCGTTCGTGCCCGAACCGGGTGCAGGACCCGTTGCAGGTACTTTCTGATCAGCCGCTCTAGCCGCCGGAAACGGGTCGTTCGGGGACGCTGACGTCGATGTAGGCGGGGCTGCCGAGGCCGGGTGCGGCGAGGACGGTGGCGGCTGCGGCCCACTTCGCAGCCGCGTCGGAGGCGTCACCGAGGCGCAGCTCGATGCCATTGGAGAGATCAACGACGGCGCCGCTGCCGGAGGAGTCGTAGTGGGCGCCGTCGATACCCGATTTGAGCTGGGCAGGGACCGCCGCGAGCAAGCTGGTGACGACGATGTCGTTCTCGGAGAGGCGGCCGTTGACGGGCTTGGTCGAGAGCGCGACCGGCGGCAGCCCCGGCGGCGCGCGGATCCCGCGCAACTCGAAGCCGTCGCCCGAGACCGGCACGGTGGTGGCGCCGTCGCGGACCGTCGCCACCGGCACCCGCTCGATCACATCGATCTCGAGCTTATGGGGCGGGTGCGAGTGCACCGTCAGCGCCGCGACGGTCGGAAAACGACTGACGGCGCTCGTCAGCGCGTCCTCGCGCACATGCAGGGTGGTCATCTTCTGCGCGGCCTGATCGAGCGCCGCCGCCACCTCAGGGGCGTCGGCGGTGACCCCCTTGATCTCGACCTGCTTGACATCGAACAGCGAGGAGTTGCGAAACCAGAACAGATAGGCGGCGGCGAGGAGGACCGCGACGGTGAGCGCGGCGAGGACCCGGCGCCGCCAGATCTGACCGCGGCTGGCCCTCACTCGAGCTCCCAGTCGGCGGGCCACTCAACCTCGCCGAGCACCTGGACCTCGGGCTCGAGCATGACGCCGAAACGGTCGTACACCCGGCGGCGGCCGGCGGACATCACGGCGAGGATGTCGGTGGTGCTCGCATCGCCGGTGTTCTCGACGAAGTTCGCGTGTTTGATTGAGAAGCGGGCGCCGCCGACCGCGAGGCCTCGGCAGTCGGCGTCGTCGAGGAGCTGGCCCGCCGAGCGCCCCTCCACCCCGGGGCCGTCGGGATTCATGAATGTCGAGCCGAAGGTCTTGATCCCCGACGGCTGGGCCTCGAGGCGGCGCTCGCGCATGGCGGCCATTGTCGCCTTCACCTCGGCGACGCTGCCGGCTTGCTCCAGCGCAAAGCCCGCCCGCGAGACGACCTCGCCGGCCCCGAGGTTCGACTGGCGGTAGGCGAACCCGAGCTGATCCGGCGCCCGGCGCTCGGGACCCTCGGCTGTGCAGACCGAGACCCAGTCGAGCGCCTTCGCCAGCTCGCCTCCATAAGCGTTGGCGTTCATGCGCACGGCGCCGCCGACGGTGCCGGGGATGTTGACGCCGAACTCGATCCCGGTCAGACCCCAGCCCGCCGCCTTGGCCGAGAGCGAAGGCAGGCGCGCGCCTCCGCCCGCCATCACTCGCTCGCCGTGGCGCTCGAACCGGGTCAAGTCGCCGCTCAGCTTCAGCACCAGGCCGCGAAAGCCGGCGTCGGCGACGAGCAGGTTCGAGCCCGAGCCGACGATGCCGACCGCGGCATCGCGGTCGCGGGCCCAGGCGAGCAGGTCGACCAGGGCCTTCTCCGAGACCGGCTTGGCGAAGAAGTCGGCCGTGCCCCCCGCCCTGACCGTTGTCAGCCGCGCCAGCGAGAAGTCGGTCTCCACCCCTTTCGGCAGCTCTTCGCTCACGCGGGGTCCTCGACCAGTGCCTCGGCGAGCTTGTTGATGTCGCCGGCGCCGAGGGTGATCAGCAGATCGCCGGAGCGCAGGCGCGGGGCGAGGGCGCTCGCCGCCCGCTCGGCGTCGGGCAGCCACCAGACCGGGCGGCCGCCGCCGTGGTCCGCGGCGGCCTCGGCGACCATCAGGCCGCTGACGCCTGCGAGCTCACCGACCGGTTCCTCGCGGGCCGGGTAGACCTCGAGCACGGCGATCTCGTCGGCGGCGGCGAGCGCGGCGCCGAACTCGGTGGCGAGAGCCTTCGTCCGTGAGTAGAGGTGCGGCTGGAAGGCAGCTATCAGCCGTCCCTCGGTCATCCCCCGTGCCGCGGCGAGCGCCGCCGCCACCTCGGTCGGATGGTGGGCGTAGTCGTCGTAGATCCGGGCTCCTTTCGCGCTGCCTTTGAGCTCGAGTCGCCGGGCGACTCCGGGGAAGTTGCAGAGCGCCGCCTCGACCGCCCCGGGGTCGAACCCGGCGCGGTCGAGAGCGCCGACCGCGGCGAGCGCGTTGAGCGCGTTGTGGCGACCCGGCGCAGCGAGATCGAAGTGCGGCCGCGTGTGACCCTCGTCGAGGCCGAAGCGGAACGCCTGGACGCCGCGAAGCTTGACGCCGTGCTCGGCGACGACGGCTTCCGCGGGCTCGCAGAACGCGACGAAGGCCTGCCTCAGCTCGGCCAGCGAGGTCCAGCGGGAATGGTGGTCGAGCTCGACGTTGGTGATCACCGCGATCTCCGGCTTGAGCTCGAGGAAGCTGCCGTCGCTCTCGTCGGCTTCGGCGATCACCCACTCCCCCTCCCCCCAGCCGGCGTTTGCCGCCTCGCCGCCGGGGCCGGCCCCGGGCAGCTCGCCGCCGATGAAGAAGGCGGGGTCGGCACCGAGCTCCCTCAGGGCCCAGACGACCATCGCGGTCGTGGTGGTCTTACCGTGGGTGCCCGCGATCGCGATCAGCCGCTTGCGCGAGCAGAGCTCGGCGAGCAGCTCGCCGCGGTGAATGACCTTCTGGCCACGCTCGCGGGCGGCCATCAGCTCGACATTCTCATCGCCGATCGCGGTCGAGATCACTACGTCGGCGCCCTCGGGCACGTTGGCCGCGTCGTGGCCGATCGCCGGCTCCAGCCCGGCCTCCCGCAGGCGCCCTACATAAGAGGACTCGGCGCGGTCGCTGCCGCTGACCTCGGCGCCGAGCTCGTGGCAGACGAGGGCCAGGCCGCTCATGCCGGCGCCACCGATCGCGATGAAGTGGAGCTGGCGTCCCTGCATCAGCGCACTACTCATGACCGCGCGGCTCCCTGGCCGCGGCGAGCACCTCGGCGGCGATCCGCTGGGCCGCGTCGGGCATCGCCAGCTTGCGGGAGGCGTCGGCCATGCGCGCAAGGCGCTGCGAGTCGGCGAGGAGCTCGCCGCAACGCTGCTCGAGCAGCTGGGGCGTCAGCTCACCGTCGACGATCAGCTCCGCGGCTCCGGCCGACGTCATCCAGCGAGCGTTCGTTGTCTGGTGATCGGCGGTCGCGTGGGGATAGGGAACGAGGATCGCCGGCTTGCCGGCCGCCGCGATCTCGAATATCGAACCTCCGGAGCGCGCGAGGACCAGATCGCTCGCCGCGAGGGCGTCGCCGAGGCTGTGCTCGTAGCCGACGAGGGTGTATCCGCCTCCCCCCTCCTGTTCGAGCCGCTGCCGTAGATCCTCGTAGTCGCGCGTGCCGGATATGTGGAGGACGTGGAACGGGCGCTCCGCCTCGCCGCCGAAGGCGGCAAGCGCGGCGTCGTTGATCGTCCGCGCCCCCAGACTGCCGCCGAAGACGAGCAGGCACGGAGCCTCGGCCGGAATTGCAAAGCGCCTCCTCGCAGCGCCGCGGTCGGCGTCGATCACGGCCTCGGGGACCGGGCGCCCCGTGACGAGGTACGGCTCGCCCTCGCGGCCGGGGATCGGGAAGGCGAGGCAGACCCGGCGGGCGCGCTTGGCGAGCAAGCGGTTGGCGAGGCCAAGGTGGCTGTCGGCCTCCGTCAGGACCAGTGGCAGCCCCATCCGCGATGCGGCGAGGCCGGCCGGCCCGGCGACGTAGCCGCCGCCGCCCATGACGGCGTCGGCGCCGCGGCGGCTGAGGATCTTGCGCGCCGCGCCCACAGCCCTCACGGCGCGCATCGCCGCCAGCGTCGCTTTCAGCGGGTTGCGCCGGTCAAGGCCGCTGACGGCGAGGAAGTCGATCTCGTAGCCGGCGGCGGGAACGAGCTCGGCCTCCGAGCGCTCACGCGTACCTATGAAGGTGACGCGGGCGCCCTCAGCTCGCAGCGCGTCGGCGACGGCGAGCGCCGGAACCACGTGACCCGCGGTTCCGCCCGCTGCTACTACGACGCTTGGCGCTGGCCGTGCGTCTTGTCTGTTCGCGGTTTCCGCCACCTTCGACCGCTCGCAGTTTCGCAGCGCGCGCGGAGCCACCACGGGTGGCCGGCCGGCTGGCCTTGCGTGCGCCGCTCGAAGTGGACCGCGAAGTCGCGATGCCGCGCGTGCGAGCGACATTGAGGATCAATCCCGCCGAGGCGAGCGTCATCACCAGGCTGCTGCCGCCGTAGCTGATGAACGGCAGGGTGACGCCGGTCAGCGGCGCCAGCCCGAGTACGGCGTAGAGGTTGACCACCGCCTGGGCGAGGATCAGCGAGGTCAGTCCCGCCGCCATCAGCTTGCTGTAGCGGTCGCGGGCGCGGTGCGCCGCGCGCATGCCCGCCCAGCCGAAGAGCCCGAATAGCCCGACGAGCGTGAGGATGCCGATGAAACCGGTCTCCTCGCCGATCACGGCGGCGATCATGTCCGTGTGGGCCTCGGGCAGGTACGACGCCTTCTGGGTGCCCTGCCCCAGGCCGACACCGGTGATCTCCCCGGAGCCGATCGAGAT
This sequence comes from Solirubrobacterales bacterium, assembly GCA_033855935.1. Taxonomy (GTDB): domain Bacteria; phylum Actinomycetota; class Thermoleophilia; order Solirubrobacterales; family 70-9; genus JAWVFN01. The sequence continues at coordinate 813 of JAWVFN010000250.1, read as the reverse complement.
CTTGGCCTGGTTGGCCTGGAAGCCGGTACCGCTGGCGTCGGCGCTCGGGTGCAGGAAACCGGTGAGGCGATCCTGCTGGTAGGGGCTGACCATGATCATCAGCAGCGCCGCGATCGCGATCGCGGCGCCAACCGGGGCGAGCGTCCGTGCCCGTACCCCGGCGGCGGTCAGCAGCGCGACCACGCTGAAGCAGAGGACCATGGCCGAACCGAGGTCGGGCTCCTTGACGATCAGCAGCGCGCAGACCCCGACCATCACCAGGTACGGCGCAAGGCCGTGCAGGTCGCGGATCCGGCGCGGGTTGGCGGCGAGCAGGTGAGCGCCGTAGAGGATGATCGCCACCTTGGCGATCTCGGTCGGCTGCACCTGGAACAGCCCCGCGCCGATCCAGCGGCTGGAGCCGTTGGCGCCCTGGCCGACGCCCGGCACGAGCACGGCGAGCAGCCCGAGCAGCGACGCGCCGAGCAGGAGAGGAGTCAGTGCCCGCGCCAGCGGCGCTCCCTTGGCGGCGAGCAGCCGCATCGCGATCAGACCGACGGCGGCGAACATCACGGTGCGCTCGAAGTAGTAGGTCCCGTTGCCACCCTCCGCGAGAAGATTCTTCGCGGAGCTGGCGCTGAACACCATCACCGCACCGAAGGCGAGCAGGCACATCGTCGCCGTCAACAGCAGCGAATACTCCAGCGGCGGCGCCGGCCCTTTTGGCTTCCGCCGCGCTGCCCCACCCAGGTATTTCCTCACGTCAGCGCCTCGACGATCTCGCGGAAATGGTCGCCGCGGGCCTCGAAGTCCTGGTAGGCGTCGAAGCTGGCG
>JAWVFN010000249.1:0-5782 GCA_033855935.1 Solirubrobacterales bacterium | reverse complement strand
CAATGCTGCCTGGAAGTTGCCCTTCTCCCATTCGGCGTATATGCCCCGAACGATCTCCACGTTCTCCGCCGACATCGCCCGCGCAGTATCGCGCGAGATCGAAAGTGCTGCTTCCCATGCAAAGCGGAATGACCCGCTTCTCATCCTAAGCAGCACTGATCACCTCTGAGCATGTCGCCGAGCACGACGCTCAGCCGGGATACTTGGGCGGTCATGTCGGACCAGAACGTCGAGGTCGTCCGCCGCATGTATGAGGCCCGTGAAAGCGGGGATGCCGCTGGCGCCCTGGCTCAGTTTCACCCTGAGGTGGTCGTAGATGCGACGGCGCGAGGCGATGCCGCGAGCGGACAAGGTCGCGAGGAGCTAGCAGCGATCATCGCTGAGTGGACCGGAACATTTGACGAGTGGCGCGAAGAGGTCGAGGAGATGCGTGACCTCGGAGACAGCGTCTGCGTCGTCGCAACCCAACGCGGCCGGGGCAAGAAGAGTGGAGTCGAGGTGGAAGCGCGCTACGCACTGCTCTTCGAGGTACGAGACGACAAGATCACCCGCATGACCATGTTCCGCGGGCTCTCAGAGGCACTCGAGGCTGCAGGCCCGCAGTAGTGCTGCTTTCCATGCGAAGCAGCACTTTTGAATTACCCCTCTAAGTGGTGAATGGGGAGGCGGCTAGCGGACGATCAGGAAAGTCCCGGCGAGCAGTAAGGCGACGCCGATCATGCGCTCGACGGTGAATGGGACCTCGTCGAGGCCGAGGAAGCCGATGCGGTCGAGGACGACCGACAGGGTCAGCTGCCCGGTGACGGTCGCCGCGGCAACGCCGCCGGCGCCGATATTGCCGACGAGCGAGAGCGCCGTGAATACGTAGGCGGCGCCGAGGAGGCCGCCGAGCAGGTAGTACCAATTGACGTGGGTGACCTCGGCGACTCCGCTCGCCTTGCCGGAGACGACGACGATCGCTCCCAGGATCAAGGTGCCGACCGCGAACGAGATGAAGGCGGCCGGATAGGTGCCCGTCGTCTTCCCGAGGCCGGCGTTGATCGGGGCCTGGAGAGCGATGCAGCCGCCGACGACGGCCATGCAGATGACGGCGACGCTCTTATCCATGGACTTCGTGCGTGATCTTGGCCATCCGTTCGGGTTGTTGGACTCGTACCCGGGGTGGAGCGCCCCAAGCGCCGTCATATCTATCGAACCGAACGTGAACCCGCCGCCCGCCCAATCGTTTGCCCCCCGGATCTTTGCGGGACCGGCTTTGCGCCTGCAGCCCGACGGGCGCCTGGTCAAGCTCGCCAGCGAGGGCAGCGACGCCGCGTTCGAGGAGATCGTGCGGCGCTACGCCCAGCCGCTGCGGCGATACGCCGGCGCCATCGTCACCCGCCAGCGCGCGGAAGACGTGACCCAAGACGCCTTCTCCAAGGCCTTCGTCGCGCTCAAGGGCTCTGACAAGGAGATCAAGCTGCGGCCCTGGCTCTACCGGATCGTCCGCAACACCGCGCTCAATGACCTCCGCGACCGCCCGCCGCAGGCGGCTGAGCTCGACGAGCGCCAGGCCGGCGGCGAGGAGCCGCTCGACACGCTCGCCCGCCGCCAGCAGATCGAAGCCCTGATGACCGGCCTCGCGGAGCTGCCCGAGCCGCAGCGCGCCGCGATCGTGATGCGTGAGCTCGAGGGATTGAGCCACGAGCAGATCGCCAAGTCGCTCGGTATCACCGGCGGTGCCGTGCGCCAGTCGATCCATCGAGCCCGCACCACACTCCGCAACGGCGCCGGGATGATGGTGCCGCTACCGCTGCTGCGCTTCCTTGCCGACGGTCTCGCCCCCGACGCGGCGACATCCGCGGCGGCAGGCGGAGGCGGCGTCGGGATCGGAATCGCGGCGAAGGCGGGCCTGGCGACGCTTCTCGCGGCCGGGACGGTGACGACCGGGGTGGTCGTCAACCACGACCGCGGGAACGCCGACGCCGCGAGCAAACACTCCGTATCGGCGAGGAGCTCATCGCGTGACGACGGCGCGGCTCACGATCTCGGCGACGATTCCGGTCGCGGCGGCGGGCGTGGCGGCGGCTCCGGCCGCGGCTCGGGCGACGACGGCTCGCGGCACAGGGGCTCGGGGGACGACGGCTCTCGGCACAGAGGCTCCGGCGACACTTCCGGGTCCGGCTCCGGCTCCAGCGGCTCGGGCAGCGGTGACACCTCGGGCTCCAGCCGCAGCGGCTCGGGGTCAGACGACTCGAGCTCGGGCTCCGGCTCCTCGGGCTCCGGCTCCTCGGGATCGGGGTCATCGGACTCCGGCTCCGGCGGCGGGGGCGGTGACACGCTCACCGTGCCCGACTAGGCACTTGCCCGCAATTCGGCGTGATCTTCGCCGTCGAGCCGGGTTTGAACACCTGCCCGAAGCAACCCAATCTAGGAGGAAACGTTGAAGACGAAGCTGATTGCGTTCATCGCCGTGCTCGTCGCCGCGGCGGCAGTCGCCGTGCCCGGCATGGCGAGCACGCGCGACCACAACGGCGACAAGATCCCGGACAAGTGGGAGAAGAAATTCCACCTCTCGACGAAGGTCGACCAGTCCGGCCGCGACCAGGACAACGACGGAGTCGACAACCTCTGCGAGTTCCGGTCACACAGCAACCCCCGCAGTACAGACAGCAACGACGACGGCCAGGCCGACTCTCAGGAGGCGGACGATGCCCAGTGTGAGGCCAACGACGTCAACGACGACGCCACCGAGGACAATGGCGGCGCTGACGACCAGGGCGGTCAGGGCGCCGACGACGGCCCGAATCACACCTAGGTAGCCCCTGGCTACTTCGCGGCGAGCCAGTCCTGGCCGACGCCGATGTCGACCGCGAGCGGCGGGTCGAGCTCGAAGGCGGCGCACATCGCCACCTCGACGAGCTCGCCCGCCGCTTCCATTTCCTTCAACGGCCCCTCGAAGAGGAGCTCGTCGTGGATCTGGAGCACGAGACGCGTCTTCAGGTCGGACTTGGCGAGCGCCTTGTGGGCGCGGACCATCGCCAGCTTGATGATGTCGGCCGAGGTGCCCTGGATCGGCATGTTGACCGCGAGCCGCTCGCCCTGGCTGCGGGTCTGGGGGCGGCCCGAGCCCAGCTCGGGGATCGGCCGGCGGCGGCCGAGCAAAGTCGAGACGTAGCCGTCGTCGCGGGCGCGCTCGATCGTCTCGGTGATGTACTGCTGGACCTTGGGGAAGCGCTCGAAGTAGCGATCGATATAGGCGCGGGCCTCATCCTCCTCGATCGCGAGCCGGTCGGCGAGCCCATACGCCGAGAGCCCATAGGCGATGCCGTAGTTGACCATCTTCGCCTTCGAGCGCTCACTCGGGGTGACGTTCTCCGGGTCGGCGCCGAGGATCTCGGCCGCGGTCGCCGTGTGGATGTCGTCGCCGCGGGCGAAGATCTCGCGCAGCGCATCCTCGCCGGCGATGTGGGCGAGGATCCGCAGCTCGATCTGGTTGTAGTCGGCGGAGAGCAGCCGCTGGCCGCGCGGCGCGACGAACGAGGACCGGATCGGCCGCCCCTCGTCTGAGCGGATCGGGATGTTCTGCAGGTTCGGGTTGGTGCTCGACAGCCGCCCGGTCGCGGTCGAGGTCTGGTTGAAGGTCGTGTGGATCCGCCCGGTCTTCGGGTCGATCAATTCCGGCAGCGCGTCGAGGTATGTGCTCTTGAGCTTGGTCAGCTCGCGCCACTCCTCGATCTTGGCGACGATCTCGTGCTCCTCGCGGATCTGCGAGAGGACCCGCGCGTCGGTCGAGAAGCCGGTCTTGCCGCGGCGCTTCTTCGAGAGCTTTAGCTCGTCGAACAGGACCTCGGCGAGCTGCTGGGGCGAGCCGATCGTGAACTCCTTGCCGGCGAGCCGGTAGATGTCCTTCTCGAGCTTTGCGATCCGTTTCGTGAAGCCCTTGCCGATCTCCGCGAGCCGCTCTGAGTCGAGCATCACCCCCACCCGCTCCATTTCGGGGAGCACCTCGACCAGCGGCATCTCGACGTCGTCCATGAGGCTCTCGAGGCCGTTTTCCTTGAGCGACTCGCGCTGGACCTGGGCGATCTCCCAGACCAGCCGCGCCTCGGCGGCCGGATCGGGCGGCGGCTCCTCGCCGAGCTCGAGCTGGGCCTCGTCGCCATCCTTGACGGCAGACTCGGCGGCGAGCCCGCGCTGGGCGGCGATGTCGATCAGGTCGTAGGTGCGACGCGCCGGGTCGAGGAGGTAGGCGGCGACCATCGTGTCGTGGCTGAGGTCGAGCTTGCCCTCGGCGGCGGCGAGAAGCCCGTGGCTGGCTCCACCCGCCAGCGACTTGAGGTCGTGGCCGATCAGCGGCCGGTCGCCGATTCCCGCGGCGAGCTCGGCGGCGTCGCCGAACTCGCCGCTGACGACCTTCTCGGCATCGGCGGCCGACCAGGTGCCGCCCGAGGCGGCGACGGCGATTGGGCCGTTGGCGAGGTCGGCGATCTCGCCGCTCTCGGAGGCGACCTCGATCACTTCGTCGGCGCCGCCCTCGGGGATGAAGTCGGCGCCGAGCTCCTCCTCCATGCGCTCGATCACGATCCGCAGCTCGAACTCGCGCGCGACCTCGCGCAGGCGGCCGCGGTCCATCTTCTTCGCCATAAGGTCGTCGAGGTCGAGCTCGATGTCGATGTCGACGACGGCCGTCGCCAGCTGCTTCGAGACACGGGCGTCGTCGGCGAACTCGACCAGGTTCTGCTTGCGCTTGGCGCCCGAGATCTTGTCGACGTTGGCGAGGACCTCCTCGAGCGAGCCGAACTGCTGGAGCAGAGTCGCGGCGGTCTTGTCGCCGATGCCGGGGACGCCGGGGATGTTGTCGGAGGTGTCGCCCTTGAGCCCGATCAGGTCGGTGACCAGCTCCGGCGGCACGCCGTAGCGCTCGATGACGCCCTCCGAGTCGTAGATCTTGGTGTCGGTGACTCCGCGCGAGGTCGTCATCACCCGCACCCCTTCGCCGACCAGCTGGTAGACGTCGCGGTCGCCCGACACCACCATGACGTCGACTCCAGCTTCGCGGGCGCGCTTGGTCAGGGTCGCGATCACGTCGTCGGCTTCGAATCCCTCGACCCTGATATTGGTGAAGCCGAAAGCCTCGGCGAGCGGCATCAGATGCGGCCACTGCTCCTTGAGCAGGTCGGGCCGCGGCTTGCGCTGGGCCTTGTAGGGCTCGTAGGTCTTCTCGCGCCCGGACCAGCCGGCGTCCCAGGCCACGACCACCGCCGCCGGCCGGAAGTCGGCGAGCATCTTGGCGAACATCGAGGCGAGTCCGTAGATCGCGTTGGTCGGCCGCCCGTCGTGAGTCGCGATCGACTCCGGCAACGCGTAGAACGCGCGGTAGGCGAGGCTGTTGCCGTCGATCAGAAACAGCTCCTTCGTCTTGGTCTTGCTCGGCGCCCTGGTAGCCATCCTGCCAAGAATATGCACGGTCCCGGCTCGCCTCGGCTGCTCCCTATGATCAGCGCCCAATGTCGGTGCAAGCCCAATTCAGCGTCACCGTCCGAGTCGAGCTCGACGCGCGCCAGGAGCCCCTGGGCAAGCTGACCGCCGCGATCACCGAGGCCGGCGGCGGGCTGCAGTCGGTTGACATGGTCCCCGGCGCCGGCGGCGAGGGCCGCCGGGTGCGCGAGTTCACGATCGACGCCCGCGACCAGGAGCACTGGGAGCAGATCCTGCGCGCGATCGGCGCCACGCGGGGCGCCAAGGTCCTCAGCTACTCGGACCGCACCTTCGAGATGCACCAGGGCGGCAAGATCGAGAT
>JAWVFN010000248.1:0-4801 GCA_033855935.1 Solirubrobacterales bacterium | reverse complement strand
GAAGTGCCACCACGTCCCGGTCAGGAGCGCGAGGTTGTTCTGCGCGGTGGCCAGCATCGAGGCCCAGGTGCTGCCGCCCACGTCGCCGAGCGCGAACCGCCCGCGCGAGAGCGCGGCGAGGTAGTCGAGGGTCGCCTGGACGACCATGGACTGGATCGCCACGAAGAAGAAGCCCGCCGCGATCCGGCTCGCCATGCACGGCAGCAGCTCGACGAAGGCGAGGCGGAACCTTCCCTCGCCGCCCAGCAGCGCCGCGGCGATGAAGTCCCGCTCCCGCAAGGCGAGCGCCTGCGCGCGGAGCACGCGAGCCTCGGCCGCCCAGGTGGCGAGGGCGATCATCCCGATCGTGACGAGCGTCGTGTTCTGCGAGCGCGGGAGGACGCCGGCGACGAGGATCGCCATCGGCAGCATCGGGATGACGAGGAACGTGTTCGTGAGCGCGCTCGTGAGCTGGTCGACCCAGCCGCCGAAGGTGCCCGCGAGCAGTCCCATGGCGATCGCGAGCGTCATGGCGATCGCCGTCGCCCCGCCGACCGTCAGCAGGGTCAGGCGCCCGCCGTAGACGACCTGGGCGAAGACGTCGAAGCCTTCGTTCGTTGTCCCGAAGGGAAAGCGCCAGGACGGGTGTGCGATCCGCACGCCGGTCGACACGCTGGGGTCGTGGGCCAGCAGCGGGGCCGCAATTGCCACGAGGACGAGGAAGCCGAGGATCCCGATCCCGACCTTTGCCTGGCGGTTCGCAAGGAGCAGGCGAAGCCACGCAGGCCCGCGCATCCGGCCCCCGAGCGAGCGCCCACCGGGCGCCTCGACCACGAGCGGAACGCCGCTCATCCCCTGCGCCCCATCGGGCGATCGTACTGCCGCTGAGACGCGGGGCCGGAACGCGAGGCCGCCGGGAGCCCGGCTGGGCCCCCGGCGGCGCTGCGCCCTGGGCGCTACGGGCCGCTGACGAGGTTCTGCACGTTGGTGCTCGAGTTCGCCGCTCCGCCCGTGTTGTTGATGATGTGGGCGATCGTGCCGGTTCCGCCGAGCGAGACGGTGACCATGTCGTGGAACCGCACTCCCGCGGTGACAGGCACCTCGAACGCACGGTCCGCGACCACCGAGGAGTTCGTGCTGAAGAAGCAGTAGCTCCCGAGGCCCCAGGCCTCGTGGGTGGTCACGCCGCTCGCGACCTTGTAGGCCGCGAAGCCGCGGGTCGAGCCGTTCATCCAGCTGGCCTGGTTCGGCACGTCGTACGGCATCTCGTTCTGGAAGAAGTACGTCCGTCCGCCGTTGCCGTTCCAGATCACCTGGTACTGCTGGTAGTGCTCGACGAAGAGGCCGTACATCGTCACGTTCTGGCCGTTGACGACGAGCCCGGTCGCCGCGGTGTTCGACGTCCAGCCGACGCCGCTGCCGTGGTCGGCGCGCCACAGCCACATGTGGTCGCCGATGACGTTGTTGCTGTTGATCTGCAGGCTCGTCGTCGCCTTGCCGACACCGGCGCCGCCGATGCGGAAGAAGACGTCGCTGAGCTCGGTCGGGTTGGCGGAGTGATCCGCCGACGAGCCCGGCTGGCCGACCTGCATCAGGAGCGCCGAGTTCGTCGTCCCTGCGTCGATCAGCAGTCCGGCGATCTTCACGCCGTCCACGTCGTCGACGTTGATCGCCGTCACGCCGTTGTCCGGCACGAAGGTCGCCAGGCCGAGGCCGAGCACCACCGTGTTGGCCCGCGTGACGTGGATCGGGGCGTTCAGGTGGTACACGCCGGGCGTGACGATCAGGTTCTGGCCGGCGGCCAGCGCGTTGTTGATCGTCGTCGCGGTGTCACCGGACTTGACGATGTAGAACTGGCCGATCGGCATCGAGGTGCCGGCCGGTGTCCCGGCCCAGCTGATCCCGCTCGAGTTCGAGCGCAGCGCCGGGACGAAGACGTTCCAGGCGCCGGCGCCGTCCACGTAGAGGAAGGGCTTCTCGCGGACGACCGGCGTCGTGCCGACCGTCGTGTAGGGCGGGCTCGGGAAGCTGTTCCCCGGCGCGTTGACGTCGCCGACGAAGACCATGTTCCAGTTCGAGCCGGTCCAGCTTCCCCACTGGGAGTTGCGCGACAGCCACTGCTGCTGCGAGCCGGACTGCACCTGGTTGTCGATCTTGGAGTCGGCGAGGAAGCCGCCGCTCGACCAGCCGCCGTCGTCGAGGGGCAGGTTGCCGCGGATGTGCACGCGCCGCATCGGCGCGGCCTGCGACACGGCCCAGCGGTTGGAGCCGCCCGACGGCGTGATCGAGAGGTTCTCGGCGTCACGCCAGAAGTTCTGCGTGGCGTTCCCCTGGAACCAGTCCGCCTCGGCATGCACGGCTCCGTTGATCGTCACGTTGTCGGGCGAGAGCCCGAGCCCGGCGACCTGCGTGTAGAAGCCGACGTTCGCGTCCACGTTGTACGTCCCCGGCTTGAAGAGCAGGGCGTAGCGCTGCGTCCCGAACTGGTTGGTCTGCTGCGAGTTGAAGACGTTGTTGAGCTGCGTCTGGATCGTCGAGGCCGACTGCGACGGGTCGAAGATGATGACGTTCGGCCCGAAGTTCGGGTTCGTCCCGCCACCGCCGCCGACCGGCGTCGCGCTGAAGGACTGTGCCGCCGTGCCGTTGCACGTCCACTGCTGGAGCTGGACGCTGTCCGCCGTCGAGGCCGACGGCACGTCGAGGCACTTCCCGCTGAAGCGGTTGACGAAGTGGTAGTTCCCCGAGGCCTCCTGCACCGGCAGCCACTGCTGGTTCGTCCCGCCTCCGTACGTCCAGAGGTGGATGAGCGAGCCGTCGGCGCTCGAGACGTTCGAGTCGTCCCAGACCTGGCCGGTCGCGGTCGAGACACCGACCTGGAAGTAGCCGCTGTCGGTCGCGGTGAACCTCCACTGCTGCGCACCCGTGCCGTTGCAGGCGTACTGCTGGACGGCAGTGCCGTTGGCGGTTGCCGCGGCGCGCGCGTCGACGCATTTGCCGCTGTTCTGGTTCACCACCGTGTAGGTCGTGCCCGAGCTGATCGCCGAGGTGGCCGACGGCGCTAGGACGAGGGCGAGGCTTGCCGCGAGCGCGGCGACGGCGGCGAGCGCCTGGGCGCCGCGCCGGAAGCGGTGGGGCAGGCGTTTCGGCCCGCCGAATGCATCCCATCCTGGACTCACGAGGATCCCCCTTTTGGCTGCATTGAAGCGCGGGCTCCGCGAAAGCCGCACCACGCGCCGGAGGCAGTCGCTCTGAAAATACAGAGCCAACTACCAGTAACATTTCGCGAACCAAACCAGGCGATCTCTGGCCTGTCAAGGAATCCGTCCCGGGATGCGGCAGCTTGACAGGCCACCAGTAGGTTGTTAGAAGCCTTTGCACCGAAACTTGCTCTGAAAGTTTCGAGTGTGTCGTCCATATCAAGGGGGGAACCTTGAGCATCACCGTCCATCGCGGCGTGAAGGCGCACGTCCTTCGCGCCCGCCGACTTCTGCTCGCCGGCGTCGCCGTGCTGGCCCTTACAGCACTCGCCGCCAGCGCGCCGGCCTTCGCCGCGGCCTTCCCGGCGCACTACTCCGCGCCGTACCTGGAGGCCAGCAGCAGCTCGATCGGCGACATGGCCGCGGACCTCTCCGCGACCGGCACCAAGTACTACACCCTGGCCTTCCTCATCCCGACGGCCGGCGCCGGCTGCACCCCGTTCTGGGAGGCGAACGGCGGCGGGCCGAGCACGTTCAACTCGCAGATCAACTCGCTTCGCGCCTCCGGCGGCGACGTGATCATCTCCTTCGGCGGCGCAGCCGGCGGCGAGCTCGCCCAGACCTGTACCAACGTGTCCAGCCTGCAGGCGGCGTACGCGAACGTCGTGAACACGACGGGCGTGACCCGGCTCGACTTCGACATCGAGGGCAGCGTCCTCAACGACACCGCGTCGAATGCCCGTCGCGACCAGGCGCTCGCGGCGCTGCAGGCGGCGAACCCGGCGGTGCAGGTGGACTTCACGCTGCCGGTCGCGCCGAGCGGGATGCTGTCGAACGCGACGGCGCTCCTCAACGACGCGAAGAGCAAGGGCGTGAAGGTCAGCGTCGTGAACATCATGACGATGGACTTCGGCGCCGGGACGAACGACCTCCAGGCGGCGGAGTCGGCCGCGAACGGGGCTGCAGGCCAGATCGCGAGCATCTTCGGCGTCTCCTCGGCACAGGCCTGGGGGATGCTCGGACTGACGCCGATCGCCGGCACGAACGACGACGGCACCTTCTTCAGCCAGTCCGACGCCCAGGCGCTCGAGACCTTCGCCGCGCAGCACGGCGTGCAGGAGCTCTCGTTCTGGGAGGTCGACCACTTCGACAAGGCGACCGGGTATGCGTACTCGCGGATCTTCAACCAGATCACCGGCGGCGGCGGTGGCGGCGGCGGCGACGGAATCGCCCAGGGGAAGCCGACCACGGCCTCGTCCATCGAGAACGCGTCCTACCCGGCCTCGAACGCGACGGACGGCAACAGCGGCACCCGCTGGGCCTCCGCGTTCAGCGACCCGCAGTGGATCCAGGTCGACCTGGGCCAGTCCTACACCGTGACCCAGGTGACGCTCAACTGGGAGGCCGCCTACGGAAGGGCGTTCCAGATCCAGACCTCGCCGGACGGGGCGAGCTGGACGACGATCTACTCGACCACGACGGGCACCGGTGGCATCCAGACGCTCAGCGTCAACGGCACCGGGCGCTACGTCCGCATGTACGGCACGGCGCGCGGCACCGCCTACGGCTACTCCCTGTGGGGCTTCGGCATCCAGGGCACGCCGGCGACCGGCGGCGGGATCAAC
>JAWVFN010000247.1:0-3376 GCA_033855935.1 Solirubrobacterales bacterium | reverse complement strand
ACGTACTGAGGGGAGGAAGGCACAGGCCTCGCTTGTGTTCGGTAATGCCGACTCATCTTCGGCAATATAGTACGGACGGGGAGGCGATGCAACGCGAGATTGCTCGTCGCGGACGATGTCACTATTCTCCCATTTTTCGGGCGGGGCGCCGGCCGACCCGACCGGCGCCCCGACCATTCGCTCAGTTCAGGGGTAGCTGACGACGTTGCTCGGCGTCGTGTTCGACGCCGTCACGGCACCCGTGTCGTTGATCACGTGGGTGATCGTCCCCACCCCGCCGAGGGACACCGTCAGCAGGTCGTGGAACTTCACGGCCGCGTTGTTCGGCACCTCGAAGGCGTGGTAGCTGTTCACCGCCGGGTTGACGTTGAAGTAGCAGTAGCTCCCCATGCCCCAGGCCTCGTGCGAGGTGACACCGGCACCCACCTTGTAGGCGGGGTAGCCGTTGACGGAGCCGTTCATCCAGGCAGCCTGGTTCGGCGGGTCGTAGGGCATCTCGTTCTGGAAGAAGATCGTCTTGCCGTTCTGGCCGTTCCAGACGACTTCGGACTTCTGGTAGTGCTCGACGAAGAGACCGGTCGCGAGGACGTTGTTCCCGTTGACCGTCAGGCCGTTGTCGGCCGTGTTCGTCGTCCAGCCGACCCCGGCGCCGTGGTCTGCCCGCCAGGCCCAGATGTGGTCGATGATCACGTCGTTCGAGTTGACGACGAGGCTGTTCGTCGCCTTGCCCGCTCCTGCGCCGCCGATCCGGAAGAACACGTCCTGGATCGTCGTCGGGTTGCCCGCGTGGCTCGCTCCGACGGCCGGGCCGACGGTCAGCAGGGCCGCCGAGTTGGTCGTGCCCGCGTCGAAGAGCAGGCCCTTGATCCGGACGCCGTCGACGTCCGCGATCGACATCGCGTTCACGCCGCCGTCCGGGATGATCGTCGGGAAGCCGATCCCGAGGATCACGGTGCCGGCCTTCGTGACGTTGAGCGTCTGGCCGACGTGGTAGACGCCCGGGGTGAAGAACAGGTTGCACCCGCTGGACAGCGCCGAGTTGATCGTCGCGGCCGTGTCGCCGGCCTTCACGACGTAGAACTGGCTCATCGGCAGCGACGTGCCAGGTGTGCTGCCGCTCGCCCAGCTCGGCCCGGAGGCGTTCGTGCGCAGCGAGGGCAGGAACACCCGGTACTTGCCGGTGCCGTCGACGTAGAGGTACGGCACGTCACGCGAGACCGGCGTCGTGCCGAGCACGGTCATCGGCGGGCTCGGGAACGTCTGCGCCGGAGCGCCGCCGACCCCCGAGAACACCATGTTCCAGACCGAGCCGCTCCAGCTCCCGAACGTGCTGTCCTTCGAGTACCACTGCTGCTGCGAGGCGGAGGCCACCTGTCCGGACACCCTGGTGTCGGAGATGTAGCCGCCGGACGCGTAGCCGAAGCTCGCGGGGAAGACGTTCAGGCCGCCGTGGACGTCGATGCGCCGGAACGGCGCCGCCTGCGCGACCGCCCAGCGATCCGTCCCCGAGGACGGGTTGATCGCCAGGTTCTCGGCGGAGCGCCAGAAGTTCTGCGTGGCGTTCCCCTGGTCGGAGGCGTTGAAGGCGTCGACGGTGACGTCGCCGTTGATCGTCACGTCGTCCGGGTTCTGGCCGAGGCCGGCGACCGACGTGTAGAAGCCGACGTTCGCCGTCACGCCGTAGGCGCCGGGCTTGAAGAGCTCGGCGACACGATTCGCCGCGAACTGCGCCGTGGCCGTGTCCTTCTGGTTGTTGAAGTCGGTGTTCAGCTGGGCCTGGATGGTCGCGGCCGACATCGACGTGTCGAAGACGTGCACGTTCGGGCCGAAGGCCGGCGTGTCGGACTGCACCGGGCAGCCGCCCCCGCTTCCGCCGCCACCGGTGCCGTAGACCTGGAACTCCCAGAGCGAGTAGCCGTAGACCGTCGCCCGGACCGTGCCGTTCATGCGGACGTAGCGGCCGCTGCCGGTGATGTTGAGCGTCTGCACGCCGCCGGTGCCGGTCGTCGTCGAGTAGATCGTCGTCCAGGCCGCCCCGTCCGGAGAGGTCTGGATCTGGAACGACCTCGCATACGCCGCCTCCCAGTTCAGCACCACCTGGGTGATCGACGCCGACGAGCCAAGGTCGACCTGCAGCCACTGCGGGTCGGAGCGGGCGCTCGACCAGCGGGTCGTGGTGGAGCCGTCGACCGCCGCGCTCGCCGGCGTGCCGGCGTTCTCGATCGAGGAAGCGGTGGCCGGCTGCCCCTGCGAGAGCAGCGTCGCGCCCGTGGCGATGGTGCCGTACACCTGGAATTCCCAGAGGGAGTACCCGTAGGCGGTGCCGCGAACGGTGCCGTTCATGCGCACGAAGCGGCCCGTGCCGGTGATGTTCAGGGTCTGCACGCCCCCGGTGCCGGTCGTGGTGGAGTAGATCGTCGTCCACGCCGCCCCGTCCGGCGAGGTCTGAATGGTGAACGCCTTTCCGTAGGCCGCCTCCCAGTTCAGCACCACCTGGGTGATCGACGCCGAGGCGCCGAGATCGACCTGCAGCCACTGCGGGTCGGAGAACGCGCTCGACCAGCGCGTCGTCGTCGAGCCGTCGACCGCCGCGCTCGCCGGCGTGCCCGCGTTCTCGGTCGAGGACGCCGTCGCGGGCTTCCCCTGCGACAGCAGCGTGGCGGCCAGCGACGCCTGGGCGGCGCCGGCGGACGTCCGTGCCGCGCGAGCAGCCGGCGGCTGGATCGCGGAGGCCGCCACGACCGCGAGGCCGGCGACAAAGGCCCCGACAATCAACAGCCGCCTGCGCGCGTAGACGCGCCGTGCACCCCTCGGAACTGCACTCATGAAAGCTCCAATCTCTGAGTCGGAAACGGAACGAAGCCGTCCGAGTGACCGCTCTCGAACGCGAGCGCCGCGCTTGCGCGCGGGCATCCCAAGACGCCGCGACGTCTGTTCATGCCTCTCGATGTGTCCCCCCTGCTGTGTGCGACCCGGCCGTCGATCCGCTGGGGCGGTGGCGACCGGAGAGCTCCCGGTTTATTTCCGGTTGCTCGACCGGCACGGTAAGCGGGCCGGGTGACACCTGTCAAGGCAAACGCTTGCCCGGCCGCCGGCACGAGCAACGTCGAGGCCGCTGGATAGGGTTCGCGCGTGGCGACCGTCCTCGACGCGACTCCTCCCGCGCCGGGGGCGACTACCGGTCGCCGGCACGAGCGGCGGCTCGACATCCAGGGGCTGCGCGGCATCGCGGTGCTTCTCGTCGTGCTCTACCACGGCGGGTTTTCGGTGCACGGCGGGTTCACCGGAGTCGACGTGTTCTTCGTCATCTCCGGCTTCGTCATCACCGGGACGCTGGTGCGCGAGCTCGCGGAGACCGGGCGGCTGCGGCTCGGGG
>JAWVFN010000246.1:0-7138 GCA_033855935.1 Solirubrobacterales bacterium | reverse complement strand
GCGCGGCCGGGGTCGAGCCGGTCAGGAGCGCCGCCGTCACCCCGGGCTCGGCGCCGAGCAGGAGCTGCAGGGTGCGGAAGTGCTGCTCGGCGAGGGTCTCGGTCGGCGCCATCAGCGCGGCCTGCTGGCCGACCTCGACCGCGCGGAGCATCGCGTAGAGCGCTAATACAGTTTTCCCGCTGCCTACTTCTCCCATCAGCAGCCGCTGCATCGGCGCGGTCTGGCCGAGGTCGGCATCGATCTCGCCGATCGCCGCCGCCTGGTCGCCGGTCAGCTCGAAGGGCAGCGAGCCGATCCAGGAGCCGACCTGCTCGCCCGGGCTCGGGAGCGCCACCGCGCGCGAGCCGCGCTGGCGGTTGGCCCGCCTCTGGGCCAGCGCCACCTGGTAGAGCAGCAACTCCTCGAAGGCGAGCCGGGTCCTCGCGGCGAGGGCGCGCTGCTCGTCGCTGGGGAAATGGGCCTCGGCGATCGCATCGGCGACGCCGGGCAGCCGTTTCGTCACCCGCATCCGCGACGGCAGCGGCTCGATCGCGTGGCGCGCGTAGGCCTGCGCCTGCCAAGCCCACTCGCGCAGCTTCTGGGCGCGGATCCCCTCTGAGGCCGGGTGCACGGGGACCATCCCGGTCGTGTGGATCCCGGCCGGCAGATCGCCCGAGCCGCCGAGGATCTCGTGGGCTGTGACCTTGAAGCCGCGCTTGTCGAGCGAGCCCTGGAGCAGGAGCCGCGTTCCGGGTGTCAGCCGCTCGGCGAGCCAGGCCTGGTTGAACCAGATCGCGGTCGTAGAGCCGCCGGCGCCGTCGGCGACCACCGCTTCGAAGATCGTCAGGTTGCGTCGCCGCGTCGGCCGCAGCTTGGCCGAGCGCACCTCGACCTCGATCGTCGCCGGCTCGCCCGTCTTCAGCCGTCCGATCTGGACGACCTCGGCGGGCTCGCGGTAGGAGTGCGGCAGGTGGAGCAGCAGGTCCTCGAGCGACTCGATGCCGAGGCCCTCGGCGGCTGCGGCCGAGAGCTTCGGGCCGGCGCCCTTGAGGTTCGTCAGCGGCGCCTCGAGGATCGTAGGCCGGGGCGAGCTGCGCAGCGGGGCTGCGAGCAGCGCCGCCCGGTCGGGCGTCGCCTCGGAGCCGAAGCCCCGCGGCAGCTCTGTCCGGGGTCGGCCTCCCGGCGTCTGGGCTGCGGCTTCCACTCGGCCTCAGGCTACGCCGGGGCCAGGATCGATCCCGAGTTCAGGAGGTCTCTACGAAATCGATGTCGATCGCGACGATCGACGGCCCCGCCAGCGGGTGGCCCGTCGGTCCCTTTGGCACGACCCGCCGCTTGGTGGGGAAGACGATGCCGCCGAACTCGCGATGCTCGTCGCAGAGGTGCGCCGCGTGGGCGAAGCGCGAGACGACTTCGGGGTGGTAGTCGTTACGGCGCAGAAGGCCCGCCTCATCGAAGTAGAACGACTGGTTGGCGCAGTGGGCGTGGATCTCCGGCGGGAAGCGAACGTCGAGCCGGCGCCAGGTCGCGCCACCGTCTTCGAGCGGCTCGCCCTCGGAGACCTCGAATCCCGGCTGCTCGAAGAGGAAGGGCGTGTTGAGGTAGTTCCACATCGCATACCCGGCGAAGTAGAGCGCGTCGAGATCGGTCCAGTGCAGGTTCTTCGAGAGCCCCGAGAGGCCGAAGAACTCCGCCCGCGGATCGTCCTGCTCCTCGACCAGCTCGCCGTCGGCCGACTCGATCCGGACGGCGTCGCCGTCGTAGACCCCGCGGCTGCCATCGCGCCGGAACGGGTCGAAAACGGCGTGCTGGTCCTCGGTGCTGACGGTGAGCCCGTACTCGCGAAAGCGATTGGCCTTGCCCTTGGCCCGCATCAGCAATCCGCTGCTGCGCACCTCGGCGCTGAGCTGGCCGATCCGCTTCCAGCGCCGGCGCCCTCCATGCGCCTCGATGACTTCGTCGAGAAGGTCCGTCATTGAGCGGCGAGCAACCACCAGTAGTGCGGTTGTCCGCCTTCGTGAACCTCGAGCTCGGCCCCGTCGGGGGCGTGTGACTCGATCTCCGCCAGCGGAATCGGGGCGCCTGCACCCCCGATCGCGGTGATGATCTCGGCGCCCTCGCCGAGCGGCGCCAGCGTTTGGGCGAGGACCGAGCCGGCTCCTCCCCAGGCGACGATCTCGCCCTCGACGAAGCCGACCGCGTCACCGACGACGAAGCGGCCCTGCTTGTCGTCGCGCGCGGCGGGCGCCACCGAACCGACGCGGATGCCGGCGAGCGCCTCGCCGGCGCGGGACAGGTTGTCCTCGAGCGACCCGGTGAGATCGAGCTCGATCAGCGACACCAGCCCCGCCTGCGGCGCCGTGCAGTTGACGACCCGGGCCTGCTTGTCGGAGAGCTCGCAGGCGCGCTCGGCGGCGAGGACGACGTTGGCGTTGTTGGGGAAGACGAGCACCTCCTCTGCCGGCACCTCGTGGATCGCCGCCAGCAGGTCGGAGATCGCGGGGTTGAAGGTGGCGCCGCCGTCGACGACGTAGGCGCCGAGGCCCTCGTAGAGCTCGCGCATTCCGTCGCCGGTGACGACGGCGACCGCGGCGCAGCGCGCCGACGCGAGCCGCGCCGTGCGCTCGGCGACCTGCTCGCGCATATCGGCGACGTCGAGGTGGCCGACGTCCCCCACCCCATCGAACAACGCCATGGCGGATTCCGGGGTGTCTGTATGGACGTGGATCTTGAGCGTGGTCTCGTCGCCGACGACGAGCACCGAGTCGCCGAGCTCCTCGAGCGGGGCGACGTGGGCGCGGCTCTCGAGGCCGGTGCCGGTGACGATGAAGTTGGTGCAGAACCGGTAGCGACTGTCCTCGTGGTGAGGGCGGGTCGGGATCGCCGGCGTGTGGTGAGCGAGCTCGGGAGTCGCCGAGTCGTCGTTGCGGAGGCCGGCGACGACCCCGGCGAAGATGACGACGAGCCCATAGGCGCCGGCGTCGACGACGCCGGACTCGCGCAGCACCTCGAGCTGCTCGGGAGTTCGCGCGACCGCCTTCTCGCCATCTCTCACGACCTCCTCGAGCAGCGAGGCGAGCATCGCGTCCTGCTGCTCCGGAGTGGTGCCGGCGGGCAGGCGGGCGTCCTCCATGTGGGCCAGCTTCTGCGCCACTGAGTGGGCCATCTCGCGGAAGACGGTCAGCATCGTGCCTTCGGCGGGCTCGCGGACGGAGTCATAGGCGGCGTCGGCGGCGCGCGCCATCGCTCCGGCAATCAGCGCCGGGTCGATCAGCTCGCCGGGGCGGCTCGCCAGCTCCTCGGCGGCGCCGCGGACGATCTGCGAGAGGATCACGCCCGAGTTGCCGCGGGCGCCCATCAGCGCCGCGCGCGCGAGCGCGTTGACGAGCTCGGTACGGCCGACATCGTCGACCATCTGGCCGTCGAGGCGCTCGAGCTCGTCGCGCACGGCGTTGAGCGTCAGCGACATATTGTCCCCGGTGTCGCCGTCGGCGACGGGAAACACATTGAGATCGTTTACCTCCTCCCGGCGCGCCTCGAGGTGGAGGCTGGCGGCGGTGAGGACGCGGCGAAAGCGCTCGATTGAGGGATCAGCCATCGAGTGCCGTGAGTCTAGGGGCGAAACCGCCCCGGGGCGGGACGCTAGGCGGCCTTTGTGACCTTGCCGGCTTTCAGGCAGCGCGTACAGACGTAAACACGCCGCGAGGTCTGGCCATCGGCGATCCGGACCTTCTGCAGGTTCGGGTTGAAGCGCCGGCGCGTCGCCACCATCGAGTGGGAGCGGTTATTGCCGAACGCGGGCTTCTTGCCGCAGCTGTGACAGACCTTGGCCATCGGACGCGAGATGGTAGCGGGCCGTCAGTGCCGTTTCTTCTTCTTGCAGTGCTTCTTCTTGGCGCTCGCCGCCCGCTTCTTTTTCTTCTTCTTGCATTTCTTCTTCTTCGTCGCCGGCGCCGCGACGGGCGATGGCGGATCGCCGAGCAGCCGGGCTGCCGCGAAATCGCCGCCGTTGGCATCGGTCCTCCTGCCGGCGAGGACGACCTTGCCGTCGGGCTGGAGCGCGATCGCGCGTGCCTCGTCGACCCCGCCGAAGTTGACCGTCGCCTTGCCGCCGAATCCGAAGGTCGGGTCGAGGGCGCCGCTCGAAGTGAGTCGAGCGACGGCGAATCCGTCGCCGTCCGTGCCCGCCACCAATATCTTTCCATCGGGCTGGAGGGCGATTGCGTTGGCGACATCGCCGGCCCCGCCGAAGTCGACCGCGACCTGGCCGTTGGTTCCGAAGCTGGTGTCGTAGAAGCCGCTGGTCGTCACCCGGGCGACCCCGAAATCGCCGCCGCCCGGGCCGGCGACGAGGATCTTCCCGTCGGGCTGGATCGCCAGGGCATTTGCTCCACGCGGCAGCTCGGTGGCCATCGCCTCGGTCTGGCCCGGGGTCGCGGTGCCGGGACGGAAGGTCGTGTCGGGGCTGCCGTTGGAGTTGAGGCTGGCGATCGCCAGGCGGCCGTCGGTGGAGCCGGCGGCGACGATCTTCGACCCCGAGAGCGCCACCGAGGTCGCGGCGTCGAGCGTGCCGCTGAAGTCGATGCGCTGACGCCCGTCGCCGTCGAAGCCGCTGTCCAGGAGGCCGCCGGAACCGAGCCTGGCGATCGCGAACTCGTTGTCGCTGTAGCCGGCGGCCACCGCGGCGCCGTCCGGCTGGCGGACCAGGCCGAGGGCGCCATCCGTTCCCACGCCGGCACCGTCAAATCCGGCGAAGTCGACGGCGGGATGGCCGTTGCCTCCCCAGCCGCTGTCGAAGGCGCCTGCCGTCGTCAGGCGGTCGACATACATGTCCGAGCCCATGCCGCCGCTAACGCCGCCGAGCAGCACGGCGCCGTCGGGCTGCAGGGCGAGAGCGGCGGCTCCACTGCTGGGAGGGCTGCCGAAGGAGAAGGTCGCGCCGCCGAAGCCAGCCGGTGCTCCTGTCGCAGACAATCGCAGGACCACGAACCCGAAATCGCTGGCCACGGGCGGATTGAACTCGAAGGTCGAGCCTCCGAGCAGGATCCTTCCGTCGGGCTGGATGGCAGCGGAGCTGAGCGCGTCCGTGCTGGGGAGACCGATCGTCTGAAAGTTCTGAACGAACTTGCCGCCGGTGGCAAAGCTCGTATCGAGGTCACCGGCGGCGCCGAAGGCGCTTCCCGCGCCGAGCAGACATCCGGCGAGCGCCAAAGCGCACGCCCGTGAGGCTATCCCGCCGAGTCGATCTCCCACTTGCGAGCTAGCTTAGCTCGTCCGCCAGCAGCGCCATCCGCATTACCGCCATCGCCGCGTTGCGCCCCTGGTCGCGCTTGTCGCCGCCGGAGCGCTCGAGCGCCTGATCCATGTTCTCGACGGTGAGGACGCCGAAGGCGCAGGGGACGCCGGTCTCGAGCTGGACCTGCTGGATGCCGCGCGCGGACTCGGCGCAGACGTAGTCGTAGTGGCTGGTCTCGCCGCGGATCACCGCGCCGAGGCAGGCGACGCCGTCGAAGCGCTTGCTGTCGGCGGCGAGCTTGGCGGCAAAGGGAAGCTCGAAGGCGCCCGGGACCTCGAAGGCCTCGATCGCCTCTGGGGCGACGCCCCCTTCGCCGAAGGCGGTGACCGCGCCCTTGGTCAGTCGCAGGGCGAGATCGGGATAGAAGGAGCCGAGGCAGATCGCGAAGCGCTTGCCGGCCAGCTTGCCGCGCTCGTCCTCGGAGAGCGCCGCGAAGTCGTCGTCAGACATCTTCTTCTGCGTCGCGACGGCGCTCGTCCTCGAGGTGCTCGCCGTGGATCATCTCCTCGTCGATCGCCAGGCCCTGGTGGTGCAGCGTGTGGCCCATCTTGTCGCGCTTGGTGCGCAGGTACTCCTCGTTGTGGGGGTTGGAGACCGATTCGATCGGGACCTGGTCGGAGACCGAGAGCCCGTAGCCCTCGAGCCCCTTGATCTTCTTCGGGTTGTTGGTGAGGATGCGGATGCTGGTCAGGCCGAGGTCGCCGAGGATCTGGGCGCCGATGCCGTAGTCGCGCAGATCGGCGGGCAGGCCGAGCTTGAGGTTGGCGTCGACGGTGTCGAGACCGTCCTCCTGGAGGCGGTAGGCCTTGAGCTTGTTGAGGAGGCCGATGCCCCGGCCCTCCTGGGAGAGGTAGAGGAGGACCCCCTCCCCCTCCTTCTCGATCATCGCCATCGCCGCCTCGAGCTGCTCTCCACAATCGCACCTGAGAGAGTGGAAGACGTCGCCGGTGAGGCATTCGGAGTGGACGCGGACCAGCACGTCCTCCTTGCCGGCAACGTCGCCCTTGACCATCGCCACGTGGTGCTTTTCGTCGATCAGCGATCGGTAGCCGACGGCGGTGAACTCTCCGAAGGCGGTCGGCAACGAGGTGCCGACGATGCGCTCGACCAGCTTCTCGGTCCGGCGGCGGTAGGCGACGAGCTCGGACACAGTGACCATCTTCAGGCCGTGCTCGTGCGCGTAGGGGACGAGATCGTCGACCCGGGCCATCGTCCCGTCCTCGTTCATGATCTCGCAGATCACCCCAGCCGGAATCAGGCCGGCGAGGCGTGCGAGGTCGACGCTGGCCTCGGTGTGGCCGGTGCGCTCGAGCACGCCGCCCTCCTTGGCCTTGAGCGGGAAGACGTGGCCGGGCTGGACGACGTCGTGGGGCTTGGTGTGCGGGTCGATCGCTACCTGGACGGTGTGGGCGCGGTCGGCGGCCGAGATCCCGGTGCTGACGCCCTCGCCGGCCTCGATCGAGACCGTGAACGCTGTCTTCAGCGCGCCCTCGTTCTTGGCCGGCATCAGGTCGAGGTGGAGCTCGTCGCAGCGCTCGGGTGTCAGCGCCAGGCAGACGAGGCCGCGCGCGTGCTTGGCCATGAAGTTGACGGCGTCCGGGGTCGCAAATTGGGCCGCAATGACCAAATCGCCCTCGTTCTCGCGGTCCTCGTCATCGCAGACGACGACCATGCGCCCGGCGCGGATCTCCTCGATCGCCTCTTCGATCGTCGAGAAGGGGGAATCGGTCGGGATGTCGGTCTTGGCTTCGGCCATCGTGCTCACTGTTTCACTCCTTGTCCGATGGTTGCATGGCGGTATTGGCGCGCTGCAGATATCTCGCCACGACGTCCGCCTCGAGATTGACCCTGTCGCCTTCGGCC
>JAWVFN010000245.1:0-9685 GCA_033855935.1 Solirubrobacterales bacterium | reverse complement strand
CTCCGCCGACGAGGGCGTGGTCGATGCCGAGCTCGCGGCGCTCGGAGGCGATCCGCTCCTCGGGCGAGCCCAGGCGGCGGTCGAAGCGCTCGGCGTAGCCGGCGTGCAGGCGGGCGAGGACGAGGCGCCCGCAGTCGTGGAGCAGCGCCGTCAGGGCGACCATGTCGCCGTCGGGACTGCCGGTGGCGGCGACGACGGCGTCGCCGGCACGCTGGACGGCTAGAGAGTGGAGCCGGAAGCGCTCGGGGTCGGTCGCCGCGCCGGGCTTGCGCTCGAGCGGGTCATAAGAGTCGGCCTTACGGAGTGCCGCTTCCAGATCCTCGAGCGAGATGGCCTCGACCGCTTCTCGGGCGCCCGAGACGTGGCTGCGGCCGGAGGTCTGGGCTGCGGTGCGAAGGGTGGTGATCGCTACCCCGACGTCGGACTCGACGACCTCGGTCAGCTCGACCGGCGGCACGCCGCGGCCGATCAGCTCGAGCGCGCGGTCGCGGGCCGGCTCGAGCACGGGAAAGCGCTCGACCTGGTCGAGGGCAGCCGCGAGGACGCGTCCGCGCCCTCCTCGGCGGCGACCGGTGCCTGCAGGTGCGTCGGTGGTGACCATTGCCATGGTGGTCTCATCGGCAGCAATGGCCGTTTGGTTTAGGCCCGTTAACGAACGATCAGGAGGCCTTAAGACGGGCCAGCGCCCGCTCTACGCGCTCAATCGAGCGCTCGCGCCCCAGAGCGGCCAGCGACTCGAAGATGCCAGGCGAAATCGAGGTGCCGGTGATCGCGACGCGGATCGGCTGAAAGACCTTTCCGGGCTTCGCCCCGGTGTTCTCGACCACACCGCTGAGGGCCTCTTCGATCGGCTCGACGTCGAAGGTCTCGACCTCGCGCAGCGCCTCGAGCGATGCCCCGAGGAGCTCGTCGGAGCCGTCCTTCATCACCTTCTTCCATGCCTTCTCGTCGAGCTCGGGCTCGTCCGTGAAGAGGAAGCCGATCAGCGGCCAGACCTCGGCCAGCGTCTGCGCCTTCTCCTGGGCGATCGCACAGGCTGCGCGCAGCTTCTCGTCGGGCTCGCGGCCGGTGAACTCCGCCACGGCGGCCGTGTAGTCGTCGAGGGACATCTCCCGGATGAAGCGCCCGTTGATCCAGCGCAGCTTCTGCTCGTCGAAGATCGCCGACGAGGTGCCGACGTCCTTGATCTCGAAGCGGCGGACCAGCTCCTCCGTCGACATCAGCGTCGTGTCGTCGTCGGTGCCCCAGCCGAGCAGCGCGATGTAGTTGCGGATCGCGGCCGGCAGGTAGCCGGCCTCGCGCAGCTCCTGGACCGAGGCGGCGCCGTGGCGCTTGGAGAGCTTCTTGCCGTCGGGGCCGTGGAGCAGCGGCAGATGCGCGTATCGCGGCGGCTCACCCCCCAGCGCCTCGATCGTCAGCAGCTGTTTCGGCGTGTTCGAGAGGTGGTCGTCGCCGCGGATCACGTCGGTGATGTCCATCTCGAGATCATCGACGGCGACCGCGAAGTTGTAGAGGACCGACCCGTCGCCGCGGGCGATGACGAAGTCGTCGAGGACACGGTTCTCGAACCGGACCTCGCCGCGGATGGCGTCGTCGACGACGGTCGCGCCTTCGTCGGGGACGCGGAGGCGAATTGCAGCCCCGTCCGCCCCCTCCTCGGCCGGCTGTCCTCGATATCCGGCGTTGTCGTGTGCCTCCTTGTAGGCCCTGACGTCGTCGGCGGTCGCAGTGTCGTAATAGGCCCTGCCCGACTCGACGAGGTCCCGCAGGCGCTTCTCGTGGGCCTCGGCCCGCTCGGCCTGACTGATCGGTCCCTCATCCCAGTCGAGCTCGAGCCAGCGCAGCGCGTCGAGGATCTGCTCGACGTTCTCGGGGGTGGAGCGCTCGCGGTCGGTGTCCTCGATCCGCAGGACGAGCTCTCCCCCCTCGTGCTTGGCGAAGAGCCAGTTGTAGAGAGCCGTGCGCGCCCCGCCGATGTGCAGGACGCCGGTCGGAGAGGGAGCGAAACGGACTCGGGGATGGGTAGATTGCGCCGCCATGCTGATCGGCGGCCATGTTTCCACAGCGGGAGGGCTCGACAAGGCCGTCGAGCGCGGCGTCGAGCTCGAGTGCGACGCGATTCAGATCTTCAACCAGAGCCCGCGGATGTGGCGGCCGACCAAATACGAGCCTGACGACTTCGCCGCGTTCAGGGAGTCGATGGCCGCCTCGAGGATCGAATCGGTCGTGATCCACGCGATTTACCTGATCAACCCGGCCGGCGGCGAGAAGGAAATGCGCGATAAGTCGCTCGCTTCCCTCACCCACGCCCTCGAGGTCGGGGCTGCGATCGGCGCCGACGGCGTCGTCGTCCACCCCGGGGCGCTGAAGAGCGACCCGCGGGACGCCGCGCTGAAGCGGGCGATCAAGTTCTTCGGCGAAGCGCTGGCGCGGACCGAGGGCTGCGACCTGCTGCTCGAGAACAATGCGGGCTCCCAGCAGCTCCTCGGCCTCCACTTCGAGGAGCTCGGGGCGATGATCGAGGGCGTCAAGGACGACAAGCGGGTCGGGGTCTGCCTCGACTCCTGCCACCTGTTCGCGTCCGGTCACGAGATCCGCACCCCCGAGGCGACGGCGGGCCTGGTCAAGCAGTTCAAGAAGCACGTCGGCCTCAAGCGGCTCAAGTGCCTGCATCTGAACGACTCGGCCTTCGGGCTCGGCGACCTCCGCGACCGCCACGCCAACATCGGCGAAGGCGAGATCGGCCGCAAGGGATTCCAGGCCTTCCTCGGCGAGCCGGCCTTTCAGAAGCTGCCGGCGCTGCTCGAGACTCCGGGGCCCGACAAGCACGGCCAGGACCGGAAACAGGTCCGGCTGACGAAGCGACTCGCCGCCGCCGGCGTCAAGGCGCGCCAGGCCGCCTGAGTCGATCGGGGCCCAGCGCGGCGATACGGGTCAGCGGTTGTTGAGCGCGTTGCGGAGGTCGAAAGCCCGGATCGATTCCGAGCCGTCGTTGTTGCAGTCGAAGAACGAGCGGTTGTTGCACTCGTACTCGGGCCCCTCGCCCTCGTAGGCCTTTTCGACCGTGAACTGGCAGTGCGACAGCGCCTCGCCGGTCATCTTGATGCCGCCGAATCCGGTGCGGCTGCCGGCCTCGGCGAGCTCGAAGGCGTCCATGTCGATCTCCGCGTGGAAGACCTCCTGCATGCAGCCCATGTAGCGCCCGCCGGTGAGCGCGTCCTCGTAGCTGTAGAGATAGCGGCAGCCCATCGCCATGCAGCCGGCGGGGTCGATCAGCTTGTCGCAGAAGGATTGGCAGCGACGGCACTCGCCCGCCTTGGGCTTGCTCTTGGTCGGTTGCCCGATGTTCATGTCAGCCATTTCTGACACTGCGATGAGTCTACGACTCGGACGATCCCGACTCGGGGCCCGAGACGACCCCCGCGCCTGTTGACAAACCCTGCCACTGGTGGTAATCGGCGGGCCTAGGCCGCGAGCGCCCCGGGGCCGAGCAGCGTGTGCAACTCGGCGTCAAAGGCGGCCGAGCGGCGCACCTTGTAGTCGTCGCCGAAGCGCAGGCGGCGAGTGCCCTCGCGCGTCTTCATCTCGAGCAGGACCTCGGCCGGGCCCTCGTGGTTGCGGAAAAGCATCTTCAGATCGTCGACGAGGCCGGCGCCGAACTCGGCGGCGTGGATGCGCAGGACGATCGGCTCGTCCGAGCGCGCCTTGCGCGCCGCCCGGGCCCTCGAGACCTCGTCCTCGCTCGGCTCGAACGCCTCGATCTCGATGACGACGAGCTTGATCTCGCCGGCCTCCTTGTGGTCGACGCGCCCCTTGCAGAGGACCACCTGATCGACGCCGATCGCCTCGGAATGGGCCTCGAAGGCCTTGTTGAAGACGAGCATCTCGACCTGGCCCTCGATGTCGTCGATCGTCGCGAACATCATGTCCTTGCCCGCCCGGGTGCGGATCCGGCGGGCCTCGGTGACGATCCCCCCGACCGTCACCACCGACCCGTCCTCGCGCTTGGCAAGGTCGGCGAGCGAGCAGTCGGCCCGTGAGCGCAGAGCGTCGCGAACCTCGTCGAGCGGGTGCGCCGAGAGGAAGGTGCCGAGCGTCTCCTTCTCGAGCCGCAGCAGCTCGCGCGGCTCGAACTCGGCGAGCCCGAGCGGCGGGTGCTGGGCCCGGGCGCCGGTCGCCTGCTCGCTCGCCTCGCCGTCGCCGAGGTCGAAGATCGAGCCCTGGCCGCGCAGCGCGTCCTCCTGGGCCGTCTGGCCGTGGGCAGCCGCGGCGGGCAAGGCGTCGAGCATGCCCTTGCGCGAGGCCCCGGTCGAGTCGAAGGCGCCGCACTTGATCAGGCACTCGACCGCGCGCTTGTTGACCGCGTGGGTGGCGACCCGCTCGCAGAAGTCCCAGATCGACTCGAACGGACCGTCGGTCTCGCGGGCGGAGAGGATCGCGTGCACCGCCTGGTGGCCGACGTTCTTGACCGCGTCGAGGCCGAAGCGGATGTTGTTGCCGCTGACGATGAAGCCGTGGTCGGAGGAGTTGACGTCGGGAGGCAGCACCTCGATCCCCATCTCGGCGCAGCGGTTGACGAAGAACGGGACCTTGTCCTTGGTCGACATCACCGAGGAGATCAGCGCCGCCATGTACTCGGCCGGGTAGTTGGCCTTGAGGTAGGCGGTGCGGTAGGAGATCAGCGCGTAGCAGGCGGCGTGGCTGAGGTTGAACGAGTAATCGGCTGCGGCGGTCATCAACGACCAGAGGTCGTCGGCGACGCGGCGCTCGGTCTTCGATTCCGCCAGGCCGGCCATGAACTTGTCCTTCATCGTCGCCATCAGGTCGCGCTTCTTCTTGCCGACCGCCTTGCGCAGGTCGTCCGCCTCGGCGCCCGAGAAGCCGGCCATGTCGGTGGCGATCTTCATCAGCTGCTCCTGGTAGATGACGCAGCCGTAGGTGTTCTCGGTGATCGGGCGCAGGCGGTCGTCGGGGTAGCGGACGCTCGAGGGGTCGCGCTTGCCCTTGGCATACGCGGGGATGTTCGCCATCGCGCCGGGCCGGTAGAGGGCGCCGAGGGCGATGACGTCGCCGAACTCGGTCGGCTTCACCTTGCGCAGGGCGTCACGCATGCCGTCGGACTCGAACTGGAAGACGCCGGTGGAGTCGCCCTTCCTCAGCATCTCGTAGACCTTGGGGTCATCGAGGGGCGCGCCCTCGATGTCGACCTTCTCGCCGCGCGAGCGCTCGATGATGTCGACGGCGTCCTCGATCACGTCGAGGTTGCGCAGCCCGAGGAAGTCCATCTTCAGCAGGCCGATCTCCTCGATCGGGCCCATCGCGTACTGGGTGACGATCTTGTAGGCCCGCTCCCGGCCTGCGCCCCCTGCCGCCGCCGCGCCCCGGTCCTCGGCGAGCTGCAGAGGGACGATCTCCTGCAGCGGGCGGTCGGCGATCACCACCGCGGCGGCGTGGATCGAGTTGTTGCGGACGATCCCCTCGAGGCCCTGGGCGGTGTCGACGATCCGCCGGGCGTCGGGGTCGGAGTCATAGGTGGCCTTCAGCTCCTCGCCCGGCTTGAGGCACTCGCGGAAGCTCGGGCTGCGGCCCATGATCGGCTCGGGGATCTGCTTGGCGAGGCGGTCGCCGGCGCCGTAGTCGTAGCCGAGGACGCGGGCGGCGTCACGGGTCGCGGCGCGCGGGGCCATGCGGCCGAAGGTGATGATCTGGGCCACCGACTCGCGCCCGTACTTCTCCTGTACGTAGTGCATGACGCGCTCGCGGCCGCGGACCGAGAAGTCGATGTCGATGTCCGGCATCGACTTGCGGGCCGGGTTCAAGAAGCGCTCGAACATGAGGCCGTGCTCGAGCGGGTCGATGTCGGTGATGTCGAGCGAGTAGGCGACGATCGAGCCGGCCGCCGAGCCGCGGCCCGGGCCGACGGCGACGCCGTTCTCCTTCGCGTACTTGACGAAGTCCCAGACGATCAGGAAGTAGGACTCGAAGCCCATCTCCTCGATCACGCCGAGCTCGAAGTCGAGCCGCTCTTGGGCCTCGGCGGGAACGGGGTCGCCGTAACGGCGCTTGAGCCCCTCGCCGACGATCCGGCGCAACATCTCCTCGGGCTCGGAGCCGTCCTCGGTCGGGTAGCGCGGCAGCAGCAGGTTGCCGAGCTCGATCTCGACCTCGCAGCGCTCGGCGATCTCGAGCGTCATCGGCACCGCCTCGGGCCACTCGGCGAACGACTCCGACATCTCCTTGGGGTCCTTGAGGTAGAACTCGTTGGTGTCGAAGCGCAGCTTCGGCTGCTCGAGCGTCGACTTCGTCTGCACGCAGAGCAGGGCCGCGTGGTTCTCGTAGTCCTCGCGGCGCAGGTAGTGGACGTCGGCGGTGGCGACCAGCGGCCGCCCCACCTCCTTGGCGACCTCGACGATTCCCTTGTTGGCCTTTTCCTGATCGTCGATGCCGTTGCGCTGCAGCTCGAAGTAGACCTGCTCGGCGCCAAACGTCTGAATCAGATCATCGATGTGGGCGCGGGCGTCGTCGGGGCGGTCCTCGACGATCCGCCGGCAGAAGCGCGACTGCAGGCACCCGGTGAGGGCGATGACGCCCTCGGAGTGCCGCGAGAGCAGCTCCATGTCGACGTTGGCCTTGCCGCGCGAGAAGCCTTCGAGAAAGCCGGCGGAGGTGAGCTGAACCAGGTTGCGGAAGCCGGTGTCGCTCGAGGCGAGCAGCGTCAAGTGGTTGCGCTCGTACCGCGGTGCGCTCAGTGCCTTGCGATCGTCGACGAGATAGGCCTCCATGCCGATGATCGGCTTGATCCCGACCGCGCGGCAGGCCTTGTAGTGCTCGATGGCGCCGTTCATCACCCCGTGGTCGGTGAGGCCGAGGGCCGGCATATCGAGCTCGGCGGCGCGCTCGGCGAGCGAGATCCAGTCCGGCGGCTGGCCCTTCTTCTTCTTGGCGGGCGAAAGCTTGCAGGCGCCATCCAGAAGCGAGTACTCGCTGTGGACATGTAGATGGACGGCTGAAGCCCTGCTCACTCAGCGATCATCGCAAGCGAAGCGGACCCTCATTTCGGGTTATTCCCGCCGAACTGCGGACTACTTCCCATTTTGCGGGCAGCGTCCTGTGTCATCCTCTTGAGCAGTTAGCTCATGGAAACGGGAGCACAGGAGAGACTGGATTCGAGGGCCCTTCGAGCCGAGCTCGCGGGGTTCGTCCTCTACGCGCAGCCGATCGTCGAGCTCGAAAGCGGCGACATCCACCAGCACGAGGTGCTGCTCCGTTTGCTCAAGGGAAAACGCCACGTCGGCCCGACCTACTTCCTCGCCGCGGCCGAGCGCTATGGAATGGCCCAGGAGATCGACCGGGTCGTGATCACCGAGGCGATCTCGATGCTCGAGCGCGACGGCGCCGGCATCCTCGACGTCAACCTCTCGGGCTCCTCTATCGGCGATTCCGAGCTGCTGCACCTGATCGAGGCCGAGCTCAGCCGCTCATCGATCGAGCCCTCGCGGCTCGTGGTCGAGGTGACCGAGACGGCCGCGATCGGCAGCATGGCCTCGGCGATCGAGTTCTCAGAGGCCGTCAAGAGCTTCGGCTGCGGCCTCGCCCTCGACGACTTCGGCGTCGGCTTCGGCTCTCTCTATTACCTCAAGCACCTGCCTTTCGACTACGTGAAGATCGACGGCGAGTTCGTCCGCAACCTGACCAGCAGCACCCGTGACCGAGCGATGGTCGAGGGCATCGTCTCCCTCGCCGACGGCCTCGGAATGACGACGATCGCCGAGTTCGTCGGCGACGCCTCCACGGTCGACGTTCTGCTCGAGCTCGGCGTCAACCGCGGCCAGGGTTATCACCTGGGCGAGCCGGCGCCGACGCTCACCGCTCCGATGTCCGCCGCCCACTCGAACGGCTCCGCCCCCTAAGTCTTGATCTGGCTGCTGCGCCACGGGGACGCAGAGCCCCACGGAGGCGACGACACCTCCCGGCAGCTGACCGACAAGGGCAAGCGCCAGGCGGCCCACGCCGGCAAGGCGATCGTCGCGTTCGAGATCGAGATTGAGGTCTGTTTGACGAGCCCCAAGGTGCGCGCGTTGCAGACGGCGAAGATCGTCTGCGATGAGCTCGGCATGGAGCCCGAGATCGAGGAGCGCCTGCGCGGCGGCCTGATCGACGTCCGCGACCTGGCCGCAGGGCGCGAGGCTCTGATCGTCGGCCACGAGCCCGACCTCTCCAACGCCGTCGCCGAGCTGAGCGGCGGCAAGGTGAAGCTGAAGAAGGGCGGCCTCGCCGGCGTCGAGCCGGGAACGCTGCATGCGCTTTTCAGGCCGAAGGACCTCGCGCAAATCACTGGCGGTTGATGCTCAGGCGCAGGACCAGGCGCCGGGCCCGGAGTCGGCCCAGATCAGCGCGGCGATCCGGTCCTGCTCCGCGGGCGGAGCGTTCTGGGGCAGCCCCTGGCCGCCGTGGGCGCGCCAGGTCGCGGGCATGATCTGGTAGGCGCCGCCGGCGCCGCTCGAGGCGTTGACGGCGTGGTAGTTGCCGCCGGACTCGCACATGACGATGTACTCGGGGATCGCCCAGTGGCCGTTGCCGAACAGTGCGCCGAGCTGGGCCGAGCCCAGCTGCGACTGAAGGTCTGAGATCTTGGAGCGGATGTCGGCGAGGTCGCTCGACTCCTGGGTCTTTGCCGAGGCGAGCTCGCCGGCCTGCTGCTTCAGCCCGGCGCGGGTCTGGTCGACGGTGGCGCGCGCGTCGACGAGCTGGCGGTTGTGGTCGTCGATCTCGCTGCGCAGCGACGTGATCCTGTCGACCTCCGCCTTCACCTGGTCGTTGAGGGAGCGCACGCGGTCGGCGGTGCGGGCGTCGGCGGTCTCGATCGCGTGTAGGTAGCCGGCGCGCGAGCTGAGGTCGTCGAAGCCGTTCGAGGAGAGCACGAGGTCGACGTAGCTGACCTCGCCGTTCTTGTAGATGTCGACGAGCCGCGCCGCGAGCACGCCCTGGGCGCGGCCGAGCCGGGCTCGCGCTGCTGTCAGGTCGCTCTCGGCGGTGCCGAGCTGGTTGGAGAGGTCGGCGGAGCGCTGCTCGCCCGAAGCGAGCTCGCCGCTGAGGCTCTGGATCCGCGCCTGGGCGTCGGCGGCCTGACTCTCGAGCGTGGAGATGCGATCGCCGCGCGCCTGGATCCGCGACTCGAGCCCCTGGGCCTCGCTCTTGGCGGCGTCGATCCGCGACTGCAGATCGGCGTTGGCGACCCCCGAGGCCGCGATCAGCGACGCGCCGAGGACGGCGGTGGCAAGCGGCGCGACGAGGCGCCCACGGCGCTTTCGACGCGGTCGGGACACGAGCGCGCCAACCTTAGCAATCGCTCACAACCCTGCCCGCAATACCCGGAATTTGGGCCGAATTATGTAAACAGACACTCAGCTTGCAGGGTCTTCGTCCTCGCGAGTGGCGAGGTAAAGGCCCAGGCCGAGCACTGAGGCGGCGGCGGTCACGGCGCCGGCGGCGCGGATCTGGGAGCCGTAGCGGCGCATGACGAAGTTGACGACGGTCCGCCCCACCAGCTCATAGAACGTGCTCACTTCTCCTCCTTGTTGCGGATCCTGTGCGCGAGCCGGGTCTGCAGCGTGAACAGCTCGATGAAGCCGGGGCTCGCGGCCTGGCTGAACTCGCCGCCCGACTCGCCGAACGAGGCCAGCGA
>JAWVFN010000244.1:0-4026 GCA_033855935.1 Solirubrobacterales bacterium | reverse complement strand
AGCACGTCGACCTGCCCGGGCTGCACCGGCGCCAGCTCCTCCTCCGCGTCGCCGGTGAGCAGGATCGAGAAGTGACGCCACTCGGCGAGGACGACGAGGCAGAGGCGGTTGGGGTCGATGCCGGCCTGGTCGAGGTGGGCGGCGTCCATCGGCTCCTCGGTCAGGAGGTTCCTTGGCGGCCAGAGCACGTCGAGGCGAAGCTCGCCGAAACGCAGCTCGTCGCCGGCGGCCAGCCGCTGCGGTCGCGTGCCCGCCGCGACCGCCTCGCCGAGCAGGACCGGGCCGGCCTCCGCGTAGTCGAGGGCCCCGATCGGGACGCGGCCGAGGATGTCGAGGATGCCGCCTGCGTGATCGCTCTGCTCATGAGTGAGCAGCGCTGCGCCGAGCCGCTCGACGCCGTGGTCGGCCAGAAGCCGCCCGAGGTCGTCGCCGGGCGGACCCCCGTCGACGAGGACCGGCTCGGCGCCCGGTGGGCGCAACAGGATCGCGTCGCCCTGGCCGACGTCGAGGATGCTGACCCGAAACTCGGCGGCTCCCGCGGCGGCCGCGCCACGCGACCGGAGCAGGCTCGGCCCGGCGGCGAGCACCGCCACCGCGAAGAGCACCGCCGCGAGCGCGAGCCGCGGGCGAAGCAGACGCCGGCCGCCCGGCTCGAGGTCGCGACGGCGCTCCGCCGCGCGCAGCGCCAGCCAGACGCAGGTCCCGAGCACCGCGTAGGCCCCGATCACCGACGGCCAACTCGCGAGGCGAACCGATGCGACAGCCCACGGGGGCGCCGCGAACCAGTGCGCGACCTGCTCGATATAGGCGATCACCAACCCGTGGGCGGCGTTGAGGGGAACGCAGACGGTTGCGATCACCGGGAACTGCCCGGCGGCCGCCGAGAGCATCCCCAGCCACATCGCCGGCGCGACGGCGGGCAGGGCGACGAGGTTGGCGGGCAGCGAGAGCACCGAGACGCGATCGAAGCTGTGCGCCATCAGCGGTGCCGTGGCGATCGTCGCCGCGATTGTCATCGCCGCGCCCTCGGCGAGCGCGCGCTGCCACCCTCGCGAGTCGCCGCCTGGGAGCAGAGCCGCGATCCGATGTGTCCAGAGGAAGATGCCGATCACGGCCGCGAAGCTGAGCTGCCAGCCGACGTCGCCCTCGACCCGCGGGTTGAGGGCCAGCGTCACGAAGGCGGCGAGCAGCACCGCGTAGAGCCGCGACCGCGGCCGTCCGGCGAGCGCCGCAACCACCCCGGCGGCCCCCATGATCCCCGCCCTCTGGATCGAAGGTGTGGCGCCGCAGACCGGGACGTAGATCGCGATCAGAGCGAGCACGCAGACGAACCGAGCGCGCAGCGAGAGGCCGGCGATTGCCAGCAGCGGCATCGCCAGGATCGCCAGCAGCAGGACGTTCTCGCCGCTGACCGCGAGGTGGTGCTGGAGGCCCGAGCGCTGGAAGTCGTCGCTCGTCTGCGGGTCGATGCGGTCGTCCTCGCCGAGTGCGAAGCCGCGCGCAACGGCGGCCTCACGCTCGCCAAGCCCGCGATCCACTGCCGCGATCGCGCGCGAGCGGATCCCGTCGAGCAGCCCCTGCAGGCCTCCGCGGCGCCCGCCGGTGAGCTCGACGCGGTCGGCGTCGAGGGCTTCGGCGATTCCGTGACGGTGGAGAGTCGAAGCGAGGTACGGATCCGGCTCGGCCAGTACACCGGTGGCCCGCACCTCGCTGCCTGTGGGCAGATCCGGGACGGGCTCGTGAGCGCTGAGCAGCAGCTTGCCGTCCGGGGTCGCGACCTCGACACGGACCTCGCCGAAGGAGCGGCGCGGGACCGCAACCACGAATCCCGTCACGGTGGCCCGTCGGCCTATGGGGCCGCGGTAGGCGCCGCCGTCGATCGCCGCGAGCCGTGCCGCAGCGAGTCCCAATGCGGCGACGGCCGCGACGAGCACCACCGCGGCGACCCGCAGCGGGGCGACTCCGGTGCCCCGCAAACGGACGAGGACCAGGCCCGCAGCTGCGAGAGCGAGCAAGACCGAGCCGGCCTGCCCCTCGCTCAAGGCTGGAGCCGGCTCTTCAGCGCCTCCATCGTCGCCGGGCCGATGCCGGGAACCTGATCGACCTCCTCGACCGAGGAGAAGCCACCGTGCTGGTCGCGGTAGTCGAGGATGTTCTGCGCGGTGACCGGCCCGATCCCTTCGATCGTGTCGAGTTGCTCGACGGTGGCGCTACCGAGACTGATCGGGCCGTCGGCAGCCGTCGCCGCGGCGGGGCCGCCCCCGGCCCTGGTCGATGGGACAACCACCTGCTGGCCGTCGCTGAGCCGCGCCGCGAGGTTGATCGCGTCCGGGCTGCCGCCACCGGTTATTCCACCCGCCCGCTTGACCGCGTCGTCAACCCGCGAGCCCGCCGGCAAGATGTAGACGCCGGGCTTGCGAACCGCGCCGGCGACGTGGACGACGACATCGCGCCCGCCGCTGCCCGATCCAGTCGAGGAGCCCGAGGAGGAGTCGGCAGCGAAGCTGACGCCGCCCGAGGAGGCGGGCGCCTGCTGGTCCGCGGCCCGTATCCAGCGCGCACCGAGCAGCAGCAGCGCCACCCCAACGGCGCCGTAGACGAGGATCTGCGAGCGGCTCAACTCCGGCACGCGGGGATCGTCGCCGGGAGGGGCTCAGCCGTGGTGGTCAGTCTGCAAGCAAAGCGCTACTCAGGCGATGCGGAAGTCCGTCAGGCCTTCAGGCCCTCGGGAACTACTCGTCGTCTTCGTAGGCGCCGACAACGTCGGTCGCGAGCTGCGAGCCGAAAACCTCGGCGAGCGTCACCGGCGGCGATTGGATCGAGAGGATGCAGAGATCGACGTCGCCGTTGTTGGAGACGGAGTGGTCGGTGGCGGGCGAGACCATCGACAGGTCGCCCACCCCGAGCTCCTGGCTGTCACCGGCGGCGGTCATGATGCCGCGACCGCTGACGACGATGTATGCCTGCTCGGCCTCCTCGTGCGAATGGAGCTGCTGCTCGGCGCCGGAGGGGACTTCGATCCAGGCGACCGAGAGATGGCGCGAGCCGAGTTCGCCGGCGTCCATCAGGATCCGGGTCCTGAGCTGGTGCCAGTCTTCAGAGGGTGCCTCCGCGAGCCGCCGAACGAGCATGCCCGCGGGTTTCTAGCAGACCGGGGCCTCGAAAACAGAGTCGACCGGTGAACTCAACGAACGACGATGTTGACGAGTTTGCCCGGCACGACGACCTCCTTGACGACGTCCTTGCCGTCGATGTGCTGGCTCACCTTCTCGCTGGCGCGCGCGAGCTCGAGCAGCTCGCCCTCGCCAGCCTCGGCGGGCGCCTCGATCCGGTCGCGGAGCTTGCCGTTCACTTGAAGCACGAGGGTGAACGTGTCGCTGGAAAGCAGCGCCGGATCTGGCTTGGGCCAGGGCTGCTCCCAGACGCGGGTTCCCTCGATCAGCTCATAGATCTCGGCGCCGAGGTGTGGGGCGAATGGGAAGAGCAGTGAGCCCGCGGTA
Source organism: Solirubrobacterales bacterium (assembly GCA_033855935.1). Lineage (GTDB taxonomy): Bacteria > Actinomycetota > Thermoleophilia > Solirubrobacterales > 70-9 > JAWVFN01. The sequence continues at coordinate 526 of JAWVFN010000244.1, read as the reverse complement.
GCGGTGGCGAAGCGCAGCGCAGCCTCACCCTCCGGGTCTCCGTATAGATCGTCCTTGAGCCGGTAGGCCTCGTTGACGAGCTCCATCACCGCCGAGATCGCCGTGTTGAACTGGAAGTCGCGGTTGAAGTCGCCGGTGACCCTCTCGATCGCCCAGTGACTCTTCGCCAATAGCACTCGGCTGATTTGGCCCACCCCGCCCGCGCCCTCCCCCGCCGCCCCCGGACGCGAAGCGGAGGAGGCGGCGGTTGACGGCGAAGCCGTCCTTTCAACCACTTCGTCACAGAGTCTCCAGAGGCGCCCGAGGAAGCGGTTGACACCGGCGATGCCATCGTCGCTCCAGTCGCCGCCCTTCTCGGGTGGCCCCATGAAACAGATGTAGCAGCGGGCGGCGTCAGCACCGAACTTCGACACGTACTCGGCGGGGCTCACCGTGTTGCCTTTCGACTTCGACATCTTCGCCCCGTCGCGGGTGATCATGCCCTGGGTGAAGAGGCGCGCGAACGGCTCCTGAACGCCGAGGACGC